>JANOAZ010000350.1:0-18293 GCA_031411395.1 Chthoniobacteraceae bacterium
CGAGGAATCTCTCGCATCAGCGGGCAGCGGTGGTGCGGAGCGTTGTCGCGTTCGTGCTCCGCACCCCCTCCGCCCTCGGATGCGAGAGATTCCTCGGCTTCGCTCCGCTCCGCTCGGAATGACGGTTTTCGGGTGGGGCAGCTTTGCCGCTGCGCACGCCGTTCGAGGCGAGCCGCGCTCCGCATCACCATCAGTTTGTCCAATATGAGTCGTGGTCCAATCACCGGAAACGAATGAGGTATTTCAGGCTGCCCGTGAAGTTCCCATCCACGCCGAGGTCGCCCATGAGATAAACCTGGTCGGTTACTTTGAACCGCGCTTTTACATCCTGACCGCTGCTGCGATTGCTCAGCGCTCCGAGTTCCACATCGAAGCGGTCGAGCATCGAACCGGTGTCCGCCTTCGCCGCGGAATCCGGCGGTGGCGCCGCGCCGCGTTTGAAGACTTTTTGGTAGAGTTGCTTCACCGCGAGCATCGCCGCGCGGCTTGCGAGGGCATCGGCGCTTCCCGCGAGTTCGCTGGTCGTGGTCCCGGTGGCGAGGAGCGAGACGATGTCGGCGTGGGGCAGGGGAGGTTCGCTGTTGAGTTGCACCTGCGGGTCGGTCGCCTTGCCGTAGATGAAGGCATGCACGAGGTAGTCGCGCACTCGCGATTCCGCCTGGAATTCCATCGACGGCTGGAAGGGCAGGTCCTTGGTGAACGCGAGAAATCCGCTGGTGATCGAGAGCTTGCTGAACGGCAGGGTGGCGACGAATTGCTCGATCTTTGCGGTGCCTTCGAGGTAGGGCGCGAGCCCCGTGCCGCCGAGCTTGAGATTGAGCGAGATCGCGCCATTGGCGAGATTGCCGCGGATGAGAAATGGGTCGTCCTCGCGGGTCTTGATCGCGAGATCGAACTTCCAATCGCGCAGCGGCGGCGTCGGAATCGAAACCGTCGATGGCCCGGCCTGCGCGACTTTCGGCGCGGGCTTCGGCTTGCCCGGCAGGGCGATCGGCAGGATGTCGATCTCGCGGAAGAAGCGGCTGTGGACGACGTGCATCGTGCCGCTGACGGTGGCCGCGGTGAGCGGGCCATCGAGCTTCACATCGGTGTCGGCGCGGATCGTGATCGAGTCGTCGCGTTTCACCAGCACCTCGTCGGATTCCAGCCGCAGCGCGAAGACCGGATTCTTTCGATCCGCGACGGAGACCGTCCCGCTCATCTTGAATTTCCCGCCGCCCGCTTCGCCTTCGAAAGTCTGGAGGCTCAGCTTGTCCTCAGCGAAGGCGAGCTTGCCGCGAAACATCCCGATCGCCGGAAACTTTTCATCCGCCATGCGCGCGCCTTTCAGGTCGATCACGGCCCCGCCGCTGAAGACCGGCTTTCCCACCGTCCCACCCACGCGCACGTCGAGCGCCGCCGTGCCATCGATCCGGCGGACTTGGGGTGCCATCTTCGGCACAAACGCGAGGGAGCTTGCCGGGAGTTGGGCGCTGGCCTCGATCGGCAGGTTCGGATCGAGCCTCTTGGTTTGGACCGTTGCTTCGAGGTCGAGCGGCGCTCGCGCCTTGATCGTCAACGGCTGGATCTGCGGCTGCTTCACGGTCGCCGCGAGGGTCAGTTCCTTGTTGGAATAGTGAAGGTCGAGCGCCAGCGCACTGGGATCGAATTGCTTCGCGGCGTTGGCCTGGAGCCGTTCCGCGGCGACCTTCACATGCGCGAAGGGCTGGAGCAGCGTGCCGCCCGCGACCAGATTTGCCGTGAAGGCGCCCGAGACCGGCGACGGCTGGCCGAAGCTCGCGAGCAGCTTCTCCACGTCCAGCTTGTTGGTGTTGATATTCGCCGCGATGCGCTGATCGAAGGCGACGGGCTGTTTCAGATTTGCCGGATCAAACGGGACGTAGAGGAAGCCGGTGAGCACGGAAATCCCGGCCTGCTCGAATTGCAGATCCTTAAGGCGCAGCTTCGATTCCCGGTACTCGATAACGCCGGCGAGACTGGTCGCGCCGGCGACGATTCGAAACGGTTTCGACTCGGCAAACTCCGGCGTGTAAAGGCCGCCCAGGCGGACCTCGCTCAATTCCACTGTGCCAACTTTCGCCTTCGCCAGCGCGAGATCAAGCTGGCCTCCGTGGCTTTGCGGATCGAGCTGGCCCTTTCCGGTCCATTGAAAACTGAGCGCTCCGGCAAGCGGTTGTCGCTGCCCGAAGACTTCGAGCAATGGCTGCAACGCGGCGAGATTCTTGATGTCCACGAGCAAGCCGCCGTCGTAGCTCATCGGCTTGGCGAGACCCGCCTTGCCGTTGGCGACGATCTGGTCAGTGCCGTTGAGTTGGATGGCGAGTTGATCGATCACCGCCACCTGATCCGCCACATCGATCTTTGCCACCAGCCGCTCGGCCGTGAAGCCGCCGAGCTTGAACGCACCGCCTTCGATCTTCACTCCACCGGTGAGCGCGCCATCCACGATTTTGACGGAGCCTTCCCCCTCGATCTGCCCGGTGAGCGTCTGCTCCTTCGCCGCGATGCCAAAGGCGCCGAGGTGTGGCACATGGATCTTGAATTGCGCTTCACCGGGCGTCTTCGCGATCTCCTTGGGATCCTGCGGGATGCGCGCGCTGCCTTCCGCGGAGACGAAATTTTCCCCGCGCGTGACCTCCACCGCGTGCAGTTTCACGAAGCGGCTGTGCGCTTCCACATCGATCCGGGCGGCGTCGAGATTGAGCGTCTTGAAACGCACCGCGCCGAGTTCGGCCGTGACGCGTCCGTCGAGGCCATCGAAGGGCCCGGGCAGCCGTGGTTCGATCTGCTTGATCGCCTGAATTGTGATCTTCCCCGAGGCGAGCGCGAGGTCGGGATTCGCGACTTCCCGGGCATCCAGCGCCAGCTCGGCGCGCGCCTGGCCGGCGCGAAGGATGATCGTGCCACCGCCGGTCACCGCGCCATTCAGCGGCTGCGGCATCATCGCGGTCAGCGCCGGCAGATCGGGTGCGTCGATCTTCAGCGCCGCCTCCACATCACTCTTCGGGAAATCATTCACGGATTCCGGCAGCCCTATTTTCGCCACGAAACCGACGCGGCTTTTTCCCGCGGTCACCTCGCCAGCCGTGACGTCCGCCCGTCCGGCGTCGAAGGTCGCAGTCAACCCGACGGCATCGATCTTCACCGGACCGGCCGCGATGGTCTCCACTCGCGCCGCCAGATTGCCCCGCCACGTGCGTGGTTTCTCCGGTTCGCCGTTGAAGTGGACCGAGAGCCGCGAGAGCCGCGACAGCGGAGGCACCGGCGTCATGAAGTACGTGGCCGCGCGGTCGATCGCAATGTTCGCGAGTTCCACCTTCAGCGTCGTGTCATAGGCTTTTTCGAGATTTTCGCCCTGCTTCTGGAGCTGGCTGCCGGACAGTTCCAGCGCGGCGGTCCCGCCGAAGGCGCTCGCTTTGATCGAGACGCTTCCCTTGTTCTGAGCGCGCTGCGAGGCGTCGAAGTTCACCTCATCGAGCACCAGTTCGGGCGAAAGGCGCAAGTCTTTGATGAAGAAATTGCGATCCGTGTAGCTCGTCTCAGCGCTCAGGTTTTCCCACACCGGCACTCCCGGCGCGGCGAGCCGCGCGACGCGCAGGTAGCCGGCCTTTTCCGGGTCGAGGCGAAGGTGCACACCTTTGACCTCGGTCACATTCTCCGGCGCCGTGACCGTGATGCTGAAATCGTCGATCCAGACCCGGTCTGAATAAGCGGCGGGCTGGCCGAGGATGTCGTTGAGCAGCCTCGCGATCGCCACCTTTTCCTTCCGTTCCCGTTTGGTCCGGCTCGGCATGGCGACCAGTTCGAGATTTGCTTGATGGATCTCGTAGCTGCGGAGGAATTCACCCACGCCATGCCGCACCAGCATCGGCAGGCTGTAGTCGAGCCGCACTTCCTTGATATCGATCACCCGGATCGGCGTCGGGCCGTCTCCCTCTGCGCGCGCCCGCACGTCCTCCACGGTCAGATTGGTGAAGATGGTGCCCGAGGTTCTCAGGTCCAGCGCGAGGTGCATCCGCGCCGCCACCGCCCGGAGCGCGAGGCGCACCGTGAAATGAAAGAGCGGGCGATGGAAAATGACCGCCACGAGCAGCGCGATAACCATCCACCGCAGCGCGCGACGGAACCAGCCGCGTTTCGGCTTCAGGGGACTTGGCGACTCAACGGCTTCCGGCATCGGGGGGAGAGGCTAGCCGCTGCCTCCCCCGGCGCAAGTAGGCGCGCGCCTCTGGCCGCGCAACACTCCGGCCTCAGACGGGTATCCCGATTTTGCAAACTCACCCCTCGTTCTCTCACCCCTCGTTCCCAAACTCTGTTTGGGAACGCACTTGTCTGCGCAACTTCGTTGCCCGGTGAGCGCGTTGCGCCGCGGCCATCGTCCCGCGACCGGAACACGCCCGCGGACACCCCCCTCCGCGCCAGCCACAGTTTCGCCCGCGGGTTCCGCTTCCCACGCGTTGCGAGGCGAGACGCGCTCGCCTACACGCCGGAAGACTGGCCGCGCGAATTCTTCGTGCGTAGGTTCAGCGCCGTGAACGCTCTCTACCATCTCCGCACCCGCGCCTGGCCACGATTCCTGCGTGGCTTGAAGATGTCGGGTTCGGTGTTGTGGCGGGCGCTCATCAAGTTCGACGAGACCGACGGTGAGCAGCGCGCGGCCTCCTTTGCCTACTATGCCTTCTTCGCGCTCTTCCCCCTGATCGTTTTGCTCATCACCGTCTTCACCAGCTTCCTCGGCAACCAGGAGGAGGCGACCCAGCGCATCACTGCGGCCGTGCAGGAGTATCTGCCCGATCCGACCGCCTCGACGCAGATCATCCGCACCATTCAGGGCGTGGTAAAGTCGCGGGGCAGCGCGGGCCTGATCGCGTTCGCCGTCCTCGCCTGGAGCGCGCTGCGTTTCTTCCAGGCCCTCGTGCATGGCGTGAATCGGGCATGGGGCACGAAGGAATATTCGTGGTGGCGGCTGCCGATCAAAAACCTCTTCATGACCGCGATCCTCGCCAGCGCCATGCTCCTCGGCATCGTCTTCCCCGCGATCATCAACAACATCGAATATCTCTACTGGAAGCACTCGTGGGAGTTCGGCCTCGACTTCAAGTTCTTCAAAAACTTCTTCGGCATCCTGCGCCTCTTCGTCGCTCCGCTCGTGCTTTTTTACGGCTTCGCGATGTTCTACAAATTCGCGCCCCGGCGGCGCACCACCTTCCGCGAGGTGTGGATCGCGGCGCTCGCCGTCACCCTCGGTCTCGGTGCGCTCAAGCAACTCTTCCTCCTCTACACGGTGAACATCGGCAACTTCAACGCGCTCTACGGCACCCTCGGTTCCATCGTGGCCCTGCTCATGTGGATCTACCTCAGCGGCTCGCTCATCATCCTCGGCGGCTGTCTCTCCGCGGCCCGCTACGAGATCCTGATGAGCCTCGCCGACCAGGCCGAGTCGAACCGCGCCGCGTAGCATGCACGACGTCCGCCCGGCGCCCGCCCGTCCTCCTCTGGGTGAACTCGCGCACCTCTTCTCCTACGTGCGGCCCTATCGCGGGCGATTCGTCCTCGCGCTCGTCGCGTCGAGCGTCTCGATGGCGTTCGGCTCCATGTTTCCCTACCTCGTCGGTACGCTCCTCGATGCGTCGATCCCTTCGCTGAAGCTGCTCGAAGCCGCACCCTGGCAGCGCGACCTCGACACCGTCGCGCTCGTCCTCCTCGGCACGCTGCTGCTCCAGGCGGCTCTCATGTTCGTCGCCTCCCTTTCCTTCAATACGGTGGGCGAACGCGCCGTCGTCGATCTGCGCGAGGAACTCTACGGGCGGCTGATCACGCAGCCGCTCAAGTTCTTCGGCGAACATCGCGTCGGCGAACTGACCAGCCGCCTTTCCAACGACCTCGCGCAAATCCAGGACACGCTCACTTTCACCGTCGCGCAGACCGTGCGGCAGGCGATGCTGCTCACCGCCGGCCTGATCATGATCGCTGCGACCTCGGTGAAACTCTCGCTGGTCATGCTCTCCTCCGTGCCCGTGGTCATGCTCGTCGCCGTGCTCTTCGGCCGCCGCATTCGCCGCAATAGCACGCAGGCTCAGGATCGCCTCGCCGAGACCAGCACCGTCGTCGAAGAAACTCTGCAAGGCATCGCCAACGTCAAAGCCTTCGGCAACGAAGCCTTCGAGCAACGCCGCTACCGAGCGGGCCTGCGGACCTATCTCGAAGTCATCCTCCGCAGCGCCCGCCATCGCGCCGCGCTCATCGCCTTCATCATCTTCGTCATCTTCGGCGCCATCGTCCTGGTGATGTGGTACGGCGGCCACCTCATGCAGCGCGGCGAACTCACCCACGGCGAACTCACCCGCTTCGTCATGTACACGCTCTTCATCGGCGGTGGCGTCTCCGCCCTGCCAGACATCATCGGCAGCGTGCAAAAAACTTTGGGAGCCACCCAGCGCGTCCGGGAACTCCTCATCGAGCCATGCGAGCCAGGACTCGGAACAATCCGCGATCCGCAATCCACAATCCGCAATTCCCCGCCCCGGCTGCGTGGCGCCGTCACCTTTCAGGACGTTCATTTCCGCTACCCCTCCCGCCCCGATCTCCCCGTCCTGCGCGGCCTCAGCCTCTCCGCGGCGCCGGGAGAAAAGATCGCGCTCGTCGGGCCCAGTGGCGCGGGCAAGAGCACCATCGTTTCGCTCCTCCTGCGCTTTTACGAACCCGACTCCGGCCGACTCCTGCTCGACGATCAGGACACGCGCAGCCTCGATCTGGCCGCGGTGCGCGGGAACATGGCCATCGTCCCGCAGGAAGTGCTGCTCTTCGGCGGCAGCATCCGCGAAAACATTGCCTACGGCCGTCCCGGCGCCTCGGAGGACGAGATTCGCGCCGCCGCCGAACGCGCGCATTGCCACGAGTTCATCGCCCGCTTTCCCGAAGGCTACGACACCCTCGTCGGCGAGCGCGGGGTGAAGCTCAGCGGCGGCCAGCGGCAGCGCCTCGCCATCGCCCGCGCCCTGCTCAAAGCCCCGGCCATCCTCATCCTCGATGAAGCCACGAGCAGCCTCGACAGCGAAAGCGAAGCTCTCATCCAGCGCGCCCTCGACGTTCTCCTCGAAGGCCGCACCGCCTTCATCATCGCCCACCGCCTTGCCACCATCCGCCGTGCGGATCGCATCTACGTGATCGAAAATGGAGCGGTCAGCGAGAGTGGCACGCACGACGAACTCCTCGCCCGCCCCGACGGCACCTACCGGCGCCTCGCGGAGATGCAGTTCAGCGCGTGAGAGCGGGCGGGTGGGTGGGTGAGCGGGGGTTTCGAGCGCGCAGCGCTCTCCAAAAAACCCGTCATCCTGAGCTTGCGAAGGATCTCTGATCTCCGCGGGCAGCGGCGGTGCGGAGCGCGGGGAATATTGCTCCGCCCCACCTCCGCCCTCGGAAGTCAGAGATCCTTCGCAAGCTCAGGCTGACGGGTTTTTTCGACCGCCGCTCCACCCCGCCTCGCACCCCCTCACCCGCGCGTGAGAAGCCCGCCGACTGGTTTGCCCAGCCCATCCTTCGTGACGTAAAACGGGCGCTCCTCGATCAAGTAGGAAAGCTTCGGCGAAATCCCCATCGCCCGATAAATCGTAGCGTGCAGATCTTCGATCGGCACCACCTCGCCCACCACCTTGCACGGGCGCTCATCGGCCGTCACACCGTGGACGTAACCGCGCTTCATCCCGCCGCCAAAGAGCAACACCGAGCCGGCCTCGGTGAAGTGCCGGTGCATTCCGTAATATTTCAGTTCCTCGATCGTGTCCGGCACCTTCGCCTGCGTCCGGAGCCGCGATTTCTCGCGGCCCTCGATCATCATGTCGCGGGAAAATTCGCTCGCGAGCACGACCAGCGTGCGGTCGAGCAAGCCGCGCTCTTCGAGGTCCCGCACGAGCTGCGCGATCGGCGCGTCGATCATCTTCTTCATGTTCACCAGGCGCGTGTGGCCGTTCTCGTGCGTGTCCCAGTTGAGGAAGGGGATGTATTCGGTCGTCACCTCGATATAGCGCGCACCGACCTCCGCGAGCCGTCGAGCGAGCAGGCATCCGAGCCCGAAGCGTCCCACCGTCGCCGCCTCATAATCCCCGTCGCGGTTCTGCTTCGCCGAATCGATCTTCGCCGGATCGAAACCGGCCGGCACGTACTTCGCCACGCTGTCTTTCGGCTCGAGCGAAAGGTCGAACGCCTTTGCCGCGGGCGAGCCGAGCAAGCGATGTGCATTGTCCATCGAGCGGAGGAAAGACTCGCGCTGATAGGCGCTGCCGTGCTGGCCGATCGGGCTCGCTTCGAGCAGGCGTTTGAAAAACTTGTTCCGATCCTCGAAGCGATCCGGCGTCATCCCCGCGGGTGGGCGCACCGCCGTCGCCGCATCGTGCGGGAAGGGGATGTTGAAGGGCCCGTACTCCGCGCCGAGGAAGCCCGCGGTCGTGAACGCCTTGAGTTCCTCGCCTTCTCCGAGATCGAAGCGCTGACCGATATTGATGAACGCTGGCACCGCCGGATCGCGCGGCCCGAGCGTGCGCGCGATGAAGCCGCCGAGATGCGGCGCGGCGACCGATTGCGGTGGCACGTAGCCGGTGTGCCAGTGGTACTGGTGGCGTGAATGCAGGATGAATCCGAGATCTTCCGCGACACTCGAACGCAGCACCGTGCCGCGATCCATGACTGCCGCGATCTTTTCCAAGCCCTCGGAAAAGTGAACGCCGTCAATCGCCGTCGGGATGCTCGGAAAAGTCGAAAGCACCCCATTCGGGTCCATGCCCTTTTCGAAAGGGGCGTAGCGTTTCGGATCAAACGTCTCCGTGTGCGCCATGCCGCCTGCCATCCAGAGCACGATGATGGTGTCCGCCGTCGGCGCGATTTTCTCCGGCTCGGCAAAGAGCCGCGGCGCACTGCCGGCCAGAGCCGCCAGCGTGGCAGCGGAGGTGTTTTTCAGGAAATCGCGGCGGGTGTGCGGCATGTGGGGAGCGGGAGGATGAAACTCAATCTGAGCGTATAACTACCTATCACAGCGGAGACACACCTCAATTGGCGAATGCAGCGCTCCGGTCCCCGTGCTTGCCGGAGGCGGGGCCTGCACTAACGCGTCTTTGCTTTCGACGGGGTCGCCGCCGGTGCGTTCGCAGGGGCTGGCGCATTGCCGATCGCCGGCACCGGGGTCGTCTTGAAGTTCCCCTCGTCATCCATTTTCTCCGGATCACGCAACTCCGGTTCCGGCGCCTTTGGCCCCGGTTCTCCGATGATCACGGCGTCGTCGAAGAAAATCATTCCCGTCACCGCACCTTCCTGCGCGGGGCTCTCGAATCGCCATGTCACCTTCATGAATCCCGCATCGAGCGGCGACTTCAAGACGGTGAAATATTCGGACCACTTCCCAGTGGTGAAAAGCGGTGGACGATTTTTGCTTCCCGGCATGGGCTGCGCCCGCATTGCCCGTTGCTCGCCCTCTTCGCAGGGTGTCTCGCCGTCGGCCTGGAAGAACTCGATGAAGAGTTTCAGATAGGCGAGTCGATCCTCGATGGTCAGCGGATTCTTCTTCGGCATCCGGCCCCAGATGGCGACGCGATAGGTTTGTCCGGGCAGGATGCTGACGAGGTTGCTCGCGAGCGTGACGGCCGCCCTGTCACTCGTCAGCTTGTCGTACTCGACGAAGAGCGCCTGCTTTCCGCTGCGCGACATCTCGTCGGTCATGCCAGCCTTCAGTCGGCCGCCTTCGTCGGTGACCTTGTCGTCGAACTGCATCCAGTCGGAGTGGGTCGCGCGGAGCGGACTGCCGCCTTGATTCCGCAGGATGCGTCCTTTGATCCGCGGGCTCTCGAAGCTGCCGCTTTCGAGGAGTTGGGCCGCGGTCGCAGTCGTGATGAGGATCGCCAGGAGAGCGGCGGAAATGCTGAAGCGGAACGGGGTCATCGGTGGCCAAGATCAACCAACACTGAAACCGGTGCGAGCCTGCATTTTCGGCGTCTCATTGCTTCCACACGGACTTGCCGCCGACGATCGTGCGAACCGCGCGACCTTTCAGCTCCCACCAATGAAATGGAGTATTGCGGCTGCGGGAAAAACTCGCTTCCCGGTCCACGGTCCACTCCAGGTCGGGGTCGATCAGCGTCACATCCGCCGGGGCGCCGATGCTGAGCGTGCCTCGATCCAGGCCGAGGAGCCGCGCGGGTTCGATCGTGAGCAATTCAATCAGCCGAGGGAGCCCGATCGCCTTCCGTTTGTGGACGAGGATGTCGAGGAAGAGGCCGAGTTCCGTTTCCAGCCCGAGGATTCCGAAAGGCGCGGCGTCGAATTCGACTTCCTTTTCATACCCGCAGTGCGGCGCGTGATCGCTGGACAGCACGTTGATTGTGCCGTCGGCGATGCCTTCGATGAGCGCGTCGATATCGCGCTGGGTGCGCAGCGGCGGGTTCATCTTGAAGTTGGTATCAAAGCCGCGGATTGCGTCGTCGGTGAGCGCGATGTGGTGGGGACAGACTTCGCCGCTCAGCTTCACGCCTCGCGCGCGCGCCTCCCGCAGAAGCCGCACGCTGCCCGCGGCGCTCAGATGCTGGCAGTGGATCGGCGTGTCGCACAATTCGGCGAGGAGGGCATTGCGTTGCACGATGAATTCTTCGCCCGCTGAGGGCCAGCCGGGGAGGCCGAGTTCCGCGCTGACCCGGCCTTCGTGCATTACGCCTTTGCCGACGAGATTGTATTCCTGGCAATGGTCCATGACCACGAGTCCGAACATCCGCGCATACTCGAGCGCACGGCGCATGACCTCGTGATTCTGAATGCAATGCCCGTCATCGGTCAGCGCCACGATGCCGGCTTTGTGCATCGAGCCGATCGGCGCGAGCTCCTCGCCGGCGATCCCTTTGGTGATCGCGCCCGTCGGGAAAACATTCACGCAAGCTTCCGCCTTCGCTTTCTCCACGATCCAGGTCACGACGCTCGGCTGATCGACGGTCGGCGACGTATTCGGCATGCAGACCACGCTCGTAAATCCGCCGGCCGCGGCCGCCTTCGCTCCGGTCGCGATCGTTTCCTTGGCCGATTGCCCCGGCTCGCGGAAATGGACGTGCAGGTCGATCAGGCCGGGCGCGATGATGAGGCCCCGCGCATCGATCTCTTCAATTGCGGATTGCGGATTTCGGATTGCGGATTGATCTGCAATGCGGCCGTCCACGATCAGGAGGTCGGCGATTTCGTCGCGCTTGTTGGCGGGATCGATGATGCGTCCGTGGCGGATGAGAAGTGCGGAGTTGCTCATGTCCGATCAGCGGGCGGCCCGCGCTTCGCGTTGGAGTGCGGGCTTCATGGTGTTTTCGGGTTCGCGCCGGCGCAGAGATAGAGCACGGCCATGCGGACGGCGAGGCCGTTGGTCACTTGGTCCAGAATGACGCTGCGGTTGCTGTCGGCGAGTTCGCTGTCGATCTCGACGCCGCGATTGACCGGGCCTGGATGCATGATCAGCGCGTCGGGCTTGAGGCGTTCCGCGCGCGCTTTGGTGAGGCCGAAGAGCGCGGTGTATTCCCCGAGCGAAGGGAAATATTCCTTGCGCTGCCGCTCGTGCTGAATGCGGAGCAAATTCACCACATCGACCTCCGGCAGCACCGCGTCGAGATCGTGGGTGACGGTGACGCCGAGTTCTTCGAAGACGCGCGGCACGAGCGTGCTCGGGCCGACGAGGGTGACGCGGGCGCCGAGTTTGAGGAGGGCGTGGATGTTCGAGCGGGCGACCCGGCTGAAAAGAATGTCGCCGATGATCGCGACGTGCAGTCCGGCGATGCGGCCCTTTTTTTCACGGATGGTGAAGGTGTCGAGCAGCGCCTGCGTGGGATGTTCGTGCGCGCCGTCGCCGGCATTGATCACGCTCGCGGCGAGCCGCTCCGCGAGGAACTGCGCGGCGCCGGCGGAACTGTGGCGTAGCACGATGATGTCCGCGTGGTTCGCTTCGAAAACCTTCGCGGTGTCCTTGAGCGTCTCGCCTTTCGTCAGGCTCGAACTGGCGGCGGAAACATTGATCACATCCGCGCTCAAGCGGTGGGCGGCGAGTTCGAAGGAAACGCGGGTCCGTGTGCTCGCTTCCACGAAAAAATTGATCAGCGTCCGGCCGCGCAACGCCGGCACCTTCTTGATCTCGCGCGTGCCGACGGACTTGAACGCGGCGGCGGTGTCGAGGATCGCGGTGATCTCCTGCACGCTCAAATCCTGGATCGCGACGAGATCCTTGCGCGTCCACGGGATGTTGGGCAGGGCGTGTGTCATGACTGGGAAGTGCGGTGGTCGAGCCACACCGAATCAGGCACGCCGTCCACTTCCGCGAAGCGCACGAACACGCGCTCCCGGTGTGCGGTGGGGAGATTCTTGCCGACGTAGTCAGCCCGGATCGGCAGTTCGCGATGGCCGCGATCGACCAGCGCCGCGTATTGAATCCGCGCCGGCCGGCCGAAGCTGGAGATGGCATCCATCGCCGCGCGGCAGGTGCGGCCGGAGAAGAGCACGTCGTCGGTGAGCACGATCGTTTTCCCAGCCAGATCGTGGGGCAACTGGGTGGGCTGCACCGGCCAGAGGTGGCGGCGGGTGTGGATATCGTCGCGATGCATGGAGACATCGATGACGCCGCAGAACGGAGTCACTCCCGCGAAGGTGCTGAGATGCGCGGCCAGCCGGCGGGCGATCTCCACGCCGCGGGAGGGGATGCCGACGAGTGCCACGCCGGAAAGGTCGGGATTTGCCTCGATGATTTCGTGTGCGATGCGCCGGAGCGCGCGATCGATCGCGGCCGTATCCAGGATCAGCGTGGCTCCTGCCGGGACAGCGGCGGGATCGCGCGGGGGTGGGGAGGGTGGTTGCGGGTTCATCGTGCCTTGGCGACCTCGCGGGATCGCCTTAAAGGAACGCGAGCGGGGCTATGCTGCCGACTCGCGGATGCGTTGGGAGCGCCAGGAGGATCGGTGTTTCACGATCCAGTCGAGGAGCGCCTTTTCGAAACCGATATCATGGCCGGCCTTCTCACTTTCGATCCACTTGTGCCGGAGGATCTCCTCCCGCTCGGCGAGGAACTCTTTGTATAGCAGCGACTCTTTGACGAAGTCGTTGTTGTCGGTCGTCGAGGCGGTCATGTGGCTGTGTTAAATTTCTGGAAAATAATCGGCGCGTCAACGGTTTAAGTCCGCCGCGAGCTTGCGTGCGATCTCGATAAAGGCCGCCGCGACGGGTTGGTCCGGTTCCGCCACGGTGATTGGCCGCCCCCGGTCGCCCGCTTCCCGGGTGGGAATATCGATCGGAATCTGTCCCAGCAACGGCACTTTCAGTCGCGCCGCTTCCCGCTCGCCGCCGCCGCTGCCGAAGATGTCGTAGCGCTTCCCGTCGCTCGGACAGAGGAAGTAGCTCATGTTCTCGATCAGCCCGAGCACGGGCACATTCACCTTGGCGAACATCGTCGCCGCCTTACGCGCATCGATCAGCGCGACCTCCTGCGGCGTGGTCACGATCACCGCGCCCGCCAGCGCCACGGTCTGCACGATGGTGAGCTGGATGTCGCCCGTCCCCGGCGGCAGATCGAGCACGAGAAAATCGAGCGCACCCCATTCCACCTGCCGGAGAAATTGCTGCGTGTACTTTGTCACCATCGGCCCACGCAGGATCGCCGGGGCCGCGTCATCGAGAAGGAAACCCATCGACATCAGTTTCAAGCCGTAGCGCTCGATGGGGATGATGTGATTTTCCTCCGTCGCCATCGGGCGCTCCGTGGTCCCAAACATCAACCCGATCGACGGCCCGTAGAGATCGCAATCGCACAGGCCGACGGCGGCACCATTGGCCTGCAAGGCCGCCGCGAGATTGGCGGCGACCGTGGATTTGCCGACCCCGCCCTTTCCCGAGGCGATGGCGACGACATGCTTCACGCCTTCGATCGCGCCTGCCGCCATGGTGGCGGCGCCGCCCGCGGCGGGAGTCTGCGGCGGGGCGAGGATATCGATGCGGATCGTCGCCTTGCCGATCCCGGAGAGCTGCGCGAGCGCCGCTTCCGCACCACTCTTGATCGCCTGCGGCACCTTGGGGTCGTTGGTCGCGACCGTCATTTGCACGATCACGTCGCTGCCTTCGACGCGGACGTCTTTGACCAGCCCGAATGAGACAATGTCGCGGCTGAACCCAGGGTATTTGACGGTCGAAAGCTTTTCGCGGACTTGCTCGGGTGTGATCATGCGGGCGCGCACTCTCCGGCACCTGCGGTGTCCACCGCAACTGCGAAAAGCAATGTCGTCATTTCCGACTTCCCACCGGAGGCCGAGCTGCAATGACGGCAGAAAATCCGGGCGCGCGGCGCGATGAGTGCCGCGGCCTACTTGTCCTTCTTCTTTTTCTTGCCGCCCTTGGTAGCCGTGATCTTTGCGCCAGCGATTTCGGATTCGGAGAGCTGGCCATTGTGATCGGTGTCGAGAGTGGCGAGCGCGGCAAAGGCGCCCTGGACGCGGGCCACTTCCGTGCCGTCGATCGTGCCATTGTGATCGCGGTCGAAGCGGCTCAGGACACGGCCGGAGTCCGCCCCCTTCTTGCCTTTCTTTCCCTTGGCAGCTTGGGCGGGAGCGGCGATGACGAAGAGTGCGAGCGAGGCGATGGTGAGAATTCGGAGGGTCATGGATGGATTTGGATGAGTTGTTTTTCGACGTGCGCCGGGAGGCCACAAGGCCCGCGGCGATAATTCTGTAACAGCGGAACGGACGCCGATTAGGACATCGGGCGAATCACTTCGTCGCGGTGAACCATGGTTTCGCGAGCGGATTCGTGGTGAAGAAATCGAGCAGGAGCTTCGCGACTTTTTCGCGGGCGGGCGGCGCGGGGTGGGTGCCATCGCCGGCAAATTCCTCCGGCAAATATGCGAGGCCATCGGACTGCCGCGGCGTCTTTCCATCCGCCCACAGGTACGGTCCCCACAGCAGCACCGGCGCTTTCACGGTGCCTTGCGCGGGATCGGGATTCAGAGTGGGTGAACCTTTCATCTGCTCCTCGATCAACCAGCGCACGGCGAAGGCGCTCTCGTAGGCGTAAGGTTCGGGATTCAAGGCCGTGCCAGCGTAGCCCGCGTAGATGCGGCTGCTGAGATAGGCGACGCGGAGGTTCGGATATTTTTGCTTCGCGAGGGTGACGATGTCGCGGAGCCGGTCGCGCAGCTTTTCCGTCTCGGCGGGAAAGCCGGCGCGCGGTCGGGCGATCGCCTGCTTGATCCACACCGCCTGCACCTGCTGCGGTGTCACGTGTGCCGCGCGGAGCCGCTCCTCGGCCACCTTCCACGGCCCCGCATCCGCGGTCGCCCAGGCGGGCGCGTCCTTGCCTCCCTGCGCGCCATCCACCACCACCACGTTCGCAGCCTTGCGTGGATCGGCGTTGGCCTTCGGCAGGAAGGCGCTGAATTCATTCGTGGTGTTGGACATCCCGATGGAGAGCAGCGCGATCTTCCCCTCCGGAACAGGCTTCCCCTCGAAGTTCAGCGGCTGCATTTGCGCGATCGCTTTCTGCGCGAGCGCGGCGTGGGCGGCGGGCGGCTCATTTTGTCCACCGCCGTAAAGCCCGCCGTCCTGATTCTGGTATTTGTCCTTCAACTCGGTGAGCGGCGTGAAATGCAGCGCCGGTCGTGTGGCGGACGGAGTCGTGGGCCGATTCCCCGGAATTGCTTCCCCTGCCTTGTGCCGCCGAGTCGCCTCGTCGAGCACCGCGCGCTCTTCGGTCGTGATCTTTTCCCCACGTCCTGCGCGAGCGTGGATTTCCTTGGCGCGGGTCCAGTCGAAGGCGGGTTCGGCCATGGCCGCGATGGCGAGCACGAGGGCGAGTCCGAGCAGGGAGATTTTCATAGAGGTGATGAACCCCACGTCACGCGAGTGGTTTGTTTTCACAAGAGAAATAGCCTGCGTGGAAACTTTTCCGAGCACGCCCTTGCGCGGTCGCCGTGCGACGGCATCCTGTGCGCGCTCCATGTCCGGCTTCTCACTTTTCGATCTCAATCCCGAGCAGGAACGCGCGGTGCGGACCACCGAGGGGCCGCTGCTCATCCTCGCCGGCGCGGGCACGGGGAAGACGCGGGTGATCACCGCGCGCGCCGCGCTGCTCGTGTCGCAAGGGATCGACCCGTCGCACATCCTCGCCGTCACATTCACGAACAAGGCGGCGAACGAAATGCGCGAGCGTCTGGCGAAGACCATCGATCCCGCGCTGGCGAAGAAGGTGACGATGTCCACCTTCCACGCGCTCTGCGTGCGCATCCTCCGCACCGACATCGACAAGCTCGGCTACAAGCGCAACTTCTCCATCTACGACGAGGGCGACACCACCGGGCTGATCAAAAAGATCATCACCAAGACCGCTGCGAAGGACGAGAAGCTCGACCCGGCCGTGGCCAAAAGCCTGATCAGCAAAGCGAAGAACAACGGCTGGCGCGAAGTCTCCCCCGGCGACGAGCAGTCGCTCGTGGCCGCCGTCTTTGCGCGGTATCAGGCGGAGTTGAAGACGCTCAATGCCGTCGATTTCGACGACCTGCTCGGGCTCACCGTGAAGCTGCTCACCGAGCACGCCGAGGTGCGCGAGCGCTGGCAGCGGCGGTTCCGCTATATGATGGTCGATGAATTCCAGGACACCAACCGGCTCCAACTCGAGCTCGTGACCAACCTCACCGACGCACGCAAGAACGTGGCCGTGGTGGGCGACGACGACCAATCGATCTACGGCTGGCGGGGTGCGGAAGTGAGCAACATCCTCGAATTCGAAACGCACTTCCCGAATCCCGTGGTGGTGAAGCTGGAGCAAAACTACCGCTCCACCAACGCCATCCTCAACACGGCGAATCACCTCATCAAAAACAACCCGCGCCGCCGGCCCAAGCAGCTCTGGAGCAGCGCGGGCGACGGGCAGAAGGTGCGCATCCTCCAGATGAAGAACGACCGCGAGGAGGCCGAGTTCATCACCAATGAGATCGCCCAGCGCACCGTCACCGAGGGACGCAAGCACGACGACTTCGCCGTGCTCTTCCGCATGAACGCGCAGTCGCGGCTCATCGAGACGCACCTGCGCCAGCTCAAGATTCCCTACCGCGTCATCGGCGGCAAAAGCCTCTTCGACGCGCGCGAAATCAAGGACCTGCTCGCCTACGCCAGCGTGCTGCTCAACAACGACGACGACGTCTCGCTCCTGCGCATCATCAACGTGCCCGCGCGCGGCATCGGCCCGAGCGTCGTCGAGAAGGCGACCGACTGGAGCCGCGAGCGGAAGTGCAGCGTCTTCGCCGCGCTGCACGACGCCGAGTTTCAGGAAACGGTCACCAAGAAAGCCGCGGAATCGATCAACAAATTCGCCACCTTCCTCGACCAATGGGAGACGCGCCTGAACACGCCGCTCGCCGACCAGCCCGCGCTGCTGCGCACCTTTTTGAAAGAGACCGGCTACATCGAAGACCTGCACCGCTCGTGCAAGACGCCCGAGGAAGCGTTCAAGCGCGAGGGCAAGGTCATGGAGATGATCAAGTGGTTCGAGATGGACGCGCCGAAGAGCGACAAGGGCCTGCGCGGATTCATCGACGACATGCTGCTGCGGCAGGAGAAGGAAGAGGATGACGACGAAAGCAAAGGCACCGGCGTCACCCTCATCACCCTGCACGCGGCCAAGGGCCTGGAGTTTCCCCACGTCTATCTCATCGGCCTCGAGGAAGGCGTGCTGCCGCACGACCGGTCCAAGGTCGAAGGCAGCGTCGATGAAGAGCGCCGCCTGCTCTACGTCGGCATCACCCGCGCGCGCGAGACCCTCGCGCTCACCTGGTGCGGCACGCGGATCAAGTGGGGCAGCCCGCAAGGCTGCGCCCCGAGTTCCTTCATCAAGGAACTGCCCGACGAGTGGGTCACCCACCGCTCCGCCACCGAGATCCTGAACGCCCCCGTCGCCGAGACTTCCGCCAAGGATCGCTTCGCCGCGATGAAGGCGCTGCTGGCTGGAGCCGGCGAGTAGGAAGGTGTCGCAAACACCGGCCCCGTCCGCGCAACGACGCGATCCGATTCAGCCGTGCCCGGCCCGTCAGGTCGGCGCGACATGCACCTTTCGACAGATCGCTAGGTCCGAACGCACCGCCGGTGACGAAATAGAGGCATGACAACCATGACAAATCCTCGTCGCGCGGCTATCGCCCTCACCTTGCTCGCTGCGGTGGCGCAGATCGAAACCGCCCACGCTGCCGAGGGCGAAAAGCAGATCTCGACCACCATCGTGCCTGGCGGCACCGAGATCGCCCCGACTAAGGATGC
>JANOAZ010000351.1:0-73362 GCA_031411395.1 Chthoniobacteraceae bacterium
TGCGCGCAGCGCAATCATAAAACCCGTCACCCTGAGCTTGCGACGTATCTCTGACTTCCGTGGGCTGCGGCCGTGCGGAGCCGGCCGCAGCAACTCGTTCCGCCCCGCCTCCGCCCGCAAAAGTCAGAGATCCTTCGCAAGCTCAGGATGACGGGTTTTAGGATTGCGCTGCGCGCAAGTCGCGGCGGCCCGTGGCGGCCCGTGGCGGCCGCCGCGACCGCGCAGCCGGTTATTTCTTCTGGTACTTGTCCTTGTAGTTGTCGAACTGGATGGACTTGCGGCTGGATTTCTCGAGCTGCCCTCCGCGGTCGATCTCCGAGGCCGCCGCTTCGAGTTTGCGATTCTCTTCCGCCAGTCCCGGCAACTGCGCCGGCGCGGGCGCCGCCGCATTCGCCACCGCCTGCTGGCGCAGCACTGCCACCGCTTCCTTCGCCTTGCCTTCATCCGCCAGCTTCACCGCGAGTTCCTTGGCCATCCGGTTGCGCGACACGGACACTTCCTTCGCCACCTCCGGCCGCAGGCTCGCGTCGGACTTCGGCGCTTCGTCGGTGAATTTCACCAGCGCATTCCCGGACTGCGCGGGTGCGCGCCTTCCCTCGGCCGTCTCGTAGCTGAGTTCGATCGCCGCCACGTCGAGCGGCTCGCTGCGCTTTTCCTCCACCACACAGCGCGCGAGGAACCGGCGCTTTTCCGAGCCGAACAACTCCGGCATCGTGATCTGCACCGTGCGCCCGCCGCATTCGATCTCGGGCCGGCCGATGATCTCCCGCAAGCGCACGCCGTCCGGCACGGTGATCCGGATGGTGATCCCGCGCGCCAGCAGCGAGCGGGCGACTCCGAGTTCTTCCGCGAAAATGCCGGGCAGCTTCTCGGCATCCTTCACGTAGTAGTAGTTCGCGCTGCTCGCCTCGGCCAAGGCCGTCATCAGATCCTCGTTGTAATCATCGCCGAGACCGATCGTCGTCACCGCAATCCCTTCTCCGCGCAGTTCGCGCCCGAGTTTCGCAAGGTCGGAGGTGCGGCTCGGGCCCACATTCGCGAGCCCATCGGAGAGCAGGATCACCCGATTCACCCGCTCCTTGTCGAGATGCCGCCGAATCTGCCGCGCGCCGAGCGTGACGCCCGCATGCAGCGCCGTGCCGCCACCCGGACGGATGCGGTCGATGCGCTCCTTCAGTTCTTCCCGATGCCGCGTGCTTCCGATGCGCTCCGGCGCGATCAGCACCTCGCTTTCATTGTCATAAATGACGAGCGAGAAGAGATCGTCTTCACCGAGTTGATCCACCGCGACGCAAGCCGCCTGGCGCGCCCTCTCGATCTTCGCGCCCTGCATCGATCCGCTGCGGTCGAGCACCACGGCGAGATTCATCGGGGCCCGCCGCCCGCCCCGGTCCGGTTTGCGCGCCTCGATTTCGACCTGCACGATCACCTCGCGCGGGCCGCCGGTGTAAACAAGATCGCGCTCCGGCGAAACGCGGAGGGTGACCTCCGGTTCGGAAGCGGCGAGAACCTGGCGCGCAAGCACGCCAGCCAACAGGAGAAGGAATGGTTTCTTCATGCCTGAACGCTACCGCCATCCGCCGCGCGGTGTGTCAGGCGGCGGTGCAAACCCTGTCAAAGAAATGTCAGAGCGGCCCACGTCGAAACGCGCGCACAGAGTGCTTGGACTTGCGTCTGAGCGCCGCTTAGTCTGCCCGCCCTTCCGCCATGAGCCAGCCCGCCATCACACCCGCCCTGATCGAAAAACACGGCCTCACGCCCGACGAATACGAGCGCATCAAAACGATCCTCGGGCGCGAACCAAACTTCACCGAACTGGGCATCTTCTCCGTGATGTGGAGTGAGCACTGCAGCTACAAGAACACCCGTCTGCAGCTTCGAAAATTTCCCACCACCGGCCCCACCGTGCTGGTGAAGGCAGGCGAGGAAAACGCGGGCGTGATCGACATCGGCGACGGCTGGGCGGTCGCATTCAAGATGGAAAGCCACAATCATCCGAGCGCGGTGGAACCATTCCAAGGCGCCGCCACCGGGGTCGGCGGGATCATCCGCGACATTTTCACGATGGGCGCGCGGCCCGTCTTCTCGCTGAATTCACTGCGCTTCGGCCCAATCCACGGCGACACACCGCAGCACAAAACCAATCGCCGCCTTTTCGCCGGCGTCGTTGCGGGCATCGCGCATTACGGCAATTGCATCGGCATTCCCACCATCGGCGGCGAGGTCGGCTTCGATGAAAGCTACAACGGCAACCCGCTCGTGAACGTCTTCAATCTCGGCGTGCTGCGCCACGAGCAGATCGCGCGGGGCGCCGCGAAGGGCGTCGGCAATCCGGTCTTTTATGTCGGTGCGGAGACCGGACGCGACGGCCTGGCGGGAGCGGCGTTCGCCTCGCGCGACTTGACGGAGGAGTCGAAAGAAGATCGCCCCGCCGTGCAGGTCGGGGATCCTTTCCGCGAGAAACTGCTCCTCGAGGCCTGCCTCGAACTGCTCACGACTGACGCGGTCGCGGGCATCCAGGACATGGGCGCCGCCGGTCTCACCTGCTCGACGTGCGAGACCGCGAGCCGCGGCGGCACCGGCGTGGAGATCGACCTCGCAAAAGTCCCGAAGCGCGAGGAAGGCATGACGCCCTACGAGACGCTGCTCAGCGAGTCGCAGGAGCGCATGCTCATCATCGTGAAGAAGGGTCACGAGAAGACGGTCGAGGACATTTTTAAAAAGTGGGATCTGCCCTACGCGGAAGTCGGCGTGGTGAAGGACGACGGCATGATGCGCGTGCTCGATCACGGCGAAGTGGCGGCGGAAATCCCCGCGAGCAAGCTGGCCGACGACGCGCCGCTCTACGAACGCGCGACGAAGGCGAAGCCTGTGCCAGAGCCGCTCGGAGAGTTGCCGGAAGTGGACAACCGCGCCGCGCTCCTCGCACTCCTCGCGCATCCCACCATCGCCTCCAAGAACTGGGTCTGGCGCCAGTACGATCACATGGTCCGCGCCGGCACCGCCGTCCTGCCCGGCTCGGATGCCGCCGTCTTCATCATCCGCGAGGCGGGGAAAATCGTGGCCGCGACGAGCGATTGCAATTCGCTCTACTGCGCGCTGGAACCGAAGAACGGCGCCCGCATCGCCATCGCCGAAGCGGCGCGCAATCTCGCGTGCTCGGGCGCCACGCCGATCGCCGTCACGGACAACCTGAACTTCGGCAACCCGCACAATCCGGAAAATTTCTGGCAGCTCGTCGAGTGCGTGGACGGCCTCGCCGAAGGCTGCCACGCCTTCAACGTCCCGGTCACCGGCGGCAACGTCTCGCTTTACAACCAGAGCCCCGCCGGCGCGATCGACCCGACGCCGACGGTCGGCATGGTCGGCCTGATCGAAAACGAAAAGCACATCACCCGCTCGCACTTCACGACCGCGGGCGACGCGATCATCCTCATCGGCGAGTTCGGCACCGACCTTGGCGCCTCGCATTTCGCGAAAGTGCTGCATGGCCTGAAAGCCGGTCGGGTTCCCGCCCTGGATTTCGCGAAGGAAATCGCCGTGCAGGATGCGGTGCGGGCCTTGATCAAGTCCGGCCTCGTGAAGAGCGCGCACGATTGCAGCGAAGGCGGCCTCGCCGTGGCCCTCGCCGAGTCGTGCCTCTCGAATCCCGCGAAGCAACTCGGCGCGACGGTCACGTTCGGGGGCGCCATCGGCAACGCCCGCCTCGACGACCTTCTCTTCAACGAAGCACAAAGCCGCATCGTGATCAGCGCCCCCGCCACCAATGCCGGTGCCGTTCTCGCGCTGCTCGAATGGCGCGGCGTCCCGGCCCAGCGCCTCGGCACCGTCGGCGGCGACGCCCTCGAGATCACCGCCCATGGCCAGACGATCCACTGGCCGCTCGCCGAGTTGCACCAGGCCTGGCATGGCTCCATCGCCCGCGCGATGGAGGGCTGAGCGAGCGGAGCGAACCCGGTGGAACTGGCGGCCGACCATTCCCGCTGACAAAAAAAGCCCGGAGTCCGAAGACCCCGGGCTTTTCAGGATTTGCTGACGAGTGGGCTTAGGCGCCGGGAGCGACGCTGTCCACCTTGCCATGCTCGGAGACGACCTTCACGGCCTTGCCCACGAGTTCTTCGATCTTGCCGGTGACCTTGCTGTCGGGAGTCATCGTGCGGGCGACAGTCTTGCCCCCGGCGACTTCGATGGTGACTTCCTTCTTCTCAGCGTTGAAGGACTTGAGCTTGCCTTCGTCGGTCACTTTCTTGCCGCAGGCGGCGAAAGCGGAGCCGGCCGAAAAGGCCACGAGGGTGATGATGGTGAGGAGTTTCTTCATGTTCTGGTTTCTGTGGTTGCGCCGCCGGAAACCCGCGCGTCGGGAGACGTTCGCGGGGGGCGACTGCTGACTAGATGAACCCGCGGGGTGCCCGAGGAAAAGGGGAAAAATCACCGGGGCACCGAAAATCGACTGGCCCACGGCGGGGGGCCACCGGATGCTCGCGCCTCATGCGCCCGCTTCCTCTCCTCATCGGTCTCCTGGTTTTCGCCGCACTCCGCGCCCTGGTGTGCGCCCATCCGATCCCGGATATCCCGGTGCAAGCCGCCTTCGACGAATCCGGCGCGGGCGTCGTGCGCGTCGAGGTGGACCTGCGGTTTTTCGACGCCGACCCTGCCACGGCTCCCTATTTCAAGAACGAGTTCCTGCCCGAAAAACCGCCCGCCTGGCGAACGGAGACGATCGACAAAGCGCGCGCGTTTGTCGCCGCGAACATCGAGTTCTTCCTCGAACCCGGCGGCCGCGCGACGCCGGAATGGCAGTGGGAATTCACGGGCCAAAAAAACGCGCCGCTGGCGCAGACCGAAGACCCGGTCGTCCTCACCGGCACCTGGCGTACTGCCGCAGGCGCCAAAAGCTACCACCTCCGCTCCACGCCCGGGAATAAGTGGAGCGTCCTCTTCCTCAACACCGTGCGTGGAAAGGAACTGGAGCGCACCCAGGTCCTGTTCCCCGGCGAGGCCAGCTTCGTCCTCGACCTCGCAGCGCCGGCGGCGGCAGCACCGGCGAAGGACCGCAATGCGCCATGGTGGCGGCGAATCTTCGGCGGCGCCTGAGATGAAGAAGCGCGTCCTCGTCGTCGAAGACGATCCGCACATCCGCCTGGGATTGTGCGACTCGCTCCGGCGCGAAAATTACGACGTCACCGAATGCAGCAACGGCACGCAGGCGCTGCCGCTCCTGCGCCAGCACAAGCCCGACCTCGTCATCCTCGACGTCATGCTGCCGGGAAAAAGCGGCTACGATCTCTGCCGCGAAATCCGCAGCGCGAAGAATCGCGTTCCCATCCTCATGCTCTCCGCGAAAGGGCAGGAGATCGACAAAGTCGTCGGCCTCGAACTCGGCGCGGATGATTACGTCACCAAGCCGTTCAGCGTCCGCGAACTGATCGCCCGCGTCCACGCCCTGCTCCGCCGCGCCGAGCCCGGCTCCGATGCGCTCGAGATCCCGGTTCAGATCGCCTTCGGCAAAGTGCGCATCGACTGCAAAGCCCTCCGCGGCACGCGCGGCAAGGAGCCCATCGAACTCACCCCGCGCGAACTGCGCGTGCTCGCCCTGCTCCATCGCGAACGTGGCAACGCCGTCTCCCGCGAAGTCATCCTCAACGAAGTCTGGGGCATCGAATACTACGGCACCACGCGCACGCTCGATCAGCTCATGGTGAAGCTGCGGCAGAAGGTCGAAGACAAGCCCGGCGAGCCGCGGCATCTGCTCACCGTGCATACTCTCGGGTATCGGTTGGAGGTGTGAGGGAAGGGGATGAGTGATGAGGTATGAGGTATGAGGTATGAAACGGGCCGCGACGGTGATCCGCCTTTTTCATCCCTCATCACTCATACCTCATCCTTTTTTTCCCAATGTAACCTTCGCCCGCAGGAGGCGTCTGATGGGGCGAATGCATGACCGCCATTCCCTTCCCCGCATTGTCTTTCGCCATCGCAGAGCTTAGAACGGCGCCGATGCCCGAGCCTGCTGCGATCGACGATGCCGCGCTCGTCGCCGAGACGCTCGCCGGAGGGGACGACGCCTTCGCGGAACTCGTCCGCCGCCACAAGCGCCGCGTCTTCGGCACCGCCTCCCGCTTCGCCCGCGACGCGCATCAGCTCGACGACATCTGCCAGGAAGTTTTTCTCCGCGCCTTCCGACACCTCGCGAAATTCCGCGGCGACGCGCCGTTCGAGCACTGGCTGGCGCGCATCACAGTCTCGGCCTGCTACGATTTTTTGCGCAAGGAGCGGCGCGTCCGCGAGCAGGTCTCGCTCGATGCGCACGACTTCGATCTGCGCGACACGGGCGCGGACGCCGCGCTCGCTGCGGGCCGCGCCCGAGAATTGATCGACTTCGGCATGCGCCGCCTCTCGCCCGATGAGC
This sequence comes from Chthoniobacteraceae bacterium, assembly GCA_031411395.1. Lineage (GTDB taxonomy): Bacteria > Verrucomicrobiota > Verrucomicrobiia > Chthoniobacterales > Chthoniobacteraceae > Chthoniobacter. Next base: position 6,410 of record JANOAZ010000351.1, read on the forward strand.
GGCTCATCCTCACCCTCGCGGAAATCGAAGAGCGCTCCGTCCGCGAGATCGCGGACCTCACCGGATGGAGCGAGAGCAATGTGAAAGTCCGTGCCTTCCGCGCGCGGCAAAGCCTGAAAAAGATCCTGCAACTCAGCCATGAATCCTGACCAAAAACTCGACGCCCTCCTGCGCGCCGCCCGCGGCGACGCGCCCGATACTGCCAGCGCGGAATTTGCCTTCGAAACACGCCTGCTCGCCCGGCTGCGCGAGGAGCGCGCCAGCTCCTGGTTCGCCATCGCGCTGAAGCTCTCACCGCTCTTCGCCGCGCTCGTCATCGCCGCCGCCGCCTGGTGCCATTCGTCTACCAGCATCGAGCCCGATCCGACCTACGCCTGGGATGCGGTGCGCAGCGGCGGCACGAGCGCGCTCTTCGCGTGGATGCCGGAGGCAGACCGATGAAGCGCCTTCGCGGCTGCCTGATGGTGGCCTTCATTTTCCTCTGCGGTTTCCTCGTCGGCGGATTTCTCGGGCTGGCGATCGGATGGACCGGCTTCTTCCACAAGATCGTGAAAGGCGGTCCCGGGGCACTCCGCGAAGTGGTCATCGAGCGTGCTGCGAATGATCTCAAGCTCAAGCCGGAGCAGAAGAAAACGGTCCGCCAGATCGTCGAGGAAACGGGCGCAGAGCTTGTGACCGCCACCGTCGAACTTCGTCCGAAGATCGAGGAGATCATGGGCCGCGGCGAAGAGCGCATTCGCGAGACGCTGGACGCGAAACAACGCGCGAAGTTCGACCGCTTCGTGAACGAAGGCCGGCGGCGGTGGAAGGCTGCGGTCGAAGTGCGCGCCACACCCAGCCCGGCTCCGCCCCCGGCGGAAGTGGAGCGGTCCGCCGCCCCGCCGCCGTAGGGCAGGAGAATCCCCACCTGGAGGACCTCGCTCCGTCGAGGCCGCCCGTTGATCTGGGAGACGAAATCTGGGACACGACGGAGCGTGTCCCTCTCAGTCAGAACCGCATTTTGTCACACCCGGTTCCGGGCCGTGGGAAATTTGGCCTTGGCAGGGTTGCAGGGCTTCGTTAATAGCCACGCCAAGTTTTTTATGAAGCGCATCGTCATTCCGGCACTCCTCATTGCAGCCTTTGGCTTTCTTGCCGGGTGCGAACCCTACGATCCGAAGCCGCCCAAGAAAGCAGGCGGTGGTTGGCACCCGCCGAAGCCAGTGGAACCGACTCGACCGGTCGATGACGTTCCGCCGCCTTCGAAACCGATCAGCCAGGAGCCTCCGACTCCAACTGGGCCGGCTGTGCCTGAGCCGCCGAAGCAGGTCGGCGAACTGCCTTACGCCAAAGCGGTGGCAGGCAAACCCGGCTTCGTCACCAGCCCTTACGATCCCTACAAGGGCTACATCGACGTGCGCGGCTTCCCGCCAGGGACCGAGGTGAAGGACCCGTATTCGGGCAAGACCTTCCTCGTTCCTCCATTCTGATCCACGATCCATTCTGGCAGCTTTAGCCCGGCCCGAAAGCCTTCGCGTTTTCCGGCCGGGCTTTTTTTCCCCACATGATGAATCTCGCCATCCTCGGACCCGGACTGCTCGGCGGCTCGATCGCGCTCGCGGCCCGCGCGCGCGGCGGCGCCCGCGTGGCGATGTGGGCGCGGAGGGAAGAGGCCGTGGCGGAAGTGGCCGCGCTCGGGGTGGCCGATCGCGTGTCCACGGATTTGGCGTCGATCGTCGCCGATGCGTCGCTCGTGGTGCTGTGCGTGCCCGTGGGTGTGATGCCCGAGCTTGCGCGGCAGATTGCGGGGGCGATTCCGGCGGGCGCGATCATCACCGATGTCGGCAGCGTGAAGGCATCGGTGTGCGCGGAGTTGGGTGCGATTTTTCGGGGCCGCGGGAGGTTTGTGGGAAGCCACCCGATGGCCGGTTCCGAGCAGACTGGGATCGGCGCGGCCCGCGCCGACTTGTTCGCGGACGCGGTGGCGATCGTCACGCCCGACGGCGCGTCGGATCCCGAGGCCGTCGCGAGCGTCGTGGATTTCTGGGCGGGTCTCGGATCGCGGGTCCGGCAGGTCGCGCCGGACGAGCACGACCGCATCGTGGCGCTGGTCAGTCATCTTCCACACCTGCTCGCCGCGGCGCTGGTCAACGCGGTCGCCGCCGAGAATCCCGGTGCTTTCGAGTATTGCGGTCCCGGCTTTCGCGATACGACGCGGGTGGCGGGCGGACCGCCGGAGATGTGGGCGGAAATCCTCGGCACCAATCGAGTGGCCGTGCGCGACGCGGCGGAGGCTTTGATTGAAAAGCTCCGCGAAATCGCAACACTCCTCGATCGCGACCGACCGATGACCGAATTTTTGACCCAAGCCAAAGCGCAGCGCGATCGCCTGCGGCTCCCGAAACATCCGCATGCCTGACTGGAAAATCCGCCGCGCCCCGACCATCCAAACCGAACTCGAAGTCCCCGGGGACAAGAGCATTTCGCATCGTGCCGTCATCCTCGCCTCGATGGCGAACGGGCCGTGTGTGATCCGCGGATTCCTGCCGAGTGAAGACTGCCTCTGCACCGTGGCGGCGATGCGCGCGCTCGGGATCGAGATCGAATTTGCCGACGAGACGACGCTCGTGGTGCATGGCAGGCGCCGCGCCTTCACCGAACCAAAAACGGACATCCACTGCGGGAATTCCGGCACGACGATGCGCCTGCTTTCCGGGTTGCTCGCCGGCCAGCCATTCAAGAGCCGGCTGATCGGCGACGAGTCGCTTTCGCGCCGACCGATGAAGCGCGTGATCGAGCCGCTCACGCAAATGGGCGCCGTAATTCGCGCAGAGGGTGAGGGTGGGCGGCCACCGCTCGTCATCGAAGGCGGCAAGCTCAAGCCGATCCAATACACGAGCCCCGTGGCGAGCGCGCAGGTGAAGGGTGCGGTGTTGCTCGCCGGCATGTTTGCGAGCGGCAAGACCAGCGTCACCGAGCCGACCCAGAGCCGCGATCACACCGAGCGCATGCTCGAATATTTCCTCGTGCGTCCGCAGAAGACCGACCTCACCGTCGCGATCCATGGCGGACTGACGCCCGAGTCACGGGACTTCACCGTGCCCGGCGATATTTCCAGCGCCGCCTTCTGGCTGATCGCGGCGGCCGCCCAGCCGCGCTCGCATTTGCTGGTCAAAAATGTCGGCCTCAACGACACGCGCACCGGCGTGCTCGCGGTGCTCCTGCGCATGGGCGCGACCGTCGCCGAGATCAGCGAGAATGAAGAAGCCGAACCGATCGGGACGATCGAAGTGCGCGGCGCGCGGCTCCGCGGCACGACCATCGAAGGAAAGGAAATCCCCAACGTCATCGACGAACTGCCGATCCTCGCCGTGGCCGGCGCGCTGGCCCAGGGCCAGACCACGATCTCGAATGCCGGTGAACTGCGGGTGAAGGAAACAGACCGGCTCGCCGCGATCGCCACGAACCTGCGGGCGATGGGCGCGCAGGTCGGTGAGACCGAGGACGGGCTGGAGATTTTCGGCGGGCTGCCGTTGCAGGGAGCGAAGGTCGATAGCTTCGGCGATCACCGCATCGCCATGGCATTCGCGATCGCCGGCTTGTTTGCCGAAGGCGAAACCACGATCACCAATACGGACTGCGTGAACACCTCGTATCCCGGCTTCTACCAGATGCTCGACAGGATCCTCAAGGAGCCGCCCGGCCAGCGGACGCCCGTCGTGACATCGCTCCCGACCTAAAGCCACGCGTGGAATCCAACCCGGTTCTCATCGCCATCGACGGGCCCGCCGCGTCCGGAAAAAGCAGCGTCGCCCGCGCGCTCGCCCGCAAGCTGGGGTTCGTTTACGTGAACACGGGGGCCATGTACCGCGCCGTGACGTGGCTGGCGGTATCGAAGGACGTCCCGCCGCAGGATCCCGTGCGCATGCAGCAGTTGCTGCATTACACGGACTTCCAATGCGGGATCGAGAATGGCGAGTCCACGATCCGGCTCGATGGTGTGGACCCGACGCCGTTTCTGGTTTCCGAGGGGGTCAATGCGAACGTGTCGACCGCGGCCAGTCATCCCGAAGTGCGCCGCCTGCTCGTCGAAAAACAGCGCGCCTACGGAGCCGAGCATCACGTCGTCATGGAGGGGCGCGACATTGGGTCCGCCGTGTTTCCCGAGACGCCCTACAAATTTTACATCGACGCCTCGCCCGACGTGCGCGCGATGCGGCGCGCGAAGCAGGGCCTTCAGGATTCCATCTCCACTCGCGACAAGATCGACTCCACGCGCCGCACCTCGCCACTGGTGATCGCCGAAGACGCGTATGTCATCGACAGCTCGAATCTCACCGTCGAAGGAGTCGTCGGCGAAATCTTCGGCCGGCTGAAACAGAAGGGGTTGCGGCTGGGGGACCTGTGAAGAAAGGATGAGGTAGGAGGTATGAGGTATGAAAAGGCCTCGGACCCCGCTCCCATTCATACCTCATACCTCATACCTCATCACTTCTCCCCGTGGGCGCCTGGTACCAGTTCAGTTATCACCTTTCAAAGGTCCTCGCGAAGACGCTGTTCGACTTCAAGGTCGTGCATCGCGAGCGCATCATCGAGGAGGGCGGCGTGATTCTCGCGATGAATCACCAGAGTTACCTCGACCCGCCTCTCGCGGGCATCGCGTGCCGCCGTGAGATCCATTACCTCGCGCGCAAGACGCTGCTCGAGTGGCCGATCCTCGGTCCGATTTTTCCCAAGCTGCGCGTCATCCCGGTCAATCAGGAGAGGGCCGATATGAGCGCGCTCAAGACGGTCATCAAACTGATCCGGGCGGGGGAGTGCACCGTCGTTTTTCCGGAAGGCTCGCGGACGCTCGATGGAGAGTTGCAACCAGCGCAGCCCGGCCTCGGACTGATCATCGCCAAAACACTCGCGCCCGTCGTCCCGATGCGCATCTTTGGCGCGCACGAAGCCTTCCCCCGCGGCGGAAAACCGCACCTGTTCCGGCCGATCACGCTTGTCGTCGGCGAACCGATCTTCTTTAGCGAAGCGGACCTCGCCGAAGGTGAAGGGCGCGAGCTATATCAACGCCTCAGCGAGCGGGTGATGGAGCGAATCATCGCGATCCCCTACGAGCGGCCGTAGGGAGAATGTGGCAGTCCGTGGCGGTGTCGCTGCCCGGGTTCGCGCTGCGCCGGGCGGACTTGTGCAAAACATCTGTGGGCTCTCCAGGTCCATATCAGAAGGTGATCAACGAGCGGAGCGGCACGGTGCCAAGCTTTTGGCGGCCGCCGAGGAAACTGAGTTCGATCAGAAAAAGGATCTCGATCAACTCGCCGCCGATCTGCCGGATGAGCTGGCTGGCGGCGGCCGCGGTGCCGCCCGTGGCGAGCAGATCGTCGATGATCACCACGCGCTCGCCGTGCTGGACCGCATCTGTGTGGACCTCGACGACTGCTTCCCCGTATTCGAGGGCGTAGCCCACGGACTGGCATTGCCACGGGAGTTTCCCCTTCTTGCGAATCGGCACAAAGCCGAGACCCAGTTCATAGGCGACCGCGCCGCCGAGAATGAAGCCGCGAGCGTCGATTCCGGCGATCTTTTCCGCGCGAGCCGCCCGGGCCACCTCGACGAAGCCGTTCACCGCGATCTGGAAGAGTTCGCCGTCGCCGAGGATCGGGGTGATGTCCTTGAAGAGGATGCCGGGCTTTGGGAAGTCCGGCACATCGCGGACGGCGGCACGGAGGCGTTGGAGATCGACGGGTGACATTCCGGAGGGTTGTTGCAGAGGCGGGCGGGGGAGGCAAGGGCCGGTGGGGCTCCGGAAGAAGTCCGCGCCTCGCCGTTTGCCAAAGCGCGCTCCGCCGATAATAGTCCCGCCCCACTCGCCGATGGATCGACTCCTCCTCATCGCTTCACTCTTCTGCTTCCTGTTTGGCTTTGGCTACACGATGCACGCCCTCGGGGCTCGAGTGTACCGCCCGGCGCGGGCGAATTTCTACGCCATCCTTCTGGGTTTCCTCCTGCAAACAGGCTTCCTCTACCTGCGCGGCGAGCAACTCGGCCGCTGTCCGCTGACCAGCCTCTTCGAAGTCCTGATCTTTCTCGCCTGGGCGATGGTCCTCTTCTACCTGCTCATCGGGCCGGCCTACCGGCTCTCGTTGCTCGGGGCATTCACTTCGCCGCTCGTCTTTCTTTTCCAACTCATCGCGCTGCTCGCGCTCAAGGATACTCCCGTCCGCATCGGCCAGGCACCGAACCCCTGGATGGAACTCCACGCCGCGATTTCGATCGTGGCCTACGGGGCCTTCGCCCTCGCCTGCGTTGCCGGGGTCATGTACCTGACCCAGGAACGGCAGCTCAAGACGCACCACATTCACTCCATCTTTTACCACCTCCCGCCGATCCGCGATCTCGCGGTCGCCAATGGACGCCTGATCCTGACCGGCTTCGCATTGCTCAGCGTCGGCATCTTTGCGGGGTTCATGATCGGCGGCTTCCAGACGCATGCGGTGAAGATCTCCTGGTCGATCGGAGTCTGGTGCCTCTACGGCGCGATTTTCATTTTGAGCAAAGGGCATCGGCTCAGTCCGCGCCGCGTCGCCTGGCTCTCGGTCGCGGCCTTCAGCGCGGTGCTGCTCACGCTTTCGGGGATCACCTTCATCACGGCCTCGCCGGCACTCTGACCGGAGATGGAAATCGTCTGCCTCGGCCTCAGTCATCACACCGCCCCGGTGGAGCTGCGCGAACGCTTCGCGATCCCGGACGCCGAGATCGCGGCCGTCTCCAGCCAGCTCAAGGCGGCGCCCGGCGTGAGCGAGGCGGTCGTCGTCTCGACCTGCAATCGGGTCGAGTTCTACCTCGCGGCCGAGCAGGCCGCGGCGGGTTTTGCCGCGGTGGCGGAATATCTCACCACCCGCGCGGCCGCGGCGGACAGCGGACATTTTTTCCAGCACGCCACGGCGCAGAGCGTGCGGCATTTGTTTCGCGTGGCGAGCGGGCTCGACTCGATGGTGCTCGGCGAGACGGAGATCCTCGGCCAGGTGAAAAAAGCCTACGCTACCGCCGCCGCGGCCGGCACGACCTCGAAGCATCTGAACAAGCTTTTCCAACGCGCCTTCAACGTGGCGAAAGACGTGCGGACGAACACGAACATCACCCGCGGAAGCGTCTCCGTGGGCAGCGTCGCGGTGGAGCTGGCGGAGAAAATTTTCGGGCGGCTCGCTCCTTGCAAGGTGATGATCCTCGGCGCGGGGGAGATGAGCGAACTCACCGCGGGCGCGCTTCAGGCGCGCGGGGTGCATTCGATCTTCGTCGCGAATCGCAGCTTCGACCGCGCGGCAGCGATGGCGGAGAAGATGGGAGGCAAGGCGATCCACTTCGATGAATGGGCGCGGGAGATTCACGAGGTGGACATCATCGTCGGCTCGACGGCCGCGCCGCATCACGTCCTCACGGCCGCCCAGCTCGGACCGGTCATGCGGACGCGGGCCGATCGTCCGCTTTTTTGCATCGATCTCGCGGTCCCGCGCGACATCGAGCCGGCGGTCAACGATCTCGACGGCGTCTATCTTTATGACATCGATTCGCTCCAGGCGATCGCCGACCATTCGATGAATATCCGCCGGCAGGAACTGGTGATCTGCGAGCAGATGATCGAACGGCATGCGATCGAGTTTGGCGAATGGCTGGCGGGCGGCTGGTCCGCGGCCGGGATGCGCTACTCCGCGGCGGTTTCCGGAGGCGCCAAGCCATGACCCGATTCATCCTCGGCACTCGCGCCAGCGCTCTCGCTCTCGCGCAGGTGGAACTGACCCGCGCCGCGCTCGCGCTTGCCTGCCCGGAAGTCGCGGTCGAGGTGAAAACGTTTGTCACCCGTGGCGATCAGAAGCTCGACCTCAGTCTGATCCGCGCGAATGAAGCCGGCGGGAAAGGGCTGTTCACCAAGGAACTGGAGGACGCGCTCCTCGCGGGCACGATCGACGCCGCGGTGCATAGCTTGAAAGACCTGCCCGGCCATAACCCACCGGGCCTCGCGGTGACCGCCGTGCTGGAGCGCGCGGCGACGGCGGATGTGTTGATTACCAAGGAACCGGCGGGATTCGCCGAACTGCCGGAAGGCGCGGTGGTGGGCACGAGCAGCGTGCGCCGCGCGCGGCAACTGCGCTGGCGGCGGCCGGATTTGCAGATCGAAGAGTGGCGCGGCAACGTGCAGACCCGGCTGCGCAAACTCGGCGAGAGCGACCGGGTCGCTGGGATCATCCTGGCGCAGGCGGGCCTCGACCGGCTCGGCTACGACTGCGCGTCGGGAGTGATCGAGTTTGCGCCGTGGCGCTTTCACGTTCACTCGCTGCGCGAGGAGCTGCTGCCCGCGATCGGGCAGGGGGCGATCGCGCTCCAGAGCCGCGCGGATCGCCCGGAAGTCACCGTCCTTCTCCAGCGCATCGATCATCCCTCGACGCATGTCGCCATCCGCGCCGAGCGCGAGCTGCAACGCCTGCTCGCAGGCGACTGCGCCCTGCCCGTCGGCGTGCGCACCGAACTCGCGGGCGAGCGGCTGCGGATGCAAGCGATCCTTTTCTCCCCCGACGAAACCGCGCCGCCCGCGCGTGCGGACGCCGAAGGATCCAGCGCCGCGCCCGAGGAAATCGCCGCGCAGCTTTTCGCCCTGCTCGCGCCCGACCGCGCCGCGGCATCCACTTTATGAGTTCAGCCTCCAAAGGAATCTGCTACCTCGCCGGCGCCGGCCCGGGCGACATCGGCCTCGTCACGCTCAAGGTCCGCGACGTGGTCGAGCGCGCGGAGGTGATCGTCTATGACTACCTGTGCAACCCGGAGATTCTGACCTGGGCGCCGGCGGGCGTGGAGCTGATCTACGCGGGCAAAAAGGCCGGGGCGCACACGTTGAAGCAGGAGGAGATCGACGCGCTGCTCGTGAAAGAGACACGCGCCGGCCGCCGGGTGGTGCGGCTGAAGGGTGGTGATCCGTTTGTCTTCGGACGCGGCGGCGAGGAAGCCGAGGCGCTCGCCGCGGCGGGGTTGAAATTCGAGATCATTCCCGGCATCAGCTCCGCGATTGCCGCGCCGGCGTATGCGGGCATTCCCGTGACCCATCGCGATCACGCCGCCCAGCTCACCATTTTCACCGGCCACGAAGATCCCACCAAAGCTGAGAGTTCCCTCAATTTTGCACAGCTCGCGAAGACTCCAGGAACCAAAGTGATGCTCATGGGCGTGGAGCGGATCGGCGTCATCACCGCGCAACTCATCAAGCACGGCGCGGCGCCGGAAACCTTGATCGCGCTCGTGCGCTGGGGGACGACCGGTCGGCAGCAGACGCTGCGCGGCACGCTCGCGGACATCGCGGAGAAGGTCGCGGCTGCCGGCTTCCAAGCACCGGCGGTCGCGGTGATCGGCGGAGTAGTGGGTCTGCGCGACCGGCTGAATTGGTTCGAAACGCGGCCGCTATTTGGCAAACGCATCGTGGTCACGCGGACGCGGAAGCAAGCTGGCGGCTTGACCGCGAGCCTGCGGCAACTCGGCGCCGATGTCTTCGAACTCCCCACGATCCGCATCGAGCCGCCGAAGGAGTTGCGCGAATTCGCCGAACTCGTGCGCGACGTGCATGGCTACGAGTGGCTGGTCTTCACCTCGCCGAACGGGGTGACCGCGTTCTTCGACATTTTCTTCAAGCTCTACAACGACGTGCGCTCGATCGGTGGAGTGAAGATCGCCGCGATCGGCCCGGCGACCGCGGCCAGGGTGCGCGAGTATCATCTCGCAGTGGATCTGCAGCCGGAGGAATTTGTCGCCGAAGCCGTCGTGAAGGCCTTCAAGGCACATGGCTCGATCGAGAATGTGACCATCCTCCTCGCGCGTGCCGAGGGGGCGCGCGACGTTCTCCCCCAGGAACTCTCAAAACTCGGAGCGATCGTCGATCAAGCCATCGCCTACCGCACCGTGCCGGAGACCGAAGACGTGAGTGGCGCCCTCGCGCGTTTCCGCGAGGAAGGCGCGGATCTCATCACCTTCACGAGCAGTTCCACGGTGGAGAATTTCATGGCGCTGAAGCTTCCGTGGCCCCCGGGACTGAAGACGGCGTCGATCGGGCCGATCACTTCCCAGACCATGCGCGCCCACGGGTTGAGCGTGGATTTGGAGGCGAAGCAGTACGACATCCCGGGCCTGGTTGAGGCGATCCGGAAGTCTTACCTCGGTCGTAAGGCGTAAAGGGAGGGAAGCAACCGGCAGCCCGCACCCACCCGATCAAAGTGGCCTTGGCGGTGGTGCCCGGGACATTGCCGCGCTCATCGCCGGGAGCGATCGTGGATTTTCCGGCAGGTTGACGGAGAAAATCCGCGGTCGTGGCGTGGATTCCGCTAATTGCAGTCGTGATATGTCCGAACCCGCTGAACTCCCCGAGGCTGATCTGGATACCCAGTTGCGTGGTCTCTTCGAGGAGGCTGAACAAAAAATCCAGGGACGCACCGCGCCCAAAGTGGAGCCAGACAAGGATCTCGCGCGCCAGGCTGAAGAACGCGTTTTGAAGGCTTACTCGAGCCTTCCTCAGATGCTCCGGCCGATGGTCCTCGGGCTGGAGGCGATCTCACGCGCGACCGGCGAGAACGCGCAGATCCTGCAACGGCTCGATCGGACGAATGCCGAGACGACGGAAGCGCATCAATCGCTGCCGAAATTGATCGCCGGGCTGGAGACGCTGCTCGATCAAAGGAATGGAGTCAGCCAGCGGATGTTCGACGCGCTCCACGAGGAGTTGAAGGACTACAAGGACGGATTCCTTCTCGAGTCGATTCTCAAGCCGATCATTCGCGACCTGGTTTCCTTGTACGACGACCTCACCATGATCCACCGGCAGATGGAGGAATGCGTGGCCGGAGTCGCGGCGGCTGGTGAGGCCGCGGGCGCGCCGGTGCTCGATCGCCTGCGCCGGATGGAGATGAACGTGGCGCACCACTGCGAGTTCGTCGTCGAGATTCTCGCGCGACTGGAAGTGTCGATGACACCGATCGGCGCTGGACGCCTCGACAAGCAGGCGCAGCGGGCGGTCGCGATCGAGATCGTGGACGATCCGGCCCTCGATATGATGGTGGTGCGGACCGTGAAGCGCGGATTCATGTGGAAAGAACGGGTCTTGCGAGCGGAGGAGGTCGTCATGAATAAGTGGAAACAGGCGGTCGGGTCGCCACAGCCCTCTCCATCGGCCTCGTAAACCGGACTGCGAAATGAAGGAACCAGCGAAATTTCTAACCATGACTGATTCAAATGCCGCCAAGCCGTCCCGGAAAGCAGTGGGGATCGACCTGGGCACCACCTTCTGCGCGATCGCGCATATCGACGCCTACGGAAAGCCTCAGATCATCCCCAACTCGGAGAGCGAACGGATCACTCCATCGGTCATTCTCTTCGACGGCACCAATGCAGTGGTGGGAACCGTGGCCAAGCAGAATTCGGTGGCGGAGCCGGAGAAGATCGTGGATTTCGTGAAGCGTGAGATGGGGAAGAGCAAGTCGCAGTTTCACCGTGAATTCAACGGCAAGATCTACTCCGCGGAGGAGCTCTCCGCGATCGTCGTCCGAAAGCTGAAGAATGACGCCGAGAAATACCTCGGTGAGCCGGTGTCCGATGCGGTGATCACGGTGCCGGCGTATTTCAATGACGCCGAGCGCACCGCGACGCTGCACGCGGGACAGCTCGCCGGACTCAATGTCCTCCAGATCGTCAACGAGCCGACTGCGGCGGCGCTCGCGTACGGCCTCGACAAACTCGAAAGCAACCAGACCGTTTTTGTGTTCGATCTCGGTGGCGGCACCTTTGACGTCACGATCATGAAGATCGAGGACCATCACATCCGGATGCTCGGGAGCAGTGGCGATCACCGGCTCGGCGGCAAGGACTGGGATGACATCATCGTCAACTGGGTGGCGGATGAATTCGACAAGATCCACGGCGACAATCCGCTGCTCGACCTGCAAAGCTACCAGGACCTCTACAACCGCGCGCTGACCGCCAAGATTCAGCTATCGAGCCGTTCGCGGACGACGATCGTGCATAGCTTCAACGGCAAGAGCGTGAAGCTCGACATCACCCGCGAGGACTTCGAGAACTGCTCGCGGCATCTGCTCGAGAAATGCAAATCGATCTGCGAAATCGCCATGCAGGAGGCGGGAGTGGACTGGTCGAAGATCGACCGCATCCTCCTGACCGGCGGCATGACGCGGATGCCGAGCGTCCGCGACATGATCAAGACGATGTCGAATGTGCCGATCGCGGACGATGTGAGCCCGGATGAAGCCGTCGCGATCGGTGCGGCGATCCAAGGGGTGCTTTCGATCCTCGGCGAGGAAGATCGGGGCGGCGTCCGGGTGTTGCCGCAGGAAGTACGCGAGGCATTCTCCGCCGACGACGGCTCGCTGATCCGCGTGACAAATATCACGACGCACACGCTGGGAGTCGTCTTGTGGGACGATACCAAGGTCGAGGAATACGTGTTCCCGATGATCAAGAAAATGACCCCGGTACCGACGGAGATTAAGAATTCCTTTGGCACCGCGAAGGCCAACATGAAGAACGCCATCGTACGGGTGGTGGAAGGTGAAAGTTCGGTGCCGAGCGAATGCACGCCGCTGGGAATTTGCGACATCGAGTTGCCGCCGTTTCTCCCCAAGGGATCGCCCGTGGAACTCACCTACACCTATAACGAAAACCAGGTGCTCGAGGTTATCGTGGACGCTTACGGACGCCAGAATCGCGTGCAGATCGCGCGCAATACGGGCCTCTCGGAAAGCGAGATCGAGGCGGCGACTGCCGACCTCTTGCAGATCAAAGTATTTTAAGGTTTTGGTTGCCCTCTAGTTCCACGCGTGTCGCTCCCGAATCCACTCCCCGACAATCCGCACCGCTGGGAAGGTTGGAAAGATTACAACTCCGACGATCCTTACGCGCGGTTGTGCCTGCGTTTTGATTCGAATCCGAGCCTGGAACAAATCGAGGACAACTGCCGGCAACTCCTCGTCTGGTGGCAGAAAAAACTCCCTCTAAAGAACCAGCCAAGCAACCCGCTTGCCCAACTCCTGCGGGGTGGTCTCGACGAAGCGCCCAAATATCTCGCGGAGGCAAAAACCGTCCTGCTCGATCCCGAGGCGCGCGCGAAAATCGACGCGGGATTGCATCAACGCGCCATCGATTCGGCGCTCAGCGAATTTAAGAAGCTGCTCTCGTTCGCTCTCTCTGAAAACCAACTAAGCGAACAGGACGAAGAGCGCCTCAACGAGCGCGGAAGAAGCCTCGGGCTTTCACTCCAGGACGTGAAGGAGGCAATCGACGGCGAGCTTTCCCGACTGGGTGCGGTGCGGGTGGTGGCACCCGTGGCGGTCCCGCTCCACGCTGCTCCTGCGTTGCGGGAGCCGGTGGCCGGTGGGACACCGTCGGCGGGGAGCGAGGCGAGAGATCCTTTCGAAGAATTTCGTCGAATCCTGAAGATGTCGCGACTGTGCATCGATGGCGACGACATGACCGACGACCAGCGCGATGCGATGTGCAACCTGGGCGAGAGCCTCGGTCTCTCGGGCGGGCAGGCGGAAGATCTGATCGATGAGTATCTGGACAGCGCGAGCGGAATGCCGCTGACGCCGGCCGGCCCGGCTGCGGTGCGCAGCCTCGTCACCGCGAAGGCGCCGGTAGCGGTCATCGCACCTCCGCCGAGGGCCGAACCGGTCGCCCCGCCGAAGCCGGTTGGCCGGGAGATCAATACTACACCGCTCGGTCGTTCTCAGGAGCGTCAAAGGTATCCCAACTTCACGAACACCGTGGACATGGAGATGCTGCTCGTCACGTCCGGGCAGTTTGTGATGGGCAGTGCGGCGCTCGTTGCTCAACAGAATGAGCAACCCATCAGCACGGTCACGCAGAGTTGTTTTTTCTGCGCGCGTTTTCCAGTGACCAATGCGCAGTACGAATTGTTCGACCCGGCGCATCGTACGAAGAGAGCAACGTGGGCGGACGAGCGGCATCCGGTCATCTACGTGAGCAGTCGGGAGGCAGAGAATTTTTGCAAATGGCTGAGTGTGCGGGACGGGAAAAGGTATCGGCTGCCGAGCGAAGCAGAATGGGAATATGCGGCGCGCGGAGTCGATGGACGGGCGTACCCGTGGGGGGACAAACTTGATGCGGGCCACTTCGCAAATCTCGCCGACAAGCGGACCAACTTCGCCTGGCGTGATCTGATCATCGACGACGGTTTCGCCGAGACCGCGCCCGTGGGCCGCTTCCCGAAGGGAGCGAGTCCTTTCGGAGTCGAAGATCTCGCGGGAAATGTCTTTGAGTGGTGTTTCGACTGTTTTGAGCCGTACAAAGGGAAGGATCGGACGAATCCCCGCGGCACGCCGAACGGTCTAAAGCGAAACTATCGCGGCGGAAGCTGGAAGTCCCGCGCGGCGAGCCTGCGGGCGACCGCGCGCGCGTTCAATCTCCCGGACTACTCATCGAATGATGTGGGTTTCCGCGTCATCTGTGAATGCGACGTGGCATGATCGAGCCTGCGGCGTCCCGCTGGGGGGAGAACGCCGCGAATCAAAACGCAAAACAGCCAGCTCGCCGAAGCGGACTGGCTGTTGAAAAGGACCGCGGAGCAGGCGATGCCTGCGCGTGGCTTACTGCGGAGTAAAGCGGAACTTCGCTTTCGCGCGTTTCGCGTTGGCCTTCGCTTTGCGTTTGGACTTTTGCGTTGGCGTTTCGAACGCACGGAGGCGACGGACTTCGTCCATGATTCCTTCCGCGTCGAGTTTGCTCTTGAGACGTTTCAGAGCTCGATCGATCGGCTCTCCTTTGCGCACGATGACTTCAGGCATGTGATTTCCCTTGGGTAGTTGTTAAAGATTGCTTGGTTTGATTAGCGGAGGCCAAGGCTAGGGGGCGAGGGAAGTGGCGTCAATGGCGGGTTTCGACGAATTTCACGGGCCGTCGCCGCGGCTTCGGGGAGCGCGGCCAGTGGCCTTGAGCTTGTCTGCCTGCAGCGCGTCGAGCCGTTCACTCAGACGCGCCTTAAGAATTTGATAATCAGGGCTCTGCATCCGATCAAGACATTGTCGAGAAGCGTCAATGTGTCCCATGTGGAGATGGACCCTGGCCAAGTGCCCCAGCGCAAAATCCTTTTCCGTGCTGAGTCGCTCGACACGCTTCCAAGCTTCCAAAGCTGCCGGCCAATCAGGATTTGAAATCGCGTAAAACGTTTCCGCGTAGGCGCGGGCGTATTCCAGATTCTTCGGCGCGAGCCGAGAGGCGTCGGAGAAATGCGCGAGCGCTCCGCGGAGCAGACTTTCTTCATCGGGATGAGCGGGCTCCATCAGTTCGTGGCGGAATAGAAACCACACATTGGCGAGAGCGAAGTGGCGGGTCGCGTTTCCCGGGTCGCTCGCGACGGCACGCTCATGGAACGCCGCGGCTTTTCGCGGATCGCCGAGCGCGAGCGCGCTCTCGCCGAGATGCCCGAGGATTCGCGGATTCATCGGCTCGATTTGTTCCGCCCGTTGCCACTCCGCAACCGCGCGTGAATGCTCGCCGATGTCCCACAGAAATTCCGCGCGCGCATCGATCACGGTGACGTCGCGCGGGTAGCGATCGGCGAGAGCGGCGTATTCATCCTCGAGCTTTTTCCACGCGTCGGATTTCGCCGCACTCGCCGCGAGGGCTGTTTGCATCAGCTTCGCCGCGCGTAACTGCTTGTCGACTTTGGCCGCGCGCGATTCATCCGCGCCGCGGCAGGGGGCCGCGAAAAACGCGAGGAGCGCCACACTCAGAGCGATCAGTTGACGGGTCGGAACATCATGCATAATGTCGGCGCGCAGTCCCGAAGGCCCTGGCTGCCGTGTGAAAATCACGGTAGCGAAGGTGGCATGAAGCGCTACCGCGAATCGTGTCTCTCCTTCGCCTGCACACCCCTATGCAGAAACTTGATTTTGGTGAAGCTCTCGACCTGATTTACGGCACGGATTCCCGCTTCGATCGCGACGCTTACCACTTTCTCCGCGACGCGCTCGATTTCACCATCAAGCTGCGAAAGAAGGCGAAGGAAGGGACTGGTCACGTGAACGGCCCTCAACTGCTCGAAGGCATCCGGCATTACGCGCTGCGGCAGTTTGGGCCGATGGTACCGACAGTCTTCTCCTATTGGGGCGTCACCCGTTGCCAGGATTTCGGCGAGATGGTTTTCAACCTGATCCGGGTGAATATCTTCGGGCGCACTGAATCCGACTCGATCGACGACTTCAAGGGCGGCTACGATTTCCACGAGGCCTTCGTCGTTCCCTTTCAACCCGAGCGGCCTTACGTGCATCCACGTCTTCGGGTCGATGCTCCTGCGGGTGATCTCCGGTAGGCCGGCGGCCCGGCGCCGCACGTATTAACTACCTATGGACCCCGTTTCCCACGCTCAAGCGCCTGCCGATTCGAGCAGCGCGATTCAATTCCCGCCCGTCGATGCCCGCACATGGACGCTGCCCAATGGCCTCGATCTCATCGTGCAGCAGGACCACAGTGCGCCCGTCGCCAGCGTCCAGGTCTGGGTGAAAACGGGCAGCATTCACGAAGACCGACACCTCGGCGCGGGGCTCTCGCACATTCTGGAGCACATGCTTTTCAAGGGAACGAAAACTCGCGGGGCGAGCGAGTTTGCCCAACGCATCCAGGACGCTGGGGGATACATCAACGCTTACACTTCGTTCGATCGGACAGTGTACTGGATCGATATTCCGGCGAAAGGGGTGCCGACCGCGCTCGAACTTCTCGCCGATGCGGTGATGAACTCCACGCTGCCGCCCGAGGAATATGTGAAGGAGCAGGAGGTCATTCGCCGGGAATTCGCGATGGGCTACGACGACCCGGACCGGATGAGCGGCTATGCTTTGTTCGCGCAGGCCTACCGCGAGCATCCATATCGGCATCCGATCATCGGCCATCTCGATGTTTTCAATGGCCTGCATCGCGACGACGTCATGGCCTACTACCAGGCGCGCTACGTCCCGAACAATCTGTTCTTCGTCGTCTGCGGCGACGTGGACCCGGAGGCGGTGCGTGAGCAAGTGACCGCGCTTTTCGCCGATCATCCGCGCCGCAGCGTCACGCCAGTTTTTCTTCCAGAAGAACCCGCGCAACTCGGCCGCCGCGAATCCCACATCGAGTTTGCGACTGAACTCACCCGGCTCAATCTCGCCTGGCACGTGCCCGAACTTACCCATCCCGATGTCCCGGCGCTCGACGTGCTCGCCGTCGTGCTCGGGAGCGGCCGCAGCTCGCGCTTCTACAAGCGCCTGCGCGAAGACGCGGGCCTCGTCCATTCCATCGATGCGTGGTGCTATGCGCCGGGACAGCCCGGGCTTTTCGGGGTGGACGCCATTCTCGATCCGGAAAAGCGCACGCTCGTGGAAGCGGAGATCCTCTCCATGCTGGCCGAAATCCGGGCCGACGGAATCAGCGCCGCGGAATTGGAAAAAGCCCGGCGCAAGGCGCTCAGCCAGCAACTCAGCGCCGTGACGACCATGCGCGGCCGCGCGAGCGACCTCGGCTCGAACTGGCTGCTCACGTGCAACCTCGACTTTTCGCGCGACTACCTCGCCGCCATCCAGCGCGTCACCGTGGCCGACATCACCCGAGTCGTCGCCACCTACTGCACTGCCGCGAATCTCACCGTCACTTCCCTCAATCCGATCGGGTCTCTCACCGCGACGAACGAAAAAATCACGACGAGCGTCGCTGGCGAGATTCAAAAGTTCGAACTTTCCAACGGCTTGAGATTGCTCGTACGGGAAGATGCCCGGTTGCCGCTCGTTTCCATCGGCGTCTCGTTCAAGTCCGGCCTTTTGGTCGAGACGCCCGCGAACAACGGCATCGGACGATTGCTCTCGAAAGTGCTGCTAAAAGGCACCAGCAACCGCACCGCCGAGCAGCTCGCCGACGAAATCGAGGCCGTCGGCGGCGCGATCTCCAGCGATGCGGGCAACAATTCGATCAACGTCTTCGTCCGCGTCCTCCAACCCGACCTGCGGCTCGGCCTCGACATCCTCGCCGACACGCTTTTGCACTCGGTGCTTCCGGAGAAAGCGATCGCGCGGGAAAAGGAAATCCAACTCGCCGGGATCAAAGCTGAAGAAGAGGAAATGACCGTGGTCGCGCGGCAGCTCCTGCGCGCCGAACTTTACCCGAATCATCCCTACGGCCTGCGGCCCCTCGGCTCGCCGGAGTCCGTGGCGCGCCTTACCCGCGATGACCTCGTCGCCTTCCGCGATCAATACCTCGTCGCACGCAACGGCGTCCTCGCGATCTTCGGGAACGTGAATGCCGCCGAGGTCCGCGCCCTCGTCGAGGAGACGCTCGCCGCACTCCCCGCCGGGGAATCCGCGCTGACCATCATCCCGCAGCCCGCGCCCATCACCGCCGCGCGCGAGGTCCACCTCGCGAAAGACAAACAGCAGGCCGTGCTCATGACTGGCTACCATTGCGTCGATCTCTTCAGCCCCGATCGCGCCGCGCTCGAACTCATCGATGAAGCCTCCAGTGATCTGGGCTCGCGCTTCTTTTTGCGCATCCGCGAAGAAATGGGCCTCGCCTACTTTGTCGGCAGCTCGCAAATGATCGGCCTCGCCCGCGGGCCGTTCGTCTTCTACTGCGGCACCGATCCCGCCAAAGTGGATGAAGTGAAAGCCGCGCTGCACGACGAGATTTGCAAACTCGCCGAGCACGGCCTCACGGCCGCCGAACTCGCCCGCGCCAAGGAAAAATTCCTCGGTGCCCAGGACATCCGCAATCAGTCCAACGACAGCTTCGCCTTCAGTTGCGCCCTCGACGAACTCTACGGCCTCGGCTTCGCCCACTACCGCACCCTCCGCGCCCAGATCGAAGCCGTCACCATCGAGGAAGTCCGCCGCGTCTCGCGCAAATACTTCGCCGATCAGCCCGCGATCACCGCGATCGTCCATCCCTGATCCCGCGCGCACCCGGTGTGCGGGCTGAAGGTCACTCGTTGTCTCGCAAGCGTGCCTGAATCAGTGCGCGGCAGAGGTTGAGCTGGTCGTAGTCGCAGTCGGGGCGGAGCGATTCGCGGACGGGGGCGAGCCGATCAAGACCGTGTTTGGCAAAGGCGGCTTCGATGCGGGCCTGGGTTTCGGCGGAGAAAAAGCGGCGCGGATCGCAGGGGTGGCCGGTGGCGATCATTTCGGCGAGATGCTGGACGACGGTGCGAACGTTGAGGTCGCGGGCTTTGGCGACCTGGGCGAGTGACTTGCCGGTTTCGAAGAGCTCATAGGTTTCCTGCGCGGTGCCTTTCGCCACGCGCTTCGGGGCGGGGCCGATCCAGGGCTGGAGCGCTTCGGCGAAGATTTGCTTCGGGTTATTTTCGAGGAATCTGGCGATCTCGCCGAGAAAGGCGGGGCCGAACTCGCGGCGCTTCTTTTCACCCACTCCCGCGATGCGCGCGAAAGCGGCGTCGGTGGTGGGATAGTCGCGGGCCATGAGGCGCAGGGCGACATCGGAGAAGATGACGTAGGCGGGCACGTCGCGCTCGTCGGCGAGACGTTTGCGGAGGCTGCGCAGTCGTTCGAAGAGAGCCTGGTCGCAACTGATGTCGCCCTCGCGCCGGTCGCGTGAGACCGGCACGGCCATCGGGCGGGTGAGGGTGATCGGACGGCGCGAGCGCAGCGCGTCGCGGCCTTCGTCGGTGAGTTCGATGGTGCTGAATTTTTCCGCCGTCTGCCGGAGCAGGCCGAGGCGGACGAGTTCCCGGCCGATCGCCTGCCACTCCGTGCGCGAGTGCTCGCTTCCGATGCCGTAGGTGGACACGCGGTCGTGGCCCCACTTGAGGAGCTTTTCGGTGCGCGCCCCGGTGAGCACTTCGATGAGGTGATTGAGGCCGACGCCGAACCGCGGGCTGGCTTCGCGGACGCGATAGACGCAGGAGAGGAGCTTCTGCGCGGCAAGCGTCCCGTCGAAGGTTTCCCGCGGCGCGAGGCAGTTGTCGCATCCGCCGCAGTTCGGATCGGGGAAAGCCTCGGAAAAATAAGCGAGCAGCGCGGTGCGCCGGCACGAGGAAATCTCGGCGTAGTGGACCATCTGCTGGAGCTGCTCGCGGGCGATGCGCTGCTCCTGCGGGTCGGTCTTTTCGTCGATGAAGGCGGTCTGCTTCACCACGTCGCCAGAGCTGTAGAGCAGCAGGCATTCGCTGGGCAGCCCGTCGCGTCCGGCGCGCCCGGTTTCCTGGTAATAGCCCTCGACGTTCTTTGGCAGGTCGTAGTGGATAACGTAGCGGACGTTCGGCTTATTGATGCCCATGCCGAAGGCGATCGTCGCGCTGATCACGTGGACCTCGTCGCGCAGGAAAAGCTCCTGATGCCGTGAGCGCACCGCGGCATCGAGCCCGGCGTGGTAAGGCTTCGCGAGGATGCCATCGGCGGTCAGCCGCTCGGCGACGGACTCCGTGGCCTTGCGACTCGCGCAGTAGATGATCCCGCATTCCCGCTCGCGGCTGCGGATGAATTGCAGCGCCTGCTCATACGGTTTCGCTTTCGGGAGAACGCGGTAGGCGAGGTTCGGGCGATTGAAGCTCGCCACGTAGCAATGCGGCTCCCGCAGGCGCAGATGCTCGACGATATCGGCGCGCACGCGATCCGTCGCGGTGGCCGTGAGCGCCATCACCGGCACATCCGGGAAGTGATCGCGCAACTCCGCGAGCTGCCGGTATTCCGGGCGAAAATCGTGTCCCCATTCGCTCACGCAATGCGCCTCATCGACCGCGATCTGCGCGATCTTCCAACCCTTGAGAACCTCAAGAAACCCGGAAAGCATCAACCGCTCGGGCGCCACGTAGAGCAGGCGGTAGTCCTCCTGATGCAGCCCGCGGAAGCGCGCCTTGGATTCCTTTTCGCCGAGCGTCGAGTTGAGGAAGGTGGCCGGGATGCCGCTCGCGGTGAGCGCATCGACCTGGTCTTTCATCAGCGCGATGAGCGGCGAGACGACGATCGTCAATCCCTCACGGAGCAGCGCCGGGAGCTGAAAGCACAGCGACTTTCCGCCGCCGGTCGGCAGCAGCGCGAACACATCGCGGCCAGCCAGCGCGTCGGTGATGATCTCCTCCTGGAGCGGACGGAAGGTGTCGTAGCCGAACGACTGCTTGAGCGTGTGAAAGAGCGTGCGGGAATCCATCGATGACCTCATTTCACGGAAGCACGGCAGCCCGCGCAAGACGCGAGATTTGCGCTCGCGAATCTCAGCGCGGCGGCGGTGGCACCAGCACCCACTTCATCCCCGCAGCGTCGGCCGCCGCGATGCCCGTGGCCGTATCTTCAAACACCAGGCACTGCTCCGGTGCGACATTGAGCCGCAGCGCCGCTTCCAGGAACGGATCGGGCGATGGCTTGCCGCGCTGGTAATCCTCGGAACAGACGATCGCTTCGAAGAGATCGACGATGCCGATCGCGCGCAGCGTCTTCATCACGATCCGCCGATGCCCGCCCGACGCCACAGCCAGCGGCTTGACGCCGTGGAAGCGCTTGGCGAGCGCGACGACGGGCTCGATCGCCGCGATCTGCGGGCTAAGTTCGAGGAAGACCGCCTCCTTGTGCGCGACCGTTTCGATCACCGACAGGTCGAATCCATGCCTCTCGTTGAGGATTTCCACGATCCGCGAAGTGGGCACGCCGCCGAGCTCGTAGAACATGGCTTCGGAAAAATTTTGCGCATGCACGCCGAGCGCCGTCTGCCACGCGCGGTAGTGGGTCGGCATGGTGTCGGCGAGGGTGCCATCGCAATCGAAGATATAAGCGGCGAAGTCACCTTGTGGCAGTTCGAGGGGGAACCCTTGGTGGGTTGGCGTTGCTGTCACGGGCGGGCACCATATGGAGTCTCGCTGCGCTGCCAAGCGGATTATGGGATGTGCCGAAAAACGCGGGCGATTTGGCCGAAATGAATTTTTTCCCGCCCTTTTCTCCTGCGTTGGCAGACTGCATCGGCGTGCTACCGTGCCGCTTTCCATGGCCGATCTCAAATTCCATTGCCCGGAGTGCGACCAGCGTCTCGCCGTGGACGAAAGCGCCGCTGGGATGCAGATCGATTGCCCGCAGTGCCGGACCGCGCTCATCATTCCCGCCTCGTCGTCCGATCCCGTCAAGCTGGTCTCGAAGGGCCGCATCCCGGCCCTGGCCGGCGCTGCCGACAGCGCTTATGAGGAACTCGAGCGCAAACAAAACGAACTTTCCAGCGCCCTCGAGGAAGCGGCGAAACTGCGGGCCGAGAGCGAGCGCGCGAAATCCGAACTCGTCCGGTTGCGCCAGGATCTGGCCGCGGCGAGCGATCGCTCCATCACCCCAGCCGTCTCTCCGGTGGCCGAGCGGATGTCCACGGAGAATGCGCAGCTTCGCGCGAAACTGGCTGATGCGGAGGCGGCCCGCGAACTCCTCGCGGATCGGGCGGCGGCACTGGAGGCGCGCCCCGCTCCCGCACCGCCGGCGACGGATGCCAATGAGGTGGCGATCTGGAAGCAACAGATCGAGGTGCTCCGCGGTGAGATGACGCGTAGCCAGGAGGCGCTCACCGCAGTGACCGCGGAGCGCGATCGTTTGAAGGTCGAGACGGTTCATGCGACGGAAGCTTTGCGCGACTTTGACACGGCGAAGGCCACGCTCGTAAGGCGCGAGGCTCGGATCGATGAGCTCACCGCGAGCGAGGCGGCGATCCTCCGCGAGCGCGATGAGCTGCGCGCGGAACTCACCGAGGCACTGGCGCAAACGCAGGAGGCCGCGACCGCGCGCCAGCAGCGCGAGGCGCAACTGGAAGAACTCCAGCGCCAACTGGCCGCATCGGTCGCGGATCGGGAGGCGGCCCTTCTCCATGCCACCGAACACCAGGAGCTGCTCGGCAACCTGGAGTCGGTCAATCTCGCGGCCCTTCGCCAGGCTGACGAGTTCCGGGCCCAGATCGCCCAGCTCAGCGAGGCCCTGCACGCGCGCACCCTCGAGCGCGATCAAGCCTCACAGGCCCTCGCCGACCGCGACGACTCGGTCCGCACGGCTTCGCAGACCATGGCCGCGGCGAAGAAGGAGATGGACCGGCTCAATCAGGAGGCCTCGGCGCTGGAGCATGAACATGCGCAGTTGCGCGGCCATTTCGACGAAGTCTCCGAAGAGGCCAGAGAGGTGCAACTCCGCGTGGACTCGCTCCTCGACGATCTCCACGCGCGGGAACGCGAGGTGGGGGACGGTCGCGAGCTGGTCATGCGCACGACTGCCGAACGCGATGCCGCGCGGCAGAAGCTGGCGGAGAAGGAAGACGAATTGCGTGAATCGGTCGCCCGCCTCGAGACCACCCATCGCTACGCGGAAACGAAGGTGCTCGAAACGCAGCAGGATGCGGAGGCAAAGGTGGAAGCGGCGGAGCGCGACGCCGAAACGCGCATCGCCAATGCCCAGCGGACCGTGGAGGAACTGCTCGCAGCGAAGCACGATCTCGAATCGAAGTTCGCCGCGACCGAGGCCATGGTCGCCGATGGCACGGCCCGCTTTGAAGCGCTCCGGCAGGCGAGCGACTCGGAACGCGGCTCCGCGGCGCGGGAACGCGAAGACTTGCGCCACCGCGTGGAGCAACTGCTCGGCGACCTGCATGCCCGCGAAAACGACTGTGCGGAAGCCGCGCGCAAGTTCGAGACCCATGCGGCCGTGCAGGAGGCGCTGCAATCCCAGCTCGGCGCCAAGTCCGACGCGCTGTCCCGGATCGAGACGGAACTCGAGGCGGCACGGCGCGAGGCGAGCGAGCAGCGCGAGACCGCCCGACAGGAAGCCGCGGGCGCGAAGCGCGATGCCGACGCCAGACTGGAGAATGTCGTGAGTGAGCATGAGACCAAACTCGCGGCGCAGCGCGAAGCAGCCGCGCAGGCGGCACGCGCGGCGGATGAAAACCGCGACCGGCTGGAACGTGAACTTTCCGAATCGAACAAACACGCCGATGCGCTGGAAGGCCGCATATCCTCGCTCCAGGCCGATCTTCAACGCAGCGGACGCAGCGTGGAACAAACCCGCGCGGAGTTGCACATCGCCCAGCAGAATCAGAAGAAGGCGGCTGAGGAGTTGCTCGCGAAGGAGAAGCAGATCGCTGAGCTGCTCGTGCAAATCGCGGCAGCGCAGGAGGCGGAAAAGGACGTGCGCAGCCGGGCGGCGGATGCGGAGAAGGAATTCCGGACGCGGCTCGACGCGGCCGAAAAACAAATCGAAGCGGGCCGACGCGCTGCCGCGGATCGCGATCAGTTTGCCGAGGAATCCAAGCGGGCGAAGGCCGATCTGGTCGCGTACCATGAGACCGTGCGAGGAGCCCGGGAAGAGCGCGACTCGATGCGCCTGAACGTGGACTCCATGGAACTCCAGCTCGAAGAAAGCCTCGACCAGATTCACGCCGGCGAGGCGGAGCGGGATGCGCTCAAGGCCGAGTTGGAAGCGGTCCGCGCCGGACTCGAGCGCGCCAAGCAGCACGTCAATGTGCTGCAATCGCGCCGGGACCAGATGCGGGAGGAAATCACGCGGTTGAAAATGCAGCTCGGCCACGGGCCGGACTCTGCCTCCTGAACCGCGTGCTGGCCGCCGGGGTTGTCCAAACGCGGGGCGGTTTTCTACTTCCTCCGCCGGAGGAAGACCCCGCCAATCTCAATCGTCATGTTCGCGATGGCGGCGGTGCTCGGCGGTGCGGGCCAGTTCCTCTACAAGTCCGGCGCCGATCGCGCGGGAGGATCGATCGCGAGGCTACCTCGCGAATCCCCGGCTGCTCCTTCGCTCTCGGGGCCGCCGGCGGCGGGTGCGGCGGTAGCATGGACGAGCGCGGGGCCGGAACTACGGCGCCTTCCCGAGCAAACCACGCGTGCGCATCCATTCGGTCACGCGCAGCGGCCAGGTCGTGACGTTGTGCTCGCTGGGCCGCAACCCGTAGCCATGGCCGCCGGTGGGATAGACGTGCAGTTCGAACGGGACCTTCGCGTTCTTGAGCGCGAGCGCATAGAAGATCGCCGTCTCGACGCGGATGCCGTCGTCCTGCGTCATGGCGAGGAAGGTGGGCGGAGTTTGTGCGGTCACCTTGATCTCCGGCGCGAGTTCGTCGGATTTTTCCTTCACCGTGAGATACGCCGGATAGATCAACACGCTGAAGTCGGGCCGGCAACTGAGCTTGTCCGCGTCGTCCACGGCGGGGTAGGTGCGCGTTTCGTAATTCGTGCTCGCGGCGGCGGCGAGATGGCCGCCGGCGGAAAATCCCAGGATGCCGATGCGCGTGGCATCGATACCCCACTCCGCCGCGTGCTGGCGCACGAGACCGAGCGCGCGTTGTGCGTCCTGGAGCGGCGCCTCGTGGCGCGGGCGGTCGGCGCGCTTGGGCACGCGGTATTTCAGGAGCACGCCGGTGACGCCGATCGAGTTCAGCCACTCGCACACCTCCGTGCCTTCCAGATCCAGCGCGAGAATGTTGTAGCCGCCGCCGGGGCAGACGACGACCGCGGTGCCGGTATTCTTGTCCTTCGGTGCGGGGAAGACGGTGATCGTTGGCGTCGAGACGTTGCCGAGTCGAATGAGCGGCTTGCCCGCGACCGGCTTGTCGGTGGGCTTCGACGTATCCTGCTCGGGAGGCAGCGTGCTGCTCTCTCCCGGAGCGGCGTCGGGCCAGAGCGGGATGGGTTCGAGCGCCGGCGAGAGCGACGCGAAAGCGAGGAGCAGTGAGAAAAGGAGGGCAGGGAGCGGTATTTTCATGGAAGAACCGGATGAGTGGTCGCGTTGTAGCTGCCGCATCGGGCATCGGCGAGCGTCGTCTTCCCGCCGCCACCGCGAAGGCCCCAACTTGCTACTGCACCATCCTCTCGCGGTAGCTCGGAAAAAGCCGAACTTCTGCTTGCGGCATTTCGATTCCTCCCCATACTACGCGGCTCACGAAATTACCGATATGACCGACTCCACGAACCTCCAGGCGCTCCAAATGCATGCCAAGGACACGGGCAGCGCCGATGTTCAAGTTGCGCTCCTCACCCAGCGCATCAATCAACTGACCGAGCATTTCAAGATGCACGTCAAGGATCATCACTCGCGCCGCGGCCTTCTCCAGATGGTGGCCCGCCGCCGCAAGCTTCTCGACTACCTGAAGCGCACCGCCTCCGATCGCTACAAGAATGTGATCGAGAAGCTGAGCCTCCGGAAATAGCTTCCCCGATTTTGAAACCGATTCGCCCGCGAGCCTTCTCGCGGGCGAATTGTTTTCTCCCCCCAGTTTCATCCCTTTCCGCGCGGCATGGGGCCGTGCGGATTTTCGTAAACAACCCCAAATAGCAAAAGCCGCTCGGCACCGTTTTTCTCCCCTCCTCGGAAGAAGGCGGAAGCCAGAAGTCAGATGTCAGAAACAGGTTCACCGTCTCGCGGTGTCTGAAAACTCCGACCTCTCACTTCTGACCTCTGACCTCTGATTCGATTTCGGGAACGCGGTGCCGCGGCAGTTAGTTCAACTACCATGAGTATCCAAAACGTTACGGCCCATGTCGGGTCGAATCCCATCACCATCGAAACCGGCAAGCTCGCCAAACTCGCAGACGGCGCGGTCACCGTCCGCTGCGGCGAGACGATTGTCTTCGTCTCCGCGGTTTCCGCCACCACCATCAAGGAAGGCCAGGACTGGTTTCCGCTCACCGTCGATTACCGCGAAAAAGCGGCTGCGGTCGGCAAGTTCCCCGGCGGCTACTTCAAGCGTGAAGGACGGCCCACCGAAAAGGAAATCCTCACCTGCCGCATGACGGATCGCCCGCAGCGTCCGCTCTTCCCGAAGGGCTACCTCTACGACACGCAGATCATTTCCGTCCTGCTCAGCGCGGACGGCGAGAATGATCCCGACATGCTTTCCATCAACGGCGCGAGCGCGGCGCTGATGGTCAGCGACATCCCGTTCGCCGGCCCGGTCGGCGCGGTGCGCGTCGGTCGTGTGAATGGGCAATTCATCGCGAATCCGACGCACGCGCAGATGGAAGGCAGCGACCTCGATCTCGTTTACGCCGGCCTCAAGGACGCGGTGATCATGATCGAAGGCAGCGCGATCGAATTGCCGGAGGACGAGTTCGTGAAAGCCCTCGCCTTCGCGCAAGCGGAGTGTGACAAGCTCATCGAAGCGCAACTCGAACTCGCGCGACTCGTCGGCAAGCCGAAGCGCCAGGTGAAGCTCTTTACGGTGAAGGACGAGCTGCTCGAAGTCGCCTATCAGGTCGCTGGCGACCGGATCGAAGCCGCCATTTACACCTCGGGCAAAGTGAACCGCATGAAGGCGATCGACGCGCTCAAGAGCGAAGTCAGCGAGGCGATCGTCGCGAAATTCCCCGAGGCCACGAAGTTCGAGATCAGTCAGGCCTTCGATTACCTCCAGAAGAAGGCGTTCCGCGTGAGCATTCTCGACAAGCAGCTCCGCTGCGACGGGCGCCCGCTCGATCAGATCCGCCAGCTCAGCGCCGAGGTCGGCATGATCCCGCGCGCCCATGGCAGCGCGATCTTCCAGCGCGGCGAAACCCAGGCTCTCGCTCTCGTCACGCTCGCCCCGAGCGACGAAGCGCAGGAGATGGACGGCTACACCGGCGGTGCCACCAGCAAGCACTTCATCCTGCACTACAACTTCCCGCCCTTCTCCGTCGGCGAGACCGGCCGCACCGGCAGCCCGGGTCGGCGCGAGATCGGTCACGGCGCGCTCGCCGAGCGTTCCGTCGCTCCGATCATGCCATCGGTGCAGGACTTCCCGTATGCGGTCCGCATCAGCAGCGAGGTGATGGAATCCAACGGCTCCACCTCGATGGCCAGCGTCTGCTCCGGCGTGCTCGCCCTCATGGACGCAGGCGTGCCGATCAAGAAGCCCGTCGCCGGCATCAGTTGCGGCCTCGTCACTGAGTTCCGCGCGGATGGTTCGCTCGAGCGTTACAGCATGCTCACCGACATCATCGGCAGCGAAGATCACTTCGGCGACATGGACTTCAAGCTCTGCGGCACCGACACCGGCATCACCGGATTCCAGCTCGACCTCAAGCTCGCGGGCATCCCGCTGAACCTCATGAATGAAGCCGTCTATCGCACCCGCGACGCGCGATACAAGATCCTCGAAGTGATGGCCACGGCGATTGCCTCGCCGCGCACCGAGCTGAGCAAATACGCCCCGCGCATTGAGACGCTGAAGATCAACCCCGAGAAGATCGGCATGCTCATCGGACCCGGCGGCAAGAACATCAAGGCGATCGTCGCCGAGACGGGTTGCGAGATCAACGTCGAGGACGACGGCACCGTGCACATCTACAGCGTCCACCCTGATGGCATGGCTCGCGCCCAGCAGATCATCAAAGGCATGTTCGAGGAGATCGAAATCGGCACCGTCTATCATGGCCGCATCGTCACGATGAAGGACTTCGGCTGCTTCGTGGAAGTGATGCCGGGCAAGGACGGCATGGTCCACATCAGCGAGTTCGCCGACTTCCGCGTCAATCGCATGGAGGACGTGGCGAAGATCGGCGACTTGATCTGGGTCAAATGCATCGGCGTGGACGAAAAGGGCCGCGTGAAACTCTCGCGCCGGGCCGCCATGAAAGATCGCGGTGAAGCCGCCCTCGCCACCGACGGCTCGACGCCTCCGGCTGGTTCCGGTGACCGTGGAGATCGCGGCGACCGGGGAGATCGCGGAGACCGCGGAGATCGTGGCGGACGCGGAGGAGATCGCGGTGACCGTGGTCCTCGCAGCGACCGTGGCGACCGTGGCGGGGATCGTCCTCGCTACGAAAGCGCACCCGCCGCCCCCGCGACCGACGTGCCGCGGCAGGACTAAACACCCGCGCAGTTCAATTAACGAAAAGCCAGGCGTCTTTTGCGGCGCCTGGCTTTTTTGTTTTTCGAACTGAAGCGTCGGAATCCCAATCCCCGCGGGCACGGGCCTAACTGCGGAAGCCAAACTGCGTCCCCAGCGCGAGGCACTCCGCGAGCGACTTGAGCCCTCCGGTGCAGGTCTCGTCGCTGAGATTCGCCGCCGCCGCGCAGACCCCGATGCGCAGCCATTCCTCGACCGGCCTGCCTTCATGCCAGCCGAACAGCACGCCGGCGGTGAAGGCATCGCCCGCGCCCGCCGCGCCTTTGATGTATTCGCCGGGAAGCAGCACGCTGCCGTGTTCGTGCCAGCCGCCGTCACGACCGAGCGCGCAGCCGCCTTCGGGAAAATGCACGATGACGCGCTCGCGCACCCCGGCGTCGAGGAGCTGTTCCATCGCCGCGCGCAGTTCCGCGCGATCGAGTCCGCCGACGCCCGGTGCGCCGCCGTGCGCGTCGCCCACGCGGATGCGGCGCCCCGTGACGCGTCCCGCTTCGAACTCGTTCATGATGCACACATCCACGTGTTTGAGCGCGGGCAGCACGATCTTCGCGAAGCGGTCGCTGTCCTCACTTACACAATCGATCGACGTCTTCAGGCCGGCGTCCTGCGCGCGGGCGAGCACCTCCGCGGCCACGGTGCCGTGAGTCGCGCTCGGGGCGTCCAGCCGATCGAGGAGCAGGAGATAGCCGAGGTGAAAGATGCGCGTTCCCGTTTCCGCAAAATCGAAGTGGGACGCATCGAGCAAGGCATTCGCCCCGCGTGCGTGGAAGAACGTGCGCCGTCCATTCTGCTGCACGGTCATCACGTCGGTGTAGCTGGTGGGCGCGGCGTCGGTGTGCTTCAGCGCGCGCGTCCCGATGCTGAGGTCCGAGCACAGCTCGATGATCCACCGGCCGTTTTCATCCGCGCCGACGAGGCCCGCCGCTTCGAGCGGGAAATCCGCGCCCATCAGCGCCAGATCGACGAGGACATTGAACGGCGAACCGCCGGTGCCTTTGGAGGTGGAAAGGATATTGGCCAGCGCATCCTGCCGCGGCCATGTATCGATGATCTTGACGGCATCGACGATCCAGTTGCCAGCGGCGAGGATTCCAGTGCGGGAGGAGAGCATGGGGGTGGAGAAAGTTGGGAGTTGAAAGTTGAGAGTTGAGAGGCGCGCCCGGCGTACTGGGACGCGGAGATTACGGGGCGCGCCTCTCTACCCTCAACTCTCAACTCTCAACTTCAGGGGATCCGCAGATCGCAGGTCAGCAGCTCCGGTTGCAACTTCCGGCACGGGTTGCGCGATCGGGCGGGCGGCTCGTCGTCGGTGCTGGCGAATTTCCGCCGCTCCTGCTCCAGCTTGAAGACCCTCTTTTTCCCGCCGCGCTGGATCACGAGCAGCAGCGGCATTTGCGGCGGGATCCCCGGATGGAGGGAGGGGAAGAGCGAGGTGCGCCGGTAGCGGAGACCGACGCCGGACTGGCCGGAGGGCAGCCGATCGAGCGCGAGTCGCCGGCCTTGGACGAACAACTCGCATTTCTCTGCGAACTCCTCGTTGGCCGTGAATTCCAGCCGCTCGATCGAGGTATCGACGAAGCGGCTCGTGTTGCCGCCTTCCAGCGGTTGCTCGCAGAGCAGCGGCCAGCCTTCGTGCGCCTTGCGGATGCTGAGCGTCGCGCCCGCGTCCGCGTATTCGAGCATCACAGGGAAGCGCCAGTCCACGATCGCGCGGTAGAGTCCGGCCGGGAGGTGAAAGCCCGCGCGTTTCAGGTCGGCGAGCACTTTGGAAAAGTCGGACCACAAGCCGCATGGCAGGAAAAACCAGTCGTGGAGTTTTTCGCCGTGCGCGACTAGCGGCTTGGTGAAAGGGCGATCGAGAAGGTACGCCGCGAGCGCCTGCCAGAGCAGCGCGATGGCCGACATCCACTCCGCGTACGGCAGCGATTCCACGGCGCGGAATTCGATCAGCCCCCGGCAGCCGCCGTCGAAGTTCACGTTCCAAAACTTGTCGAAGCTGCATTCGCTCCGGTGCGTATTGCCGGAGCTGTCGGTATGGAGATGGCGCAGCGTTTCGCTGATTAAGTAGCGATGGTCGCCGGGCGGGAGTTGCTCGAGGAATTGATACGCCATTTCCAGATCGTAGAGCGAAGTGACGCACTCATCGGGTCGCGGCGCCTGCGACGATGGCCCGACGTAAATGCCGGTGAAAAGATACGCGAGCGACGGGTGATGCTGCCAGTAGCGGAGCATCGAGGTGACCCAGCGCGGATGGGTGAAGAGCGGATTCCGGTCGAGGCTCGGGCCACCGAAGAGGAGATGATTTCCGCCGCCGGTGCCGGCTTCGTCTTCGGGGGAAAAGCGTTTGAAAGATCGCATGCCCGCGGTCTCCGCGGCGCGTTCGAGAGTCTGCATCCAGCGTGCGTAGGCGCGCCAGTTCGCGCAGGGCGGGAGGTTGATCTCGAGGACCCCGGGATCCGCGGCGAGCGCGAGTTTTTCCCAGCGATTCGTCTCGTCGGGTGGCACGTATCCGCCCCAGACCGCCGCGCCCACGCCGGTCTCGCGGAGCGCCGCGGCGATGAGTTCCATGAGCGTGAGCAGCGGAGCCTGGAGGAGCGGCGCGAGGAATACGTGGAGTGCGCCATCGATCACTTCGAGAGTCAGCGCGCGCCGGCTGATCTGGGGCGGGACGTCCTCGAGCGGAAGGCGCAGGCCGGCCGGACCTTCCGCGGCGAGCAGGGTGATCGAGGTCCCCAGCTTCCAATTCGCGAGGACGAACTTCTTTCCGTTGTGATCGAGCGGCAGCACCGCGACCAGGCGCGTTGCATCGAGCGGATCGATGCCGCGCAGCCAGCGCACCCGCGGCCCGAGCGCGCGGGCGATCTTCTTTTTCACCCGCTCGAACGCGGCGGCAGCCAGCGGCGTCCCGACCGCGGCGGACTCGGCCAGCGCGGGCACGAATGGCGAACCGTCCCGGTTCCAGACGAGATTGAGCGCCCATCGCGGATTGACCTCGCCGGGATAAAATTTGCCCGGCGACAAGACGCCGACCGCATTCGGCACGGCCTGCGCGATGAGCGCGTCGGCGAACGCATAGGCATATGTGAGCTTCGTGGGCCCGAGCGCGGTGATGCTCCACTCCGCACCGTCCGGTTCGAGTGGCACATAGGTCGGCTCGCCTCCCATGGTCAGCTTCACCGCGTGTTTCTTGAATGTGGCTTCGATCACTTTCGCCGCAGCGTCGCACTCGTCTGCGTGAGCGCCTTCCGATGAAGATTTACGTTTGGCCATGGGGAATGATCTGGAGCGAGGCGTTCATCATCGAGGGGATGTGCCGTTTGCTGTAGTAGTTCCCGAGCACCGGCGAGATGTCCTCGGGCGTGAGCCCGACGGCGGCGGTGAGGTGATGGTGGTCGCAGAAGGTGCCGTTCGTCGGGTCCATGCCGAGCCAGCCTGCGCCGGGCAGATAGGCTTCAGTCCATGCGTGGAGCGATCCTTCCGCGACCTTT
This sequence comes from Chthoniobacteraceae bacterium, assembly GCA_031411395.1. GTDB lineage: Bacteria > Verrucomicrobiota > Verrucomicrobiia > Chthoniobacterales > Chthoniobacteraceae > Chthoniobacter. Next base: position 38,758 of record JANOAZ010000351.1, read on the forward strand.
TCGCCGTCGCCGAATTCGCAGAGGTAACCGCTCGCCAGGCGCGTGGCGATGCCCAGCCCGCGCAAGACCTCGGCGAGCAGGACCGCGAAGTCGCGGCACGCGCCCGCGCCTCGCTGGAGCAGTTCCGTCGGCGAATGCGGGTCGCCTTCCTCACGCCGCTCGTATTCGAGATTGGTGTGAATCGCGTCGTTCAACTCGATCAACGTTTCGACCGTGGGACGCGCGCTCGCGGGTGTCTTCCAGAACGGCAGTTCGATCCGCTCGGCAGTGTGCAAATACGGGCTGAGGACTCGCAGCTCCGCCGGCTGATAGGTGAACGGCAGGTCGAGCGCGTGAGCGGCGACGAGAAAGCCGAATGCGTTCCGCTCCTCCACTTCGAGTTCGAGATTAAAACTCGCCTGCAGCAGCGCGGATTTCTCCGGGTAAAAGCACGAGGCGATTTCGTTGTCGAAGAGATCGCGCCGGTAATTTACGACCGCGTCGGCGTTGGTTTGAAACGTCGAGCTGAGCACGCGCAGATGGCGCTCCGCCTTGGGAAACAGCCGGAAGAGATGGGGCGAGAAGGTGACCGTTTCCGCGTACGCATACTGCGCCTGATAGAGGATCTGGATCTTCATCCGGCCTTCTTTCCGTTGCGCCGTTTCATGAAGACCCGCGCCTTCAAGACCTGCCCGCCGCTGCCCTTGAAGGTCCCGCGCAATGGCGTCGCGTCGCGAAAGTCGCGGCCGTAACTCACGGTGACGTAGCGCTCATTCACCCACTGGCGATTCGTCGGATCGAAGCCGACCCAGATCATGCCCGGCACGAGCACTTCGATCCATGCGTGCGTCGCGGTGGCGCCGACCATCCGGCCGATCGTGCCATCGGCCCGGCGCGGCGGATCGGTTTCGATGTAGCCGCAGACGTAGCGTGCGGGCAGTCCTGCCGCGCGGAGGATGCTCAGCCCGATGTGCGCGAAGTCCTGGCAAACGCCCGCGCGATTTTTCCAGACCGTGGCGAGCGGCGTGGAGTTTTCCGTCGCGCCCGGCCGATAGGCAAACTCCGTGGCGATCGCGAGGTTCAGCTCCTGCAGGCACTGGCCGAGCGGCTTCCTGCCGGGCAAGTATTTGCGCGCCCATTGCACGGCCTCGCGCCCGATTTCCACCACCGGCGAGGGCTGGAGAAAGTCGAAGATGTCGGTCAGCGCGGAGCTGAGGATCTGCCGCGCCTCCTGCACGCTGAGGGCGAGACTGGCCGCCGGAAGCTGGGGCGCCAGCGTGCGCATCACGAGTTCGTTGCTCACCACGAGGCTCTTGTGGCGGAAGGGGAGGGAGAAAAACTCGACGCGATTGCCGTAGTGATCGGTGTAACTCGAGATCGGCACTTCCGGATCGATGACGATGCGATGGCTGAGGACCGTCTGCGTCGGAAGGTTCGGCGGCGTCAGCCGGGCCTCGCCGTAGGCTTCGGCGGCCGGGTGTCCATACTTGTAGTGAGTGACGTGAGTGATCTCGAATTCCATCAGGCGAAGCGAAGTTCGAAATTCGAAATCCGACGCTCGAAACAATCGGAACAAAACAAGTGCAAACGGGAAAACGGCTGAGTTTCGTTTCTCACTTTCCGAATGTTTCTCCTGATTGTTTCGAGCTTCGAGTTTCGAGCTTCGAATTTTCCGCCCGGCACCACGCATCAATGTCGGGCAGGAGCCGCCTTTTCAAGGAAGCTTTGAAACGGATTTCGTCGGCCACCTTTGCCACCTGGTACTCGGCCTCGGGCGGCAGCTTGGTGCGCGCGAGCGCTTCGAGTTCATCCGCGCGCGCCGCTTCGTTGAATGGCCGGAAAAGGCCGGGGACATAGGAGTTCGCGTGCAGCGCGCCGACCTTGGCGAGCAGGGCATCGAGATTCGCGCGGGCAAATTCCAGCGCGAGCACGGGATGTTCGCCCTGATCGCCCACCTGGCGCACGAGACGGGTCGCATCCTCAGGGATCAGCTCATCGGTCAGCGCGATCGCAAGCGTGCGGCTCGCGAGCTCTGCGGAGCGGGTTGAGGCGAGCGCGTGGTAGAGGTTTCGCTTCTGCTCGGTGGAAGATTCCGCACGCGCGAACGCGAGGATCTTTTCCCAATTCTCCGCGTCCGCATCGCGGCCGGCCAAGCCGAGCACCACGCGGCGCAGGTCGCTGGGAATCGGCTCGCCTTTGGCCACAAAGACGCGGAAGCGCCGCGCGGCCTCGGCGCGCACCGGTTCGTCGCCGAAGGTGCCGAGCGCGCCGATCACAGAACCGCGCAGCAATCCGTCGAGCTGGCTCTCGCCGGCGCGCGCATCCCAGCCGAGCCGGGCGAGATGCGGACGCAGCAGCCGGATCGCCCATTCGTGAAAGGCCGTCTCGCCCGGCTCTCCGCGCTCGAGTTCGTGAATGAACATGCAGGTGTCCACGATGCGGCTGGCGATCGCGTAGGCGGGATCTTCGCCGAGCGTGCTGATCAGATCGAGAGGGCGGGTGACCGGCGAACGATCCGCCAGCGCCATGGCCCACGCGTCATTGAGCAGATTCAGGCGATCCGCCGCGGCCATCAGCGGGGATGCTTTGTGGAGTCGCTTGAAAAGTGCGTCGTCGTACCACACGCGGTAGTAGCCGACATCCCCGACGTTTGCTTTCAGAGCCAGCCCGGGTTCGATCGGCATCGGCGGAAGACGCGTTTCCTTGAGCAGCACGACCCGCGCATCCAGCGGCGCCGCGGCCGGCCCGAGCGCGATGGGCACGGCCCAGAAAAGCGGCTCCGGCCTGCTCTGATGCAGCGTGAAACGCTCCTGTGCGATCTCCACCGCCCTCGAGCCGTCGGCGATTTTCTCGCTCAGCTTGATCACCGGAAAGCCCGGCTGCTGCGTCCAGCCCGCGGCGAAGGTGCGCACCGGTTTGCCTGACGCATCTTCCAGCGCCTGCCAGAGATCCGCCGTGGTGGTGCTGGAGAAGGCGTGCCGCTGCATATAGCCGCGAATGCCTTCGCGGAACGCCTGCTCGCCGAGATAACTCTCCAGCATGCGGATGAAGGACTGGCCTTTCTGATACGTGATCTCGTCGAAGGCATCGTTCGCCGCCTCCTCGGTCTCGACGCGCTGCTGGATCGGGTGGGTCGTCGCGCGCGCGTCGAGCGACATCGCCCATTCCTTTTCGCCCGAGGAGCGCAGCCACGTCTGCCATTCGGGGTTGAAGCGGTCCGTCGCCTTCGTCCCCATCCACGACGCGAAGCCTTCGTTCAGCCAAAGATTATCCCACCACGCCATCGTCACGAGATTGCCAAACCACTGATGCGCGATCTCGTGGGCCACCACCTCGAAGACGCGTTCCTTCGTCCACTGCGAGCTCGTCGCCGGGTCGTAGAGCAGGGCGGTGTCATTGTAGAGAATGGCGCCCCAGTTTTCCATGCCGCTCGCGCCGGTGCTGGGCAGCGCGACCTGATCGAGTTTGGGCAGGGGATACTTCGTGCCGAAATATTCGTTGTAGAAAGGCAGGATCTTCTGCGTCGCCTCCAGCGCGTAGCGGGCCTGCTCGCGCTTCCCCGGCGTCGTCAGCACGCGCAGCTTCACGCCTTCCGCTTCGCCCTCGATCAGCTCCATTTCGCCGGCGAAAAACGCGATCAAATAACTCGCCATCGACGGCGTCTTCGCAAAGCGCACCTCCTTCCATCCCTCTGCCAGCGCGGTTTCCGAGACCGCCGGCATATTCGACACGGCGGTGTGTGCCGCGGGCACCACGGCGGTTAATGCGAAGGTCGCGCGAAAGACCGGCTCGTCCCAGCACGGAAACATCCGGCGCGCATCGGTCGCCTCCATCTGCGTGGCCAGCGCGTGCTTCTGCGCGGGCCCATCCTGATAGCGGCTGAGGAAAAGTCCGAACGGCTGCTCGCCAAGTTTGCCGGAAAACTCCAGCGCGAGCCGGTGGGTTCCCGCGGGCAGTTCTTCGCGCAGGTTGAAGGTGAGCGTCTGTTTCCGCTCATCGAGTTGCGGCGAAAGCACCTGCCCGCCGAGCCGCGCGTTGGTGATCTCCAGTCCGCGGGAATTCAGCACGATCTGTCGAACCGGCGTGCGCACCTCGATGTCGATCGTCTCGCTTCCGCGGAAGGTCGCGGCCGCGATCTGCGGCTCGATGCGAATGGCGTAATGTCGCGGGACCACGTCCTTTGGCAGTTTCCCCGGAGTCTTATCGAGAGCGAAAGGTTCCTCCGCCGAAGCGGCGACAAGGCAGCCGATCGACGCGAGCAGAGAGTGGACGAAACGCATGGCGCGCGAATGTGCGCGAGGTCGCGCCGGCGCGAAAGAAGTTTGCGGGAACTGGCAAACGTCTAAAGACGTTCCAGCTCGGAGCTTCCATGTTCGTCTTCTTAGTGGCTGTACCCGAAGGCGACGAGGCGTGCGGGACGAACGAACTCGCGCGTAGCGCCCATCGAAAAAACCGTCTTCCTGAGCTTGCGAAGGATCACTGACTTCCGTGGGCAGCGGCGGTGCGGAGCTTCTCCCGCGACTCTCGCTCCGCAGCACCCCTTTCTTCAAAAATCCCAGCGCTTTGGTGCGCCGGCGCCTTTCAGTTCGATCCAGTCAATTTCCACCGGCTGTGCTGACGCGGGGAGGTAGAGCCGCACGATGCCGAGTGGGCCTTCGGCTGGAAGCTCCACAGTCACTTCCTGCCAATCGCCGCCGCTGAGTTGGAACGCCACCGACTTCGCTTTCCCGGGGTCTGGCGGCGTGGGGAGCCATTCCACTTTTCCACCGCCGCCGGCCGTGGAGCGCGCGCGGAATTTCACGATGGTCCGCCCGGCGAGCTTGCCCGCGCCGACGCCGAGAAATGGCGCGTCACTTTTGCCGGTCACGGTGAGCACGCCCTTCGCCACCGCGGCTTCGCATCCGCGCGGCTTCCAGGCATCGAGCGGGTCGGCGACGGTGGCTGCTTTGTAGGCGGGGTTCAGCTTGGGTACGACGGCATCGGTGTCTTTCAGAAAGCCCGCGATGAGCGTGTTGAGTTCCGCAGCCAGTTCCTGTTTCTCCGCCGCCAGGTTCTTCGTTTCGCCGAGGTCGGCGGCGAGGTTGTAGAGTTCCAGGCGGTCGCTGCCGTCGTCGTTCGCGGCGTGGAAGCGGATGAGTTTCCAGTCGCCGCGCCGCACCCAGGTGCCGGGGAGGAAGCCTTCGATGTCCGCGCGTCCGCCGTGCGGGAAATGCGAGAACATCACCTCGCGCGGCGCGCCCGTGCCGAGCAGCGCGGGCATCTGCGAGACGCCGTCGAAGCGCTGTCCGGCCTGCGGCTTCAGCCCGCAGGCATCGAGCAGGGTGGGGAAGAAATCGGTGCTTTGGAAAAGCGCGTCGCTCTTTGCCGCCGCCGCGATTTTTTGCGGCCACGCGACGACGAGCGGGACGCGCGTGCCGCCCTCGTAATTGCTCGCCTTGCCGCTGCGCAGCGGTGCGTTGCTCGTCACCGGGATGCCGGCAAACGCCGGGTTGTTCGTGGCTTCCTTCGCGACGTTGTGCCAGCCGCCGTTGTCGCTGGTGAAGACGACGAGGGTGCGGTCCGCCAGCTTGAGTTCATCGAGCGTGTCGAGCAGCCGGCCCACGGCGTCGTCGAGGCTCTGCACCATCGCGGCATAGACGGGATGACGCTGCGCCGCGCCCGGCTCCATGCGCCGCGCCGCGTCGGCGACCAGCGACGGCTTTGCCATCCACGGCGAATGCACGCTGAACGCCCAGTAGTTCAAAAAGAACGGGCGGTCCTTGTTTGCGTGCAAAAATTTCATCGCTTCCTCCGCCATGCGTTCCTCGATGTGATCGCCGGGCTTGCCTTCGCCTTTCCAAAATTGCCACGGCGCGAAGTAGCCATTCCCGCCGCCCGGCCCCGGCCCCGGCGTGTGCGGCACGTCCACATCGAAGCCGTGTTGCAACGGCGAATACGGCTCCGCGCCGAGGTGCCATTTTCCAAAATGCCCCGTCGCATATCCCGCCTCGCGGAGCGCCTCAGGCAGCGTGCGATAGTCCGTCTTCAGCCGCGTCACGCCTGCCGCCACGAGCACGCGTTGATTCGGCCCGCCCTTCGCCAGGCCTTTCTCCAGCACGACTGCCGCGAGATGGCAGTTCGGCTCGGTGATGCCGATGCGCGCCGGCGCGAGCCCCGTGAGAATGCTCGCGCGCGTGGGCGAACACAGCGGACTGGCCGAATAGGCATTGCGGAAAAGCATCCCGCGCTGCGCCAACCGCTGAATATTCGGCGTCTGGTAAAACTTCGTCGTGCCGAAGATCGAGGTGTCGCTCCAGCCGAGGTCGTCGGCGAGGATGAAGACGATGTTGGGCCGCGTCTCCGCCGCCGATACCGAATGGCAGGCGCCGAATGCCGCGAGGAAGAGCAGTGCGATCAGTTTCGTCATGACGGTGTGATGGGTTCTCTGATCTTCTGCGGCGAGTGCAGACAGCCGGGAGCAGGACTTTGCATGGGTGCAACACTGTGGGTTTGTTCAGCGTTCGTCCGAAAGGCCGTCCGATGCCGATAAATGCTTGATCTATGCCAGGGGGGAGAATTGAACTCCCGACCAAGGGCTTATGAGTCCCCTGCTCTACCACTGAGCTACCCTGGCGGATGAGAGGCGCGGAAATTAGTGGCGGGGTTTTTCCGATGCAAGCGGCAAGTTGACATCGAGGACACCGCCGCTACTCTTGCGCTCCTTTTTCAAAAAACACTCCCACATGGCCAATACCAAATCCGCCGCCAAACGCGCCCGCCAGACCGAGCGCCGCACGATCGTCAGCCGCCGCGCCCTCACCGCGGTGAAGAACCAGTTGAAGAAATTCCGCTCCATCGTGGGCGGCACGGACAAGGAAGCCGCTCGCGCCGCCGCGAAGGAATTCGTGTCCACGATCGACAAGGCCGCGAAGACCGGCCGCGTCCACAAAAACTCCGCGGACCGTCACAAGAGCGCCGTGAACAAGGCGCTCGCCAAGCTGGGCTGAAGCCCCGCGGCAGCGTCCTCCATTTTTTCCGAAGAAACCGTCGAGCACCCCTCGGCGGTTTTTTCTTGTCCGGGTTCAGCGCTCTGCGCTCCGCGCGTCAGCGACTCCGTGCGACCCCGTATTACTCGCTCGTGCCGACCAGATGCGAAAACTCCCGGAGGCTGTTGCGGAGATCATCCGGGAGTTCGAGGAAAAGGAGCGTGCTTTCGTAACGCTTGCCCGCGGCCGGTTCGCACCAGACGACGATGCCTTCGACCGTCATCCGGGTGAGGCCGAGTCGCGGGTCCATGTGCTGGAGCGCGACGGAGAGTTGCGTTCCAATGGAGAATTGCCAGTGCGACCTGAATTTCATGCCACGTTCGCTGATCTCAACCGCCGCCTCGTGGCCGCCATCGGCATCGGCGCCGTAATCGAGATAAAGGGAAGGAAACACACCTTGGGAAACGCTCTCAGACTCTCGGGGAATCATAATCACGGGGCAGGTTAGCACGCGAGGGAGGTGTGTCAAAGGACGGCCCCACGGAAATCCCGCCTGATTCTGCACTCGGGCCGCACCCCGATCTAAGAGGATGTACCGAAAGTTAGAAAAACGAGCCACAGATGAACGCGGATGAAACGCAGATTCAGAGAAACTCGAATCCCTTCATCTGCGGCTAGATCGAATTCCGTACACCTTCCAAGCCGGAATAATGCAGTTAAGCCGCAGATGGGCGCAGATGAAACGCAGATGGGAAACAGGGGGCGTAGGGCAATCGGCATGCGTGAGCGCGTTACCCAAAAGGTGATCTCATTCCCCCCGGCTATTGCTCTCCGCCTCCGCATCTGCGCTCATCTGCGTTCATCTGCGGCTCATTCCAACTGCATGGATACGGCTAAGGGCGCGCCAGTGCGGGATCTGCGTTTGACGCTTTGGACTCGGCGTTCGCGACATTTTCCACCTCGGCGAGGACACGCAGGGCGATCCGGGCGAGGGCCGTGGTGGTGACGATGGTGAGCGCGAGCCCGCCGATCCAGATGACATATTCGATCGGCTGCGGATGGCTCTGGCCGCGGAGGAGCCGCAGGCCGAGTTGGGTGAGCGTGCCGAGGTATGCGTAGAGGAAAAGGCCCGGGGCCTGGCCGAGGGCGATCCAGAGCATGCATGTGCCAAAGCGGATGCGCGTGATGCCGTAGAGATAATTGAGCAGGCTGGAGGGAAAGAGCGGATGGACCTGGCTCAGGAAGATGATCTTCCAGCCGTCGCGGGCGATCGCGGCGTCGAGCACGACCCACTTGCGGTGTTTCAGAAAGCGCTTTTCCACCCAGGCACGGCCGAGCTTTCGGCTGATCAGGAAGGCCCCTGCGGCGCCCGTGACATTGCCGGTGAGATTGAGCAGGAATCCCCACCACAGGCCGAAGAAAAAGCCGCTGCCGATCGCGAGAACGCCGCCGGGAAGTAGCAGGACATTGCATGTGGCGTAGAGCAGGGGGTAAAGGGCAGCGCCCCAGACTTGCATCGCTCCGACTTTTTCCTGCGCGCGGACGAGGTAGTGGGTGACAGGCAGGTGATGGATCAGCCAGGCGCCCACCGCGATGGCGACGACGAGGCCGCATAGTTGCAGGAGCAGGGCGCGCTTGATCTGGGACATGGGTGGAAAAAAGGTGCGGCTCCCGATCGCTTTCTCGTTCTCCTGCTCTTGCGCGTGCTCAGCGCGGACGGAGCAGGAGCAAGAGCAAGACAAAGAGTGAAGAGGGCGGGGGGCGCGTCGCGGCGATTCAGCTCACCGGGTCGCGGGTGAGTGCGCCGTTCACGAGTCGCATCAGGCCGTGGGTGTTGCGGTCGTCCAGTTCGGGAGGCAGCGCGCTGGCGGGGAAGTTTTGAAAGCAAACCGGCCGCGCGAACCTCTGGATCGCCGCCGTTCCGACGCTGGTGAAGCGCGAATCGGTGGTGGCGGGAAAAGGGCCGCCGTGGTGCATCGCCGGCGCGACTTCGACACCGGTGGGAAAGCCGTTGATGAGCAGCCGGCCAGCCTTCCGTTCCAGCGTGGCTAGGAGATCTCCAGCGGTGGCGAGATCGTCCGCGGTGGCGTGGAGGGTCGCGGTGAGCTGGCCCTCGAGGCTGCGAGCCGCGCGCAGCAGTCCGGCATAGTCATCGGTATCCACGAGGAGCGTGTACGGCCCGAAGACTTCGTGCTGGAATTCGCGCTGCCGGAGAAAGTCATCGAGGTCGGTAGCGAAGGCCGCGGGGCCGCCCTGCGTCTGCGCCGGAATCGGATCGGCGGCCGAAGTGGCGAGCGCCACTGCACCCGGGATGACCGCCACGGCATCGATCGCTTTTTGAAAAGCGGCGCTGATCCCGGCGTGCAGCATGGTGCCCGGCGCGCTCGCCTCGATGAGCTGCGCGAAGTGCGCGGCGAAGGACTGCGTCTCAGGTCCGCCGACGGCAAACACAACTCCGGGCTTGGTGCAGAACTGTCCGACCCCGAGCAGCACCGACGACTTCAGGCCCTCGGCGATCTGCGCCCCGCGCTCCCGCATCGCTCCGGGCAGGATGAAGATCGGATTCAAGCTGCTCATTTCCGCGAAGACAGGAATCGGCTCCGGTCGGGCGGCAGCGCTGTCGAAGATCGCCCGGCCCGCGTGCGTCGAGCCGGTAAAGCCGACGGCGCGGGTGAGGGGATGCCGCACGAGCGCGTGAGCGAGTGCGGTGTCGCCATGCAAAAAAGAAAACGTGCCCGCGGGCAACCCGCACGCCGCCACAGCGCGGGTGATCGCGCCGGCGACGAGTTCGCCCGTGCCGGGATGCGCGGGATGCGCTTTGACGATGACCGGATTTCCCGCGGCGAAGGCGCTCGCGGTGTCGCCCCCGGCCACGGAAAAGGCGAGGGGAAAATTACTCGCGCCGAAGACCACGATCGGCCCGAGCGGCACGAGCATCCGCCGGAGATCGGGCCGCGGGATGGGCTGGCGATCGGGCATGGCAGTGTCGATCCGCGCATCGCACCAGGAGCCTTCCCGCGCGACGTGGGCGAAGAGGCGGAGCTGTCCCACCGTCCGACCGCGCTCGCCGGTGAGGCGGTCCAGGGGAAGCCCGGTTTCGTGATGCGCCCGGATCAGGAGTGCCTCGCCCAGCGCGAGAATTTCCTCCGCGATCTTCTCAAGCAGCAGCGCGCGGCCTTCCCCGCCCGCCTGCCGGAGCGCCGCAAAAGCTTCGTCGGCGAGTTCCACCGCGCGGGCGGCATCTTCGGGCGGGCTCTCGTGGAACGCGGGTTCGAGGGGCCGGGCGTCGGCCGGATTGACGGCGTGAAAGGTGCGTGCGCTTTTCTCGCTGAGGACACCGGCGAGCAGACTTTTTCCGTGGAGATGCATAGGGGTAAAATTGGCAGGAGAGGAAAGGTCAGGCGATCGGATTCACGAGCGTGCCGAGGCCGTCGATGGAGATCCGCACTTCATCTCCATGGTCGAGAGTGAAGTCGTTCCCGGGCACGATCCCCGTGCCGGTGAGAAGGTAGCAGCCCGCCGGGAAGGAATTGTCGCGGAAGAGAAATTCGGCGAGTTCCGGAAAGGTGCGCTTCATCTGATCGAGCGCCGTCGCGCCGCGAAACACCGCCGATCCGCGTCGCAAAATCTCGATCTCGATCTTCGTCTCGCGGGGAAGCGGCTCGCGCACCACCAGCGCGGGACCGAGGCCGCAGCAGGCGTTCCAGACCTTGGCCTGCGGGAGATAGAGCGGATTTTCCCCCTCGATGTCGCGCGAGCTGAGATCATTGCCGATCGTGTACCCGAAGATCGCGCCGGCGGTGTTGATCGCGAGCGCCAGCTCCGGCTCCGGCACATTCCATTTTGCATCGGAACGCAAGGTCAGCGCGCCGTCCGGGCCGCTCACGCGGTGCGGCGTCGCTTTGAAAAAAATCTCCGGCCGCACCGCGTCATAGACTCGGTCGTAAAAGGTGCCGCCGCCCGCCTCCTTGCTTTCGTCGATGCGCGCGTCGCGGCTGCGGAGATAGGTGACGCCGGCGGCCCACACTTCCTGATTCTGGATCGGCGCGAGCAGCGACGCGGGACGCAGGACCGGCGTCGCATGCGCCAGTTGAGCATGCAGCCACCGGGCCGGGTTCTCTTGCGCGAAGAGCGTATCGAGATCGGTGCCGGCGAGGCGAAAGCAATCTTCGCCGCGCTGCGCGATCAGCGCATCGGTCGTCCTGAAAATCGAGATGGGCGGGAGAGTCATGCGTTGCGGAGCATGCTGGACCGCGCGCCGGGCATCAAGCCAGCCCTGCCGAAGCCATCCCCGACCATCCGCAGTTCATCTCCTGGATCTCCGCCCGGCTTTTAGAAGGCAAAGTTCACCGACACTGTGCCGAAAACCTGAGCTTCGTTCTGTCCGTGAAACTCTTCCGTCCGATAGACGAGCGCATAGGCGAACTTGGTGTTCCGATAGTTTACCGCCGCTCCGATGCTGAGGTCGGCGACCAACCATTGGCGATCCACCGACGGGCTGTCGCCGAACGTGTTTCCGTCGAGGAAAATGTTGTGCGCCACCACACGGCCATCGACACGCGCAAAGACATAAAGGCCAAGATCGAAACGCGAGCGTTCGGCGCCCTGCCTCCCATCCACCGGGGTGGAAGTCGTCGCCGCCGGGCCGATCGCTGCGGTGCCAAAGTCATCGGGCAGGTTCAATCCGGCGCGCAGCTCGGCGCCGAGATTGGCATAGGTTTGCACATTGCCGAGCGCGATGCCCGCATGTGGAAGCAGCTCCCAATTCAGACCCACGCGGCGCTCATGTTTTGGCCAGCGCCATTCGCGCTGATAGGTCGCCACGACCCCGAGTTCGTTGTGGAGCTGGTTGTCCCAGCCCTTCGGATGACCCAGCCCGCGCAAGTCATGCACCAGCCGCTGCGCCTCCTCTGCGTATGACCACGAGCCGACCACGCCGATGTTGAGGATGAGCGAATTGCGGACATCCGCATTCTTCCACACCACGCCTGCACCCAGGTAAAGCCAGCCCGCATAGGGCCGGTCTCCTTTGATCAACCCAAATGCCTCCGTGTCATCCGGCGTATAGATGTTTTGCCCGAGCGCGAAGACGAGGTTCTTCTGATGATCCTTTTCGTTGATGTAAGGCAGGAGATTGAACAGCGGCAGGAGCGGACTGGCGTAAGGCGAGTCGCTATAGTTCTCGAGATCCGCCGAACTCCAGCCGAGCTTTACGCCACTGGTGTATTGGCGATCGGTGCCCGCGAAGAGATCGTTCTCGAGATAAATGCTGAAAGTGCCGCCCGCGGTCTCGCGCCCGCCGCTGGCCGTGGCGGGAGGCAGGAGAGTCAACAGGCCGGACGCCAGGAAGAGCGCCGAAAGCATACGGTTGCAAAACGGCTTCCGCGCACTCGGTCGGACGGCGTTGTTCAATGGCGGCGGTGTGTCGGCGGAAGTTTTCATTGGTATTGGGTTCATGATTGTTTCGAGTGACGCGGCTTCGCCTGGCGCTGGCTGCGGTCTTCGCGCACATCGCGAGACTGCTTGAAGTTTGCGTCATGCTCCACCTCCTTTATTGCTGAATCCGCGGCGAATGCGTGGATTGCCTTGTCGGCGCCATGCGTCGTGGCACTCATCCGTTTTCCTTTTGAGGCAAGCCGAGGGCGCGGAGGACTTCCTCCTCTTCGCTGAGGTTGCCGATGATTTGCACCTCGGGTGCAGGGGAAAGTTTCACCAGGGTAGGCGTGACGAGGATCGCTTCGGCCAGCGCGCGCATGGGCTCTTTCAGGACGTCAATGACCTCGATGCGATGGCTCTCGGGGTAATGTTGGCGGCAGATGGCGTAGAGGTTCGCCAGCGCTCGCACAGAATTCGGCGCGCCGCCAGCGAGATAGAGCCGGAACACATAAGCGCCGTTTGGATGATCGCCAGTGTGGAAGGTTTCGTTCACGCGGCGTTCTCCTTTTCCAACCGCAAGGTTCCCATGAGCACCTGGCCACCGGCTGTATATGGGTCCGCAAGCGTGATGCCTCTGTCGCTGAAGATCAGCTCGCGCAGTTGATTGGAGTGCCTGGACCCGCGCGACTTGATGACCGAGAGGGCGCGGTTGCGTTCGCCGTCGAGGAGCGCGTAGGAGATTTGGATCCAGGAATCCGAGATCGTCGAAACGTGCAGGGTCGTTGTTTCCAGGTGCGGGTCGATCCCTTCCATCAGGCTCGTGAAGAGCACGGTGATGCCCGCGTTTCGGCAAAGGTAGATCAGCCGTTCGGCGACGCCGCGCGCGGCCAGTCCGCCGCCGACGCGGGCGAGCGCCGAGAGGGGGTCGATGGCCACGCAGCGCGGCTGATGCCCGGCGATGATGCGCTTGATGTGCATGAAATGCTCCTCCGAGGAGGCCGCCTCCGTGCGCACCGCTTCCATCCGCAGCAGGCCGCTGGCGACCTGCGGCGCGAGGTCGAGGCCGACCGTGGCAAGGTCGCGCACGATGTCGCGCGAGTTTTCGTCGAAGGAGATGAACAGGGCGCGTTCGTGGCGACGGCAGCCCGCTTCGATGAAGGCGCCCGCGAGGGTCGATTTGCCGCCGCCAGAGCTGCCCGTGATCAAGACATTGGTGCCTCGGTAAAGTCCTCCATCGAGCATCTCGTCCAGGCGTTCGATGCCGGTGGAAATCCGTTCGTTAAAAGGCTGCGGCTCGGGGTGGACCCCGTTCGAGGAGCCGACTTCCACGCCCGCCGGTCCGATGACGAATGGGACTTCGTTGAGGACGTGCGGCGAGCCGCGGTATTTGAGCACGCGCATCGTTCGCCCCGCCACGCGATCCTCGACGCGCTGGCTGAGCAGCACCGCGCAATCGGCCATGAACGGCATGAAGCCGTAGCGCTGTGCCGTGGCCGGTTTGTTGCCTTCGACCTTCGTCGTGAGGATGCCGGTCAGTTCGTGGCGCACGAGCCATTCGTGAATGCGGTAAAGCTCGCGGCACTCGGCGACCGGGTCGTCGAGGAGACTGAGCAGCACGTCGATCGCGTCGAAAACGATCAGCTTCGCACCCATCTCGCTCGCTTTGGCCTCCAGCCCCGCGAGCAGCCCGGTGAGGTCGAACGCGCCGGCTTTCACCACGTCGGAACGCATGCAGGCATCGACGAAAAAAAGCTGCTTCTTCTCAAGCTCGCGCAGATTCCAACCGAAGGTCTCCGCGTTGGCCGCCACCCGGCGCGCATTCTCCTCGAAGGCGACAAAGATACCCGGCGTGCCGTGGCGCATCGCGCCGCTGACGAGCATCTGGAGCGCGAGGACCGTCTTGCCGCAACCGGGGCCCCCCATCAGCAGCGTGGTGCGACGCAGCGGCAGGCCGCCCGCAGTGATGTCGTCGAAGCCCTCAATCCCGCTGGAGATTTTCTCCAGGACATCCGAGCGGTTGTTGCCGCTCATTCAGCCTCCGGACTTGCGCCGTTGAAGGGCTGCTTGGTTGCAGCACCCATTCCTTGCGCAAGCGTTCCTTGCTCATGTTCGCCATCGGCACGAAGCGGAATCGTGAAGCTGAATGTGCTTCCCTGGCCGGGCGCGCTTGCGACCCCGATGTGGCCGCCGTGCGCCTCGACCGCCAGCTTGCAAAAAGTCAGGCCCAGACCGGTGCTCACGGTGCGCCCGCCTTTGCGCGATTCCACCTGTCCGAACTTCTCGAAGATGCGCTCGAATGCTTCAGGCGGAATGCCTTCGCCCGTATCTCTAATGGAGAACTGGAGCGAATGCCCGTCGTCATCGAGTCGCACCGACACGGTCACGGCGCCGCCCTCGGGCGTGAACTTGAGGGCGTTGCCGAGCAAGTTGACGAGGGTGCGGATGAGGATTGCTTCATCAGCCACCAAGTGGGGCAAGTTTGGATCCAGTTCAGTAGCCAGGGTTAGGTTCCTGGAGTTCACCAATATGGCGACCTGCTCCAAAGCGGTGTCGATCAGGCCTGTGACCGGGATGTCCTGACGTTTGAGTTGCAGGGACCCGCTCTCCATTTTGCTGATGTCCAGAAGGTCGTTGATGATGTCCACCAACGTCTTCCCGCCTCGCTGACTGATCTTCATCATCTCCTGCTGATCTTCATTGAGGTCGCCCATCGTTTCCACCGCGTGCATTCCCATCATCATCGCATTGAGGGGCGTGCGCAGATCATGGATGATCATGTGGGTCAGGTCGTCGCGTGACTGTTCGAGTTCCTGCAAGCGGCGGAAATTATCCTGCAACTGCGCGAACAATTTCGTTTCACGGTCGCGCGCCCGCTTTTTCTCGAGGCAGGCGCCGATGCGCGCTTTGAGCAGAGTCGGGTTGAATGGCTTGGGCAGATAATCCTCCGCGCCCATTTCGACGCAGTGCACGACGGAGTCCATCTCGCTCAAAGCCGAAATCATGATGACCGGGATGTGGCGCAACGCCTCATCGGCCTTGAGTCGCTGGAGTACTTCGTAGCCGTCCATTTCCGGCATCATGATATCGAGCAGCACGAGGTCGAAGGTTTCTGCCCGAAGTCTCGCCAGCGCCTGAGGCCCGTTCTCTGCGGTAGCGACTGTGTAGCCCTGTCGTTCGAGGCGGCGCGAGAGAACGTCGCGATTGGCTTCCACGTCGTCCACGACCAGTAAGAATCCCTTTTTCGCGCCGGAGGCCAGATCGCCGACCGCAGTGGGCTCTGGGAATGTGGATTCGATCGGCGTGGGATGCTCATCACTCGTGGCCGCGATCGGAGCGGGCATGCGCGACGGGCGGATCGGATGGAAGCTCACGTTGATGAGTGCCAGCAGTTGCCGCCCAGCCGTGTGGGTTTTCCGCAGATCGGGCACGAACTCGTCCTGGCCTCGCTCCTGCGCCTGTTCCATCAGCATCTCGGAGTAGCCGATGATGTGATTGAGAGGCGTGCGCAATTCGTGGATCAGGTTCGATGGCAATGCGTGGCGCGCGGCTTCGCTGGTGGGATATTGCGAATCGTTCATGGATGAACCGCGGGAGCCGTCCCGTTCCCGCCTCCGGTTAAAAGCGCCTCGATCTTGCCGAGCAGGCGCGGCAGTTCGACGGGTTTGGTGTCATAGTCGTCGCAGCCCGCTTCGAGGGCTTTTACGCGATCGCTGGACATGGCGTGCGCCGTGAGAGCGATGACGGGAATGTGCCGGGTGGCGGCATCGGCCTTGAGCTGTCGCGTCGCTTCCCAGCCGTCGAGCACGGGCAGGCTCATGTCCATGAGGACCAACTGCGGCGCTTGCGCCCGGGCCATCTCCACGCCGCTCTGGCCGTCCACGGCGAGCACCACCTGGTAGCCTTTGCGCTCCAGCCGGCGCGAGAGCATGTCGCGGTTCATTTCGTTGTCTTCGACAAGGAGGATTTTGGGCATCGGCAAAGGTTTCAAACGGGAGTCGCGCGCGGCGCAGAGTAGTGGTCGAGCAGGTCGCGCAACTGTTGGAGCAACGCCGCGTGCGAGCCGCCCGCCTTTTGCAGCACCTTCTCGACGTTGCCGTTGAGCCGCCGCCGCTCCTCCGCGGTGATGTCGTGGGCCGTCAGCACCACGATGGGGATCGAGCGCCACTCCGGGTGCCGCCGCACGCGGGCGGCAAATTCGAAGCCGTCCATCTCGGGCATCATCAGGTCCAGCAGGATCAGGCTGGGGCGTTCCCGCTCCATGCACTCCAGAGCCGCGAGCCCGTTGTCCGCTTCGACCACTTCCCAGCCTTCCTTTTCCAAAATCGCGCGCGTCAGCTCGCGCGTGGCGCGATCGTCCTCGACCAGGAGCACCGGGCACGGCGGGTGAGCGCAGGTGTATTTCTTGAGGAGCTGCGAAAGGCGCGCGCGATTCACCGGCTTGGTGGCGTATTCCGCAGCGCCCAGCGTGAAGCCGCGTTCCGGGTCGTCCACCATCGTGAGCATGATCACCGGGATGTCGCGCAGTTCGGCGTCGGCCTTGAGCGCCGAGAGCACGCCCCAGCCGTCCATCTCCGGCATCATCACGTCCAGCGTGATAGCCACCGGCTTTAACTGCCGCGCCAGGCGCAGCCCCGCCTCGCCCCCGGCGGCGGTGCGCACGCAAAATCCTGCTTTGGCCAAAAAACGCTGGATCAGGTCGCGCTGGATCGGGTCGTCATCGATCACCAGCACGCAGCTCGCTGGCGGCAGCGGTTCGGTGCCTTCGCCGATCCCGAATTCGGGAGAAGCGATGACGGGATCGGCGGGCTCGGCCGCACTGTCGGACTTCGATTCGCTGACGACCGCGGGCAGCTTGATCGTGAAGACGCTCCCTTCACCGAGCACGCTATGCACCGTCACGTCGCCGCCCATCATCTGGCAAAAGCGCCGGGTGAGGGCGAGCCCCAGGCCGGTGCCGCCGAATTTGCGCGTGGTCGAGGCATCCGCCTGGGTGAAGTCCCGGAACAGCTTCACGATCTTTTCGGGACTCAGGCCGATGCCAGTGTCCGCCACGCGCACGACGATCCACTCGCTGCCATCCATGCGTTCGCGGCCTGCGTTCACGGTAATGGTGCCTTCCTGGGTGAACTTCACCGCGTTGGACAGGAGATTGAACAGACCCTGGCGCACCTTGATCTGGTCGGCGTGCATCACCCCCAGATCCGGCGCGAGTTCGATGTGGATCGTGTTGACGTTCTTCTCCACCAGGGGGCGAATGGTGGAAGCCACCTCATCGATCATCTCAGCCACATTGAAGCTCTCCAGAAACAGCTCCATCTTCCCGGCTTCGATCTTGGACAAATCAAGAATGTCGTTGATCAGCGCCAGCAGATGCTTCCCGGCCGCGTTGATCTTCTTGAGATCGCCGCCGA
This sequence comes from Chthoniobacteraceae bacterium, assembly GCA_031411395.1. Classification (GTDB taxonomy): domain Bacteria; phylum Verrucomicrobiota; class Verrucomicrobiia; order Chthoniobacterales; family Chthoniobacteraceae; genus Chthoniobacter. The sequence continues at coordinate 56,489 of JANOAZ010000351.1, forward strand.
ACTCGTCCTGCAATTGCCGCTCAGTGGCTTCCTCCTGAAGCATCTCGGAGTAACCTAGAATCGCGTTGAGCGGCGTCCGCAGCTCGTGGCTCATGTTCGCCAGAAACAGGCTCTTGGTCTTGTTCGCGGTTTCGGCCGCCTCCTTGGCCTTGGCCACCTCCTCCTCGGCGCGCCACCGCTCCGTCACATCTTCCATCGCCAGCACCAGCAACTCGCCGTGATGGCCCGCCTGCAGCTTCCGGGCGTTGAGCAGCATCACCCGCCGCCCGATGGCTGGGAAGTCGTGCTCCAGTTGGAAGTCATTGAAGACCGAACTCTTGGGGACGATGTCTTCGAGCAGGGTTCGCAGGTCGGGAATGTCCCACTGGCCGTTGCCGAGTTCGTAAATGAGGCGGTTTTCGGTTTCTTCGCGAGAGACCTGGAAGGTTTGGTAAAAGGCGCGGTTGCCCGATCGCACGCGCAGCGTGGTATCGAGAATCAAGAGCGGCTCGCGCACCGTATCCACGATGTTTTGCGCGTAAGTTTCGATGGCCTTCAAGTCCGCCTCCGAGCGCCGCCGCTCCGTCACGTCTTCCATGGCCAGCACCAGCAGCTCGGCGTGGCTGCCCGCGCGCAGCTTGCGCCCATTGAGCAGCATCACGCGCCGCCCGATGATCGGGAAGGTATGCTCCAACTCGAAGTCGTTGAAGACGGAGCTCGTCGGAATCACGTCTTCGAGGAGTGTCCGCAGTGCGGGGATATCCCACTGTCCGTTGCCCAACTCGTAAATGAGCCGGTCCTCGGTTTCTTCGGAAGACACATGAAACGTCTGATAGAAGGCGCGGTTGGCAGACCGGACCCGCAAAGTGGTATCGAGCATCAGGAGCGGCTCGCGCACCGTGTCCACGATGTCCTGAGCGTAGGTCTCGATGTCTTCAATCAACGGCTTTCGATTCATGATAGGTGTCTGTGAGGGTCGTGGCGCGGCGGTGAGCCGGCCAATACCTCCGTAGGACAACGCCATAGCCGGAAAGCATCCGCGAACGGGTCCCCGAGCCCAACACTGGGAGAGCGCCATTGATTCCGCCACATTGCCAATAGCTTTCGGCTATGACCTTCACGATGCTGCGCGAAATGGAACTTCGTCACCTGCGCTATTTCGTCGCCGTCGCCGAAGAACTGAGCTTTACCAAAGCGGCACAAAAGCTCCGGCTCGCTCAGCCGTCGCTCACGCGGCAGGTGCGGAATCTGGAGGACGAGATCGGCGTGCGTTTGCTGGATCGGAGGAACAACAAGGTCGCGCTCACCGACGAAGGACGGCGGTTTCTTTTCGACTCAAACAAGCTCCTCGCGATGTGCGCCGAGAGTGTCGCCGCGGTGCAGCGGATGCATCAGGGAGAAAGCTCCCAGCTGAATATCGGTTACGTCGCCAACATCCATTACGGCCTGCTGCCGGCCACGCTCGGCGCCTTCCGAAAACTCTGCCCCCGCGTCGCGATGAATCTCTTCGACATGACCAGCGCCGAGCAGTTTGAAGCGCTCGCCGCGCGCAAGATCGATCTCGGTTTCGTCGGCTTGCGCCCCGCCTCGTCCCACCACGAGTTGCTCTCCGAAGGCGTGGCTTTCGACACGATGCTCGTCGCCCTCTCGGAGCGGAATGCGCTCGCGAAGAAGCCAAAGCTCAAACTCGCCGACCTCGCGCCGCAGTTCTTCATCGGCATGTCCGCGAAGACCCATCCCGGCGCGCGCGAATGGCTCCTGGAGACCTGCCGGAACGCCGGCTTCGCGGGCAAAATCCTCCAGGAAGCGGACATCGAGCCGATCGCAATCCGGTTCGTCGCCGACGGGCTCGGTGTGGCATTGATGCCCGAGCAAATTACGGGGCTGCCGCACGACGGCGTGGTCTTTCGCCCGTTTTCTCCGCCGCTCCGCCGCGAATCGACCATCGCCTGGCGCGCCTACAATCCCTCCAAGACCCTCAAGGATTACATTCAGATCGTGAAGGAGCTTTCGCGGAGTATGTGATGAAGAGATTGCCCGTCCGCGGATGTTCGTGAACCGAGATACTGGGGTTGGAAAGTGCGCCGGCGGTCCTCCGGCGCGCAGCGCCGCATCCAAAACCGTTTTCCTGAATGCTGCGCCGCGCGCAAGTGTGTTCGTCCCGCGCGCCAAGGCGATTTTCGCTACACCTTTTAGAGGCCCGCCCGATTCTTGATTCGCTCCACGCTTTCGGTGGAAAATTTCCGCTGGTCCTCCGGCAGTTCCGGGTCCGCGAGGACGCGGTTGAAATTCTCGATCGCCGGCTTGCCTTTGCCCGCGGCCATGTAGGCTTGCGCAAGGTAGAGACGGTAACCCGTCGTCGAACGATGTTCCGACTCGGCGAGCGCGATCAGCTTTTCGAGCGCGGCGATCTCGGACTTGTAGGCGTGTGCCTCGTGCGCGATCTGCCCGTGCTTGAAGAGCACATTGGGATCGTCGGGGATGAGCGCCACGAGTCTCTGTGAGAGTGCGTAGGCTTCGTTGAATCGCTTCGTGGCGTAGAACACCTGGATCCGCGCCGCGAGCGCGCCGAGGTGCTTTCCGTCCAGGCTCAGCGCGCGATCCGTCGCCTTTAGAGCGTCGGCAAATTCCCCCCGATTCATCTCGTAGCCGGCCAGCGCGCTCCACACCTCCGCGGAGCCGGAGTCGAGCGCGAGCGCTTCGTCGAGCAATGTCTTCGCCTCGGCTTCGCGGTGCGCCGCCGTGAGTTTCACCGCCGTGAGCGCGAGGAATTCCGCCTGCGCGCGTTTCGAGATATTTCCGAGCCCGCTGCGGACCGCGGCCAAATCCTTCGGCGACCACGCGGCGGCTGCGGAACGCCTGAAGACCAGGCTGGTATGATCGACGTAGGCGATCGTGAAATCCTTCGTTTCGACGAGGTGATCCAGCAGCGTCCGGTACTGGCTCGGATCGCCGACGAGCAAAAGCGTGTCGAAGCGGTGGCGTCGATCGAGCTGCCGGAACAGGTTCACATTGGCCACCGCCTGCGCAAAGGCCCGCGAACGCTCCGAGCGGAGGTCACGATCTTCCGCGGTGAGGAGGTCCGCCCGCCGCGCGAGCAACCACGGGTGTGCGGGTCCATTGAAATAAAGCACCTTCGCCGCGAGGGCCTCGATCGCGAGCTGCGGCGTCGTCAGTAGTGGGTTCTCGGGTTTCGAGAAATGAAGCCGCCACCAACCCGCTGCCAGCGCCAGCGCGAGGGTCGCGGCGATGAAAATGATTTGCTGGCGGTGACGCTGGAAGGATGTCGAAAGGTCCGGCATGACAGGCGCGAAACGTAGCGGCAATAAAACCTTGCGTCACCTTCGCGGGTGAATTATCCATCCGCCTCTTTTTCCCGGCCCGGGTCGGTAGCTCAATGGTAGAGCAGCGCCCTTTTAAGGCGTTGGTTGCGAGTTCGAGTCTCGCCCGACCCACGGGCCGAATGACTGCGATGAAGAAAGAGCGACGTCTCGTCTTGAAAGCCACGCACGCGTCACGCAAAGTTCAGCCCCTCATCCATTTATGAAAAAAACACCCTTCTTCCTCACCGTCGCCGCCTTGTTGACCGCCTCGCTGGCTTACGCCCAAGCCCCTGCCGCGCCGCTTGCGCCGGCAAAGCCACTCACTCCCGCGAGCGCGACCCCGTTCCCGCTCCCTGCGCAAGCGCCGGACGTCGCTGCGCCGAAGATGGATCCGAAGACTGGCGAACGACAGGCTGCCTTCATGGCTTTGCATGAGAAGTTCCTCACCGTGGCCAAGGAAGGCAAAGCGCAGGTCGTCTTTCTCGGCGACTCCATCACCGCCGGGTGGGGCGGGGCGGGAAAGGACGTCTGGACCAAGGCGTTCGGAGCGTATGAACCCGCCAACTTCGGCATCGGTGGCGACCGCACCCAGCATGTCCTCTGGCGCATCACCAACGGCGAACTCGATGGGCTCAAACCCAAGGTCGTTGTCATCATGATCGGCACCAATAATGTCTCGACTGATTCCGCCGAAGGCATTGCCAAAGGTGTCACCAAGATCGTGGAAACCGTCCGCGCCAGGCTGCCTTCGACAAAAATTCTTCTCCTCGCGGTGTTTCCCCGCGGCGACAAGCCCGACGGCAAACTCGGCGCTAACAACGCGAAGATCACTCAGGTGAACGCCATCCTCGCCAAGCTGGACGACAGGAAGAACATCCACTTCCTCGATATTGGCCCCAAGTTCACCCAAGGCAAGGATTCGCTCGACAAGGCGATCATGCCGGACTTCCTGCATCTCTCAGCAGCCGGCTACCAGGTCTGGGCCGACGCGATTTCCGCGAAGCTGCAAGAGTTGACGAAATAGCGCGGCTGAGGAAAGGCCAGCGAGCGTGAGCCTCCCCGGAGTTACTTCTTCAGCTTGATGGACTCGACCATCCGCTTGAGGCTTTTCATGACGCTGGCGGGTGCATCGGTGTCGCGGTCGAAATAAAGGAACCCCACTTTGCCGGGCTTCGGAGCGAACATCCATACCTCGAATGTTACCGGCGTTTTTTCTTTCCGGTCCTTGCCCGTGCCTTGGTAAGTGAGGAACTCGATGCCATTGATCTCCTTCTTGGTCGCCTCCGTGGTCATCTTCACATTCGTCACCGAATCCTTGAGAATCTCGTCGAGGTCTTTATCCAGGTTCTTGAAATCCGATTTGTCCTTCAGGACCCAAAACGCGACGTAGGCGGCATCGTCGGGCGCCGTTGCTTCCAGGGTGGCGTCGTCGATTTTCGGATTCCACGCGTCAGGGAGTTCGAACGAAAACCATGCATCGGCCTCCGATGGGTAGGAGTAAGTGGCCGCATGAACGTAAACGTTCGCCAGAAGGGCGAGGGCAACGGTGACAAGGAGGCGCGTGATTTTCATGGTGTATGACGATGGTGGTGAGATGCGACGTCAGCCGTTATTCGTCCGCCCGGCCCGAACTATCGCACCGCGGCGGGATCGGCGGACGGACTGGAAAACTCGCTCTTCAATCTCCCCATCAAATCACGAACGAGTGGTTTGCGCTTCTCGTTGGTTTCCTTCCGAAGTTGCTCCTCGATCTTGCGCCGTTCGTCGCCGTAGCGTTTGACGAATTGCTCCCGCCGCTCGCCGGTGAGGTCGAGGCCGGTTTCCTGGATGGCGGTCTCGACTTCCTGCTGCATGAATTTCTTGCGCAGTTCCTCGCGCTCACGCAGCGCTTTTTTTTCCTCCGGGGGAAGATTCGACCAGCGCCAGAAATTTTCCTGAAAGCGTTTTCGTTGTTCTGGCGACAGCGCATCCAGAGCCCGCCGCACATTTTCAAACTCCGGTGACGGAGTGCCCTCGTTGGCCGGCTTCCGCCCCAGCCACGCGCCCGGCGATTTCTTCTTCGGCGGCGGCGACGCCTTTTCGGGCGGATTTTCGCTGAAGGCCGACGCGGTCAGTGCGCCGACCGCGAGAGGAATCAGTAAGCGGAGGCTTCCAGCCATACGTTATTATGTTCGGAATCGAGCAGCTCATCCAGATGGGTGATCACCTGGTAATCGGGGCTGGCCGAAACCTGGTTCGCGAGGACCATCAACGGATCAGGCTGTTCCGAACGCTCCACCGCCACGACGGCGACTGCCGCCAGAACGCTGACGCTGATCGCGGTGAGAGCCCAGCGGGCGCGAAGCCACGCGAAGAACCCGCCTTGATCACCCTGCGATTCACGGATCGCTCGCAGGACATTGCGCGAGAAGAAGGGGGACGCTTTGGTCTCCTTCGCCTTGCCCAGCAGGTCCCACAGATCGTCGTGTTCTTCGGTGTTCATAACTGAACGGTAAACGCACATTCCGGCCCAAAGTTGCGGCCTTTTTACCAAACGCCGCCTGCGCGATCGCCTGTCTAAAAACCCCGCGGCTCCTACGTTTCGTGAGCCTCGAGGAATCCCTCCAGCTGCCGGATGCGTGTCGGGTGCCGCATCTTGCGCAGCGCCTTCGCTTCGATCTGCCGGATGCGTTCGCGGGTCACTTTGAACTGGCGCCCCACTTCCTCCAGCGTGCGGCTGTATCCGTCCACGAGCCCGAAGCGCTGTTCGAGCACCTGCCGCTCGCGTTCGGTCAGCGATTCGAGCACGTCCTTGATCTTCTCCTTGAGGAGCACGATCGCGGTCATGTCGCTCGGGTTTTCGGCACCCTTGTCTTCGATGAAATCGCCGAAGCTCGTGTCGTCGCTTTCGCCGACCGGCGACTGGAGCGAGATGGGCTGCTGGGCCATCTTGAGCACCGCGCGGACGCGCTCGACGGGGAGCTGGATTTCGTCGGCGACCTCCTCGGGCGTGGGCTCCCGGCCGTAGTCCTGCACGAGCTGCTTTTGCACGCGCATCAGCTTGTTGATCGTCTCGATCATGTGCACCGGGATGCGGATCGTGCGGGCCTGGTCGGCGATCGAGCGGGTAATCGCCTGGCGAATCCACCATGTCGCGTAGGTCGAGAATTTGTAGCCGCGCCGATACTCGAACTTCTCCACCGCCTTCATCAGGCCCATGTTCCCTTCCTGGATCAAGTCGAGGAACGAGAGCCCGCGGTTCGTGTATTTTTTTGCGATGGAAATGACCAGGCGCAGGTTTGCTTCGACCATCTCGGTCTTGGCTTTGAGCGCCTTTTTCAGCCACATCTTCAGCTCCTTGTATTCGGCGAAGAACTCTTCCGAGCTCAGCCACATCCGCATCTGCTGCTCCCTGAGCTTGGTCGAGTAGTCGATCGGCGCCGGCGCGTGGTGGCCATGTCCCTTCGTGGCCTTCTTCGGTTTGTTTAATTCCAGCGTCCACTGGCTGGTCAGCCGGTTGGCTTCGTCCGCGAGATTGACGAATTCCTCGGTGACCTTCTGCTTGAAGAAAAACTTCGGGTAGATCCGCTGGATGGCATCGTGAGCCTTCTTGAAATCGAGATACGACTTCGTGTCGTGGTTCCGGCCCCCGTGCCCGACATAGTTGCGATAAGCCGTCGCGCAATTCGCCGCGGCGTGCTCGACCTGAGCGCAGAGTTTCGGCAGCGCTTTCATGTAGCGCTCGCGGCTCTCGATTTTTTTGTCGAGGATCACGCGATCGAAGCGCTCGCGGCCTTCGATCAGCTTCTGTGCGAGATCGAGGTAGGCGCGGGCGATGAAGCCGAAGTGATTGATATGGCTCTGGACGTTGAGTTCCGCCTCTTCGATCCGCTTGGAAATCTCGACCTCCTGCTCCCGCGTGAGCAGCGGGACCTGGCCCATTTGTTTGAGATACATCCGCACCGGGTCATCGAGAATATCCAGTTTCGCCTCTGGCTTCTCTTCTTCCTCCTCCGCGTCGTCGGCCTTCTTCCCGTCCTTGAAGCGATCGACATCCGAGGCCTCGATGATCTCGATCTCCATGCTCCGGATCCGGCCCATGATCGTGTCCATCTCGTCCGGATCGTTGAGGCTTTCCGGCAGCGCCTCGTTGAGATCGTCGAAGGTGAGGTAGCCCTGTTCCTTCGCGAGTTTGATCAATTCGCGGAGCTTCTCCTGCACGTCAGGCCGGTCGAGCACGCTGATCGGGCTTGGGGGCAATGCCACCACCGCCTTCGCCACGGGTGCCTTGCCTTTTGCGGGTTGAGTCTTTGGCGCGCTTCCGTTTTTCCCATGCACGACAACGCGTGCTTTTTTTACTTCCACGGGAGCCGCCTTTGCCGGCATGCGGGCTTTCGCCGCCTTCAGCTTTTTTGCCGGCTTTGATACTTTTGCCGGCTTGGATTTCTTTGATTTTTTGGGCGCGACCTTACCCTGTTTCGGTGCTTTTTTCTTCGGGCTTGGACTCGACTTTCTGGGGGCGGACTTGGGCGTTTTGGGAGAAGCTTTCTTGGTGGATTTAGGCATACCCGGGGTGTGGAATCTTTCAACTTCGCGGCTCTGAACGCCTCGAGCGCTTCAAAGGGGCGGGGACAAGGGCCGCGCAATATCCGAACGGCGTTTTTGCAGGTCAAGGATTTCTTTCTGCAGGCGGCTTACTTCCTCGATGGAGACATTCGCCGCGCGCATTTTCGCCTGCAATGCATCCAGCCGGCGCTGGATTTCCCGGCGCTCCAACTCGCGCCAGCAATCGTGCGCGATCGTCATCGCGTGCTCGGGCGGTTTCTCTTCGAGCAAGCCGGAGACGCAGGCTTCTTCCTCCGCGTCGAGGGTGGCGAGGAAGGCGTTCGTGGACACGGGGTCGCCCGGCGTCAGTCGCGAGTCGAGGATCTTCACGAGCAGGCCGCTGTCCGGATCGGCGGCCACGACGCGCTGCCACGGCTCGGCGAGCAGCCACGCGCGCGTCGGTGCGTCGTGCAAGGCCACGAGCGCGAGCAGGCGGAGCAGGGGGGTGAGCTTGATGGGTTCCCGCGCCGGCTCCCCGCCATCTTCATCCGCCGGGCCCGGCGCCTTGGGTGCTTTGAGCAGCCGCACCAGTTCGTGCGGGGAAATCTCCAGTCGCTGCGAGACTTTGTGCATCACTGCTTCGCGCAGCACCGCGTCGCTGATCAGACTGATCCACTCCGCCATGCGCCGCGCCGCCTGCGACTTGCCGCGCGGGGTCGCGAAGTCCGGCTGGGTCGCGAGGCGATCGATTTGGAAATCGAAGAAATCCTTCGCCGCGGTGATGCGCCCGATGAACTCCTGCGCACCCTTCGAGCGGATCATCGAATCCGGATCCTCACCCGGCGGCATCGTGGCCACGCGCACCACGAGATTTTCCTGGAGAAGGTGCGGCAGCGAACGCTCCGACGCCTTTTCTCCGGCGGCGTCGGAGTCAAAGCACAGCACCACTTCCTCCACGTATTGCCTGAGCTTGTGGGCCTGCTTTTGCGTGAACGCCGTCCCCTGCGGCGCGACCACATTTTGCACCCCGGCCTCAAACGCCGTGATCAAATCGAGCTGGCCTTCGAGCACGATCGCCGAGCCTTTGTCGATCAGCGGCCGCTTGGATTTTTGCAGGCCGAAGAGCACCGCTCCCTTTGTGAAAAGCATCGTTTCCGGCGAGTTCACATACTTCGCCGCCTTGGCATCCGCCTCCAGCACGCGGCCGCTGAAGGCGATCACTTCGCCCGTGTCGTTGCAGATCGGGAACATCACCCGATTCCGAAACCGATCGTAGAAATCGCCATCCCGCCGCTCCTCGTCGCGGAGCTTCACCAGCCCGCTCTCGACGATCTCCGGCGCGGTGAATCCCTCGCCATAAGCGAACTGCGTGAACGCCTCGAACGAATCCGGCGCGTAGCCGATCTTCCACGCCTTCGCGACCTCCGTCCCGATGCCGCGTCCTTTCAAATATTCGCGTGCGATCTGCGCCGATGCCTTCTTCAAAAGCTGCGCGTGAAAAAACTCCGCCGCCTCCGCGTGCAATGCGAGCAGCCGCCGCCGCATCCCGAACCGCGCCGTGTCTTCCGCGCTCATCTCCGCCTCCACGATTTTGATCCCCGCGCGCTCCGCCAGCTTCTTTGCCGCGGAGATGAAATCGAGGTTCTCGTAAGTCATCACAAACCGGATCGCCGACCCGCCCGCACCGCAGCCGAAACACTTGAACATTTGCCGCTGCGGATTCACCGAAAACGACGGCGACCGCTCCTGGTGAAACGGGCAGAGCGCCTTCCACATTACCCCCGCGCGCTTCAGCGGAATGTAGCCCTGCACCACCTCCACGATGTCATTCGCGGCGAGGATCTGCTCGATGGTTTCGGGTGGAATGAGCGGCACGGTCGAAGGTGTCGCCGCTCCGCGCGGACCCCGCAAGCGCAACTGACCGAACGCGCGCTCGAAAACATTGCCAGCGCCGCCGGGTTCACCCTAAAGACTCCCGATGCCCAAGGTCGCCGTCGTCATTCCCGCCCGTTACGCCTCGACCCGGCTCCCCGGCAAGCCCCTCATCCCGATCGCCGGAACGCCCCTCATCCAGCGCGTCTGGGAGCGCTGCACGGCGGCCGAGGGAATCGACGTGGTCATCGTGGCGACCGATGACATGCGCATCGCGGAGGCGGCCTTTGCCTTCGGCGCGGAAGTGGCAATGACTTCACCGAAACACCGCAGCGGCACTGATCGCGTGGCGGAAGTCGCGAAGCACCTGCGCGGTGTCACCCACGTCATCAATGTCCAGGGCGACGAGCCGCTGCTCGACCCGAGTCTCGTCACCCGGCTCGCCGAGACGATGATCGAGGACCGCGCGATCCAGATGATCACCGCGGCGAGCGCCTTCGGCCCGGAGGACGACATCGACAATCCCAACGCGGTGAAAGTGGTGCTCGGTCGCGATGGCTGTGCGCTTTATTTCTCGCGCAGCCGGATCCCATATCTGCGCGGCGACGGCGTGCGTCCGGCTTGGTGGCGGCATCTCGGCATCTACGGTTATACGACGAAGTGCCTGCTCCAGTTCGTCGAGTGGAAGCCTGGCGATCTCGAACTCGCGGAATCTCTCGAACAACTCCGCGCTCTCGAGAACGGAATCCGAATCCGCGTGCTCCCGGCGCGGCATGCGGCGGTGGGCGTCGATACGCCGCAAGACGTTGTGGCCGTGGAGCGTCTGCTCGCGCCGAAAGCCGGACGAAAAGCGGCCAAACGCAAAATTGGTTAGCCGCGAGTCGCCGGGTCGGCTAAACGTTTCCGCTTTTTGCGACCCTTTCCCGCCAGCCCCGATCCATCTTGAACATGAAGTATATTTTCGTCACCGGCGGCGTCGTCTCATCACTCGGCAAGGGGCTCGCGGCTGCGTCGCTGGGCACGCTCCTCGAGCATCGCGGCCTGAAGGTCGTGATGCAGAAATTTGACCCGTATCTGAACGTCGATCCCGGCACGATGAGCCCATTCCAGCACGGCGAGGTCTATGTCCTCGACGATGGCGCGGAGACCGATCTCGATCTCGGACACTACGAGCGCTTCACGCATTCCGTCCTCACCCGCTCGAACAACACGACCAGCGGGCAGGTTTACCAGACGGTGCTCGATAAGGAGCGGAAGGGCGACTACCTCGGCAAGACGGTGCAGGTCATCCCGCACGTCACCGACGAGATCAAGGCGCGCCTGCGCAAGCTCGCCGCCGAGCAGCCGTGCGACATCCTCATCACCGAAATCGGCGGCACCACTGGCGACATCGAGGGACTGCCGTTTCTCGAAGCCATCCGCCAGTTCATCCTCGAGGTCGGCGCGCAGAATGCCATCGTCATGCACGTCACCCTCGTGCCTTACATCAAGGCGGCGCAGGAGCTGAAGACGAAGCCTTCGCAGCAATCCATCGCCAAGCTGCGCGAGATCGGCCTCCAGCCGCAAGTGCTCGTCTGCCGGACCGAACACCCACTCAACGAAGACGTCCGCTACAAGCTGTCCGTCTTTTGCAACGTGCCGCTCAACGCCGTCATCGAGGCGCGCGACGTGGACCACACGATCTACGAGCTGCCACTCATGCTCCAGCAGGAGCGGCTCGATGAGACCGTGCTCAAGCTGCTCCACATCACGTCGTCCGTCGCGGACATGACGGACTGGAAGAAATTCGTCGCCCGCGTGGTCAAGCCGAAGAAGCGGGTGAAGATCGCCGTGGTGGGCAAGTACATCGAACATCAGGACGCCTACAAATCCATCTACGAATCGCTCACGCACGCGGCCGCGAGTTCCGATTGCGGCATCGATCTCGAGCAGGTGGACGCGGAGGCGCTGGAGGAAAAGATCGCGGCAGAAGGTCTGCGCGACGTGGCCGGCGTGCTCGTCCCGGGCGGCTTCGGTGACCGCGGCGTGGAGGGCAAGATCCGCGCGACGCGATTTGCCCGCGAGCACGGCGTGCCCTTTCTCGGACTGTGCCTCGGCATGCAGGTGGCCACGATCGAGTTTGCGCGCCATGTCTGCGGACTCGCCGGGGCGAACAGCACGGAATTCGACTCCCAGTGCGTGGATCCCGTCATCGACCTCCTCGAGGAACAAAAAGACGTGACCGACAAAGGCGCGTCGATGCGGCTCGGTTCATGGATCACGAAAATCGTGGACGGCACCAGAGCACACGCGATTTACGGAAAATCGGAAATCCGCGAGCGGCACCGGCACCGCTACGAGTTCAACATGAAATACCGCGAGCAGATGGAAGCGCAGGGCTTCGTCATCAGCGGCACGTCGCCCGATGGGTCGCTCGTGGAACTCATCGAACTGAAGGAGCATCCCTTCTTTGTCGCGTGCCAGTTCCATCCCGAGTTTCAGTCGAAGCCGAACAAGCCGCACCCGCTCTTCAAGGCTTTCGTCACGGCCTGCCTCGGGCACGGAAGCTAAGCGAGGCGGCCAGCGGATCGGATCGGGCGCAGCCGTGGCTATACCTCGCCAAGCCGTAAGTTCGTTTGCAAATCAGGGCCGATCAGCCACAAACTGACCGGCGTGAAATTCAACTGCCCCTCCTGCAGCATGCACTTGATGGCCGAGGCCGAGATGGCTGGCCAGGTTGTCAATTGCCCGGGCTGCAACACCAAGATCGAAATCCCCGCCGCACCCGCCGACGTTCCGCCCCCGGACATCAACCGACCGCGTGTCACTTCACCCGGTGTTCCCGGCCGGATGCACCCCAGCGGGCAGCCGCAAGAGCGCAAGGCGTGGAAGGAGGAAGATCCGACCAATCCGAACGCGAAGCTCAGCTTCGGCATCGGCATGGGGATCACCCTCGTCTGGTTCCTCATCGTCTATCCGTTTGCGCCGGGGGACGCCCTCCCCGCGGCCAAGTATACGACGATGAACACCATCGCGAACCTGTTCTACAAGCACTTCACCGTCAGCTTTCTCAACACGCTGTTCTTCTTCTGGGCCATGACGATTTGCTACCTGAAGCTGCAGAAGCTGAAGCATCAAAAGGTCGCACTGCTGCTCGACGTGCTGCCGATCGAGCTCGGCAGGGACATCAACGTGCAGAACGTCGGCGCGTTCATCGATCACCTCTACAAGCTGCCGTTCAATCTCCGCGACAGCCTCATGGTGAATCGCATCCGCAAGGCGCTCGAGTTTTTCGAAGTGCGGCAGAATGTCGGCCACGTCTCGGCGATGATGGTCAGCCAGTCGGCGATCGACGGCTCACGCATCATGGGCAGTTACATCATTCTTCGCGCGTTCCTGTGGGCGATCCCACTGCTCGGGTTCATCGGCACGGTGATTGGTCTCTCGCACGCGATCTCGGGGATGGCCTTCGGCGACGTCGAGGACATCAGCGCGGTCATGGGTTCGATCAATAATGTGACGAGCGGCCTCGGCACGGCATTTGACGCCACGCTGCTTGGTCTCGTCTTCGCCGTGATTCTAAACTTCCCGCTCAACTCTCTCGCCAAGCACGAGGAAGAGGCGCTCAACGATATCGACGCCTTCTGCAACGAAGTACTCCTGCCGCGCCTGAACGACGGTGGCACCGCGAGCGGCGGCGACTTCGGCGCCGTGTCCGATTCCATCGTCCGCGCGCTGGCCGGTGCGCAGAAGGAGTTTCTTGTCGATCTCAACGCGCTCTCCGGCCGCATGCTCGAGTATGCCGACAACCTCGACCGCCGCGTGGAGATGCAGCACAACGTGGCGATCCAGCAGTTCGTCACCAACATGACCACCATGCGACAGGAGATGGAGCAGACGCTCACCGAGGCGATCAAGGTGACCAATCAATATTTCGGAGGTCTCGAAACCGGCATCAGCGGGCTCAACAGTGTGCTCGAGAAACTCGGTGAAAAGCAGGTCGTCATTCAGCAGGTGAAAAAGAAAGGCTGGTTCAGCCGCGATAAATCCGACTAAGCGCGGCCCTCTTCCAGCGGCACCGCCTTATGCACAAACGACACGCCAAACGCGGTGAAGAGCTCATGCTGATCCCGTTTCTGGACATCCTGTGCTCGTTGATCGGCGTGCTGGTGCTCATCATCGTGGTGCTCTGCGTGTCGCAGCTGCAGAAGGTCAAGGGCCGCACGCAGGAAGAAATCGACCGCGCGACGGAATACCAGAAGATGCTGAAGCAGCAAAAGATCGACTCAAAGGTCAACGAGGCGCTGAAGGACAAACTGGAGAAGCTCGAGAAGCTGCAGACCGAGACTAAGAAGAAAGAGGAGGAAGCCGCGAAGCTCCGGAAGTTGCTCGATACCTCCACCACCGACCGAGAGAAGAACAAGCAAGTGAGCGAGAACCTGATGAAGGAACTCGATAACTTGCTCATCGAAGTCAAAGGCCTCGCTGACCAGGAAGCGCCGCTCAAGAAACAGATCGCAGCCCTCATGGCCGAATTCGCAAAGCGCAAACCACCGGCCATCAAAGGTCCGCCCGTGATCGTCCAGCCCGGCGGCTCCGGCCTGGCCAAAGGCACCAAGGTATTCTTCATCGAAGCTTCCGCGGGCAAGCTGACGTTCTGTTGGGATGAAAACACGAAGAACGTCGTCAGTGCCACGCCCGATGTGGTCGCCGTGGACGTCGCGTTCAACGCCTACCTCAAGGCCGTGCAGCAACTGCCCAATACCAAGATTATCTTCCTCCTCCGCGACGACGGCATGGGCGCCTACAACCTCGGCGCCGGCTGGGCGCAGGCGACCTATGGCTACAAGGTCGAACAGATCGGCAAGTTGCCGATTCCCGGCCGTGGTGAGATCGATTTCAAGATGTTCAAGGAATTCCTCGGCAGTATGCCAGTGCCAGCCGAAGTCACCGCAGCCGCAGCCGCAGCGACGCCCGCTCCAGCCAAGCCTCCCGGTGCCCCAGCGAACGCGACACCGGCCCCCGGTGCGCCGCCAAAGCCGGCGGTTCCACCAGCACCACCCAAATAGCCATGGCTCGAAGAGCACATCACGAAGAGGAGCTGCCGTTCGTCGCCTTGATGGATACGATGACGAACGTCGTCGGCGTGCTCATTATCGTGCTCGTGATGGTCGGCATCGGCCTTGCGCGCACGGTGAACAAGATCCTCTCCGAGCTTCCGCCAGTGACCGTGGAAGAGCACGCCAAGCTTAAGAAGGAAGTAACGGAAGCCAAACCGAAGAAGGATCCGGCCAAGGTGGAGGAGGAAACGAAGAAGCTGGAAGAGGACCTCAAGAAAGTGACTGAGGCATTGAAGACGATGGACGTCACCAAGGAGAAGCAGCAGATCAAGCTCATCGACGTGGACGATCTCCAGAAGCAGCTCGAGGAGAAAAGGAAGGAGCGGGACAAGCGGAAGGCCGATACCGAAAAGCTTCTCGCAGACCTCGACAAACTGAAGCAGCAGCTTGACACCACGCCGGTTTACGTCCCGCCGCCCGCGATGGTCGTGAAACTGCCGAACCCGCGCCCCATGCCCGAGAAGGCGGAGGTCCATCATTTCCTCATCGCTGGTGGAAAGATCATCTTTCTCAATGACGTGCAGTTTACCGACCTCGTGGAAAGTGAACTCAAACGCGCCGAAACGACCACCGCCGTAAGCCGCGAGACGGTGAAGGGGGCCGACGGCAAACCGGTGATGGTGAAGGACAAATCCGGCCGCACTTCGCCCCAGCGGAAGATCGTCTTCGACGTCAAAAAGCTCGGCGATTATTTCGCCCGCACGCGGCTCGGCAATCGCGACGTGAAGGTGGAAGTGGTGACCGCGCCGAACACGCAGCGCATCTCGATGAAACTCACACCGCTCCCTACAGGCGGCGAAACCATCGACCAGGCGCGCAATCTCGTTTCCGTCTATCAGACGCTCCTGAAGAAATTCAAAGCCGACCCGCAGGCCGTGGTCTGGTTCCACGTCTTCAAGGACTCCATCCCTACCTATCTCGCTGCCCGCGACTTCGCCGACCAGATCGGCGTGCCCGTCGGCTGGGACATCTACGGCACTCCCGCCTTCAGCCGCACGATGCCCGCCGAGTACACCGTCAATACCACACCTCCGCCGCCTGGCCCCGCACCCGCCGCCGGCGCCGTCAGCATCGCCCCGCCGAAGCAGACGCTCGATTAGCCCCGTAGCAGCCGACGTCAGGAGGCTCACTTCACCGTGGGGATGCACACGTCGGAGGCTCCTCTCGTCGGCTGTTACCTACCGGGTCGCTTGACTCCCTTGCCCCCGTCTCTATCGTCCGCAGCAATACCAGCAGGGGAGCCGTTTGGCTGAGAGGTCCGCACGCGCGAGCGAAGCGGACGACCCTTTGAACCTGATGCGGTTAACACCGTCGAAGGGAGCAAAGCTCAGCCGTGCCGCGATATCCCGCGCACGGCTTTTTCTTTCCCTATGATCGCCACCAAAGACTCCATCGGACCCCACTCCAGTGACCAACTCCCCGCCAGCACTCGCGTCTATGTGCAGGGCGAAATCTTCCCCGACCTCCGCGTGCCCTTTCGTGAAATCGCGCAGTCGCCGACGAAGACCTTCAGCGGCGCGATGGAAGAGAATGCGTCCGTGCGCGTTTATGACTGCGCCGGCCCGTGGGGTGATCCGTCCTTCATCGGCACCTCCGACGAGGGTCTGCCGACGCCGCGCGCCGCGTGGATCGCCGCCCGCGCCGACGTGGAAGCCTACGACGGACGCGAAGTCCTGCCGCAGGACAACGGCTACCTCTCCGGCAAACACGCGGAGTATGCGAGCAAGGCCGAGCGCAATCGGCTCGTTGAGTTTCCTGGCCTCAAAGGCCAGCGCCGCCACCCGCTTCGCGCCAGTGCCGGGCATCCGGTCACGCAGCTTTGGTATGCGCGGCAGGGCATCATCACGCCGGAGATGGAATACATCGCCATTCGCGAAAACCTCGGCCGCGCGAAGATCGCCGAGCTTTCGCAGGATATCCTCCGCGCAGATCTCGACAAGCAGCACGCCGGGAGCGCACAGCTCCAGAACGAATACACGCCGGGCATTTTCCGCCGCTTCCCGCAGCGCATCCCCGCGCAGATCACCCCCGAGTTCGTCCGCGAGGAAGTCGCCGCCGGACGCGCCATCATTCCGGC
>JANOAZ010000352.1:0-2032 GCA_031411395.1 Chthoniobacteraceae bacterium
GGGCTGCGGGGTGATGGTGAAATTCTGTGCGCCGCCGGGTGCAACGGCGACGCTGCCGGTGGGATTGATGAGGCCGCCGGTGCCGGCGCTGGCGGTGATGGTGTAGTCGGTGGACTGGAACTTCGCCGCGAGGTCGGCTTCAAGCTGCTGCCGCTCGGTGTCGGTGAGCGCGACCTTGTGGACGAAGACATCGCCGATATGGCCGTTGAAGGCCGTCCAGCCGTCGGGATTGTTACGGCCCACGTTGAGCGCGTTCGCGTAGGCACCGGGGACGTTCGGGACGAGCGAAGTCATCGCGCTGGTGCTGGTGATGTCCATGATTTGCGCGCCGTTGGCGTAGGCCTTGAGCTGGCCGTCGGGCTGGATGACGAGGCTGAGGATCGTCACCTGGCCGTCGGGAATCGCGGCGGTGCTGGTGTAGAGCGTGCCGTTGCGCCAGACATCGAGCCTGCCCGTGCTGTTGCGGATGCCGAGGACCACGCGGTTGTAGAAAAGGTCCACGATGCTCGTCCAACTCGTGCCTGTGATGTTGCGCTTCGGTTTCACCGCGACGACCGCACTCACGCCATTCACGGCGATGGGCGACGCGTAGGTGCCTTGCAGGAAACCATCCGCATCGGCGTAACTGTGGTCGATCCATTTCGCGCCGCCGATCATCTCAACCACCGGCGAGCCGATGCTGGTGAAGGTCTGCCCCGCCGGAAGGTAGCTGGGCCAGTTGCCCGCAGCGCCGCTGGCGGGGAGCGAATCGGTGATCGCGGAGAAGAGCAGGTCCGCGGTGCGCGGGATGTTGCGGACGTTGCTCTTGAGGGAAAAGTCGATGGCCGAGAGGTCCGCGCCCGCGACGGTGATTTGCACGTCGGCGCTCGTGTAATAGCCGGCGCCGCCAGCCGCGACATACCAGGCGCCGTCCTGCACCAAGCGCGCGTAGTTGCCGCTCGCGTCCGTGGTCACGGTGAAGGTCGGCGTCGCAGATGCGCCGGGGGTGCGGGAGAAAAAGACGCTCGCGCCGGGGAGCGCCGCGCCATCGCTGCGGCGCGTGACTTTGCCGCGGATCGTCGCATTCACCACGAGCGCGAAGTTGATCCCGGTGACGTTCGCGCTGCTCACTCCGACGATGCGGTCGGAGGAAGTGTTGTGCGTGCCTGCGCCGGCGGCGACATACCAGGTGCCTGGCGGGACGGCTTTGCTGTAGTTGCCGCTCGCGTCGGTCGTCGCGGTGGTGACGGGTGAGACGCTGGCGTTAGCGGCATCGGAGAAGGAGACGATCGCGCCGGAGATCGGCGCGCCGAGCGTGTCGGTCACGGTGCCGGAGATGGTGTAAGTCGTCGCCGCCCCGCTGGAGGTGACGGTCGCGAAGGTGACGCGCTTTTCCACGCCGAACGTGTAGCGATGGCCTTTCACCGTGACGTTCTTGAAGAGCAGCGCCGCGTCCGTCGCGGCGGCCATCGTGCTCGGCTTCACCGGGATGGTCTGGCCGGTGGCGAGGTCTTTCACAATGTAGCTCGTGGCATTCACCCGCACGACTGCGGCGGGGAAGCTGACGAGCGCGTCGTCAGCGGCGGCGACCGCCTGCGCGAGCGTGACGCTGTGGTAGCCGGTCGTCGGAGTGATCTTTGCGGAATAGGCGACCGACCACGGGGATTCGTTGGTGCGCGCGGAGGCGTCGCGCACTTTGTAGCGATAGCTGTAGGTGCCATCGGGCAGCGCAGCGGTGAGGAAGGTCGGGCTCGTCTGCCACGCGCTGTTCGGCCCGCCGCCGCTCACGCACTCGAAGAAATAGCGCACGCCGCTCGGGTCGGTAGCGGTCTGCGCGGTCATCGAGACTTTGTTGTCGATCGTGGCGTAAGCCTGCATGGCCCAATGTGCCGCGGGCATCGGCAGCAGCGGGCCGGCGTCGTCGCGAGCCATCGCGCTGCCTGCGGCGGAAGGCGCGCTCACATTCCCGCGCCCGTCGCGGACGGTGACGGTGTAGCTGTAGCTCGCGCCGACGTTGAGGCCGGTCTGCGTCCAGCGCGGCGACGACTGCCAG
>JANOAZ010000353.1:0-12884 GCA_031411395.1 Chthoniobacteraceae bacterium
AGCCGTTTACCTTCACCTGGCATCGCCGGGGGAAGCCGTGGGACTGGCAGCTCACGAGCGTCGATCACCCGACGCTAGATCCGGACGCCGCGGTGCAATTTTAGCCTGGCGTCGAAACCCCGGCGGCGGGGGGTATAAAACCGCGAATTACGCGGATTCGGATTTCGGGAACATCCGCGTAATCCGCGCAATCCGCGTAATCCGCGGTCAATTTCTATCTGGCTTGCCGCCGATGGACGCCGAGTCTTCCACCTTTCCCCCGGCGCGGCGATGGGGCATGGATGTGTAAATGAAGACGCTTTGTTCCCTCCTCGCGTTTGCGGTCCTGAATGCTCCGATCCTCGCGCAGACGACCCCGCCGCCGGCGCCCGCGGGCGACAAAGCGGCGATCAAAATCTTCCGCGCGAAGTTGCCGGGAGGAACCTACGAGGTCGCCGTTGGCGCGATCATCGCTGTGGCCAGCCACGAGTATCTCGTCGATGGCATCGCGCGCGTCACCGAGGTGAATATCGACACGGCGGGTTCGTTGCTGGCGCGCTTTTATTACCTCGAAGCAGTCACGCCAAACACACCGCTCGGGATCGGGAGCGCGGCGGTCGAGACGACGCAGCGGATGCTCAAGGAAGCGGCTGAAAAGACCGGTCAGGACGTGTGGAAGAAGGTGATCAAGAATTATCCCGCCACGACGCACGCGCGGACGGTGGAATACCGGGTGGAAAGCCTGGAGCAACTGACGAAGATTTACGAAGGTGCCGAGGCGGCCTTCCGCACGCAGAAGGACACGCGCGTCTCGATCGGAGAGTAGCCGCCGGCGTGAGGGGCGAGTGAGCCTCCTCACGTCGGCTGCCACGCAGGTTTTGAGCTACACCCCGGCGCGGTCGAGGATCGAGGCCACCACCTTCGTCGCTTCGAAATGTTCGGCCGCGACCTCGTAGGCGGCGCGGCAGTGGGCGGGGTAGTCGGCGTTGATCTCGCGGACGGCCTCGGCGACTTCGTCGAGGGTGCGAAAGGCGAAGAGCCCTCGCTTTCCGCCATAGAAGCGGGTGAAGCCCGTCTCCTGGGTGATCACCGGCCGGCCGGCGGCGAGGTAGCACGCGGAGCGATCGCTGAACCAGCCGGTGTTGAGCCGGACGTACTGATCCTTCGCGACGGTGAACTCGCCCTTCGAGCGCTGGAGGTAGCCGCGGTAGAGATCCCAATCGACGCTCATCTCATCGGGGCTGGTCAGCCGCCAGCCCTGGGCGATCAAGCGTCCGGCGGTCGCCGGATCGCGGGGGGTGGTGGCCAGTTCCAGGGGCTCGCCGCCGCGGCGCGGGGCGTCGTCAAATTTCAGGAACTCCCGCGTCTTGCTCCAGAGGTACCGCTCCCCGCGCCACTCGATGTCCTTGAGTTCGCTCGTGTTCCAGTTCGCGACGGAGGTGAAGAGAGCACCCGCCGGCGGCGGCGCGTCCGTCTTCCAGAAATCCGTCACCACCGGCTGCCGCGTGGCCAGCCACTGGAACTGATGCGTCGGGATCGGACACTCCGGCGTGCCGATGTTTTCGCCGAACGTGAACAGCTTGTGGTGCTGCGAGAGATACTCGATCGGTTTCGCCTCGCCCTTGTCCACGCGGATCTGCTCCACGCCCGGATCGCTCTCGATGTAAAGGATGCGCTCGCTCTGCAGCAGGTCCGCATTCATCTCCTGCGTCCCGCAGACGTTGAAGATCGCATCCGCCTCGCGATACAGCTCGCGCACCCGCCCGATCGTCAGCCCGTGGCACGGTTCACCCGGCAGATACCGCGCGCAAAATGCCCAACGCCCCTCGAAGCCAAACTGCCGCGACAGCTTGTCGAGGAACGAGAGCGCATAGCTGTAGTCATTCGTGATCTCAAACTTCTGCGGGTCGTAGGGCAGCCGCGCCGAGTCCTCGATGTAATACACCTCATGCCCCAGCCGCTGCAGCCCCACGATGTAATGCACATGCTGCCAGATCACCCCCGCGATGGGGCACCCGGCCATAAAGCCCATGACGACGATGCGTTTGCGTTTCATCGCCCTTGCTTTAGCGCGGGGGAGCCTTTGCGCGGAAATGAATTCCGTCCGGCGTTGCGGAAGCAGGCGGAGATGCGAGGCGGTGCGGCATCCGGCGCCTCCCTCCCGGCAGAAAAAACCGGTGTCCCCCGGCTCGAGTTGCGTTTAAAGTTTTCACTGTCGGATCGGCCATTCTCCGATGCGAGGGGGCGGTCCGGTTCACCTCTAAAGTAACACGCCATGAAAACATTCCTCACTGCGGCGGTTCTCGCCGTTTGCGCCCTTCCCGCATTTGCGCAGACGACTTTCGATGTGCATAAAGCCCGGGGGTCTTTCGCAGGCTTTATCAAGGACACGAGCGGCCCGGTGCCGGTCCTCATCGCCTACAAGCTCACTACCAACCAGATCATCAATCTCGCCCGCGGCCGCGGCCTCAAGGAGAAGGTGCCGGCCAACGAGGTGCTCGCCGGGGCGGCGGATTTCGACAAGATCTTCGCCGGCGACCCGACCGCACCGCGGCGCTTGATCGTCTGGAACACCACGACCGCCGCTTCGCTCGGCACGATCATGCTGGCCGATACGGCCACGGTGAAGGCCGCGGAAAATCATTTCTCGGCAAAGGGAGGCTTCCGACGCGTCGGCTTCGGCGAGGGTATCGTGCAGGCGATCGGCACTCCGACCAACGGTTTCAACAGCGGCGTGCTCCAGGTGAACAGCGTCTTCAAACGGACGATCGCCCCGGCCACCAGCCCGCGACCGGCGACTCCCTCCGTTTCGCAGACCATGTTTGGCGTTATTTCCCTCAATGACGGCGGCGTGTTGAAGGAATACTTTGTCACCAAGGGCCTGGTCGCCGTGAGTGGCAAACGGATCGGGCAATTCACCGAATGACCGCCGGGAGCGCGGCTCGGCCGGCGTACTGCACTCCACGCGGGTGGCGGGCGCTGGGCGTGATTGCGCTCGTGTGGCTGGTGGCTGCGGGGATCATCCAGGGGCAGAAAACGAGCGCGCCCGATGCGGCTGGCGTGCAGGCGTGGCTCGCGCAGACGCGTTTGGAAACGCGGACGGAAGTGGAACGCGCCAGAATCGCCGTGGCACTGGGGCGTGTCTTTTGCCGCTTGGCGGTGGCGGAGCGCGCCCGGCTAATCGAGAGTGCCGAGTTCGATCGCACCCTCCGCGCGATGCACGCCGGCGAGCTGCGCGCCTTGCATGAACTGGCCGTGCCGGCCGGCATTTGCGGCGTCCTGCTCGACGCTCGCGGGCGGCCGGAAAGCGAGCGCCCCGCTGCCTTTGCCGCGAGCGTGCGCCGCGCGCGCGATCATCTTCTGCTCGACGATGAGCGCGCTTCGGGCGAGGCCGTCCGCCGGCTGGTCGAACGCGGCCTGGCCGCCTTCGCCGCGCTGGCCTGTGCCGAGGAGCGGCTCGCGGCCGCGCCGCTCATCGACCGGCTTCGCGCGATGTTCTTGTGAGCAGGACGAATGCTCGTTGCCGGTTGCTGGTTGCTGGATGGCGGCAGCCGCGTTTTCCGAGAATCCAAAAAGCATCCAGCATTCGCCGAACATGAAAGATGAGCGTCGCACTCGGGTGAGCGCCGCACGCCAGCTCGGCGGCGAAATCGACGCCATGCTCGCGCGCGGGCGCACCCGGTTTGGCTTCGCCGCCATCGCCGGTGTAGCCACGGTCCTCGCGCTGATCTTTCAGCTTCCCGGCGTGCAATTCCCGCTGCGCCGGCTGCTCGAAAGCGCGCACTACGATCCCCAGCTCCACCTCTCTGGCCCCACCCTGGCGGTCTTCGTCCTGCGTTTCACCGTCCTCCTCATCGGCGCGCCCTTCGTCGCTCTCGTGGCAGGCGACATCGTGGCCAAGGACGAAGAGGAAGGCACCCTGCGCATGCGGCTCTGCCGGCCGGTCAGCCGCCTCCGCGTGCTCGCCATCAAGTGGCTCGCCAGCGCGCTCTACGCCATTGCGCTGCCGATCTTCATCGGGCTGCTCGCGCTCGCGCTCGGTCTGGCGCTCTGGGGCGGAGGTTCGATGTTCGTCTATGGTCCGCTAGAGGGAGTCTTTGCCGCGCATCCTTTCGCCGAAGGCACGGCCCGCTACCTCGCCGCGCTCCCGCTCTTCGGTCTCACGCTCCTGCCGGTGCATGCCGTCGCCTTCATGCTCTCGTGCCACGCGATCAAGCCCGCCGCGGCTACCGTGGGAGCGCTGGCGTTCATTCTCGCGGATTACCTTTTGCGCAGCATCCCTTTCCTGCACAGCGTGGCGGAAGGGTTTCTCACCGCGCGGATGGTCGCCTGGCTGCAAGTCTTTCAGCCGGGCGTGCCGTGGGACCGGATCATCGCCGACTACACGTTTCTCGCCGCGTTGGAAGCGACGCTCTTTGTGATCGCCTGGGTGCGCTTCGAAGCACGGGATTTGAAGCCGTGACGAAGACCGGCTGCGCTTACGTGAGTTGCCTGACGATCACCGCCGGATTGCCGGCGACGACGACATTCGCCGGGACACTCTTCGAGACGACGGCACCCGCGGCGACGACGCTGTTTTCACCGATGGTGACGCCTTTGAGGATGACGGCGTTCATGCCGATCCAGACGTTGTCCTCGATGATCACGGGCGCCGTTTTGAGCGGCGGGCGCGGCGGGCGGTCCTTGTAGAAAGGGGCGAGGGCGTAGGTGTCGATGCGGCGCTGGGCGGCGTCGAGGGGATGGAAGTCGCTGTCGGCGATGCCCACGTTCCAGGAGATGAGGACGTGTTTGCCGATCTCGATGCGTTCGTCGGCCATGATGAGCGCGCCATTGAGCAGCGAGAAGTCGCCGATCTTGCACGAGCCATTCGCGCCCAGGGCGAAGGAGACGCCGGCGTAGCAGGAGACGTGGTCGCCGAGCACGACGGCTTCGGGGCGCTGGCTGCGCATGAAGCGGAAGATCTGCGCGGTCTCGCAGTAGAGGCCTTCACCCCAGGTGACATTCGGAGGGATGGGATGCTGCCACCAGTCGTCCTGCACGCGGCGGTCGGGGGTAATGTTGCTCATATTTTGCGGATGCTAGTTGCCGAGATTGGCCGAGTGGTAGAGCTCGGCGTAGGCGCCGCCGCGGGCGACGAGTTCGGGGCCGCGGCCTTCTTCGACCACGCCGCCCTTTCCGAGGACGACGATCTTTTCCATCTGGTGAATGGTGGCGATGCGGTGGGTGATGATGAGGGTGGTGCGGCCACGCATGAGTTCTTCGAGGGTGACCATGATGGCGCTCTCGGTGGTGGGGTCGAGGGCGCTGGTGGGTTCGTCGAGGACGAGAATGGGGGCGTTTTTCAGAAACGCTCTGGCGATCCCGATGCGCTGGCGCTGTCCGACGCTGAGGTGGCCGCCGCGTTCGCCGACTTGGGATTTGTAGCCGTCGGGCTGGGCGGTGATGAAGTCGTGGGCCTGGGCGCGCTTGGCGGCCTCCACGATCTCGGCCTCGGTGGCGTCGGGGCGGCCATAGGCGATGTTTTCGCGGATGGTGGTGGAGAAGAGCAGGGTGTCCTGGAGTACGATGCTGATCTGGTTGCGCAGCGACTTCTTTTTGATCTGCCGCAGGTCGTGGCCGTCGAGCAGGATGCGACCGGCGGTGGGGTCGTAGAAGCGCGGAACGAGGCTGAGCAGGGTGCTCTTCCCCGCACCCGTGCCGCCGACGAAGGCGACCGTCTGGCCGGGCTCGATGCGGAGATTCACCCCGCTGAGGATCGCGCGATCCGCGGTGTAGCCGAAGCTCACGTTGTCGAAAGTGAGTTCGCCTTTCGATGAGGTAATTTCGTGGGCATCGGGCGCGTCTTTTACGTCGTCCGCGTGATCGAGCACCTCGAAGCAGCGCTGCGCGCCGGCCGCGGCGCCTTCGAGCGCCCAGGCGACCTGGGTGAGCGCTTCGAGCGGCTGGTAGAGGAGGAGCAGGAGGGATGAAATCCAGATCAGTTCGCCGAGCTTGAGCGTCCCTTCGAGCACGTGGTTCGAGCCGACGTAATACATCGCCGCGGTGCTCGCCGCGATGAGCGTGCCGATGATGAGCGAGCTTTTCATCGAGAGATAGTTGAGCCGCAAATTCGCCTCCAGGCTCTCGCGGGCGCTGGTGTGGAATTGACTCACTTCAAAATCCTCGCGGCCAAAAGCCTGGACCATCTTGATCGAGCTGAGCCCCTCCTGCGCGACGGTGAGGACGGCACTTTCCCGCTCGGCGATGGTCGTCGATTCGGTGCGGATCCGTTTCGCAAAAAGATACATCGCCGCGACCATGAACGGCACCACCGCTAGCGAGAGCAGCGTGAGGCGCCAGTCGAGCCGCCACATGATGCCGAAAGTGCTGATGATCGAAAAACTCGCCTGAAAGATGAAGATCGCCTTGCTGTAAAACGCCTGGATGGCCTGCGAGTCGTAGGCCACGCGGAAGCTGGAATCCGCGCTGCGGCGCTGGTCGTGAAACTTCAGCGGGAGCGAATGCAGATAGGCATAGAGCTCCGTGCGCAGGCGGAGCAGCGTTTGCAGTCCGACGCGGAGGAAAAGTACGCCCGTGATAAGGCTGAGCAGGCCAGAGAGCAGGTGGAAGGTGACGATCAGGCCGCACATCAGGAGGATGATCCCGGGCCGGCTCCATCCGCTGAGGTCGAAGCCGGCGACGGAGAGGGGTGCGCTGCCATCCGCCGTCGCGGGTAGGACGTGATCGACGATGTAGGCAAAGGGCCACGGACGCAGCAATCCGAGTCCGATTGACACGAGGGTCAATAATACGGCGAGCACCGTGTGCCCGAGAAAGGGGCGGTAGTAAGCAAGCGCGCGGCGGTAGATCTGCATCGACCGCAGGAGACACCTGAAGCGGAGTGTTTGGCAACGCTTGTCGCATGCAGCGCTGAGCGCGCCACCGAGTCGCGATTCCCGTCAGTGTGTCGCGTCCACTGTCTCGAATTGATCCACTGGAGAGGTCCTGTGGCGCCGGGTTAACCGAGGGAAAACCCAAAATGATTGAACATTTTATCGGAGGGGGGCGTCTATTTGATCGAGTCTTTCGTAACCCAATCATGAGCATGGCATAGCCTCTGCTAAATTAGGATTCAACCACTCACCCAACTCCCCTCCACCTCCTGTCCTATGAAAAAGAACCTGAAAAAAGCCGCCCGCGCCAATCACTACAGCCTCGGCGATCTGATCCTCGCCGTGAGTTCCTACAGCAAGAACAACCGCGAAACCGTCGCCGCCGTGGCCGACCTCCTCGAGAGCGGTCAAGTCCGCCTCACCAGCCAAGGCCGGAAGGTCCGCGCCCGCGTTTACTAGAGCGGCGTCCCTCGGCAGCCGGGTTTTGGGCGAACGCGTGAGCGCCATCGTTCCCCTCGGTTGATCCGCAATTGCTTTTCACAACGCCCCGTCATGAGCTCCCAAGCTCTGGCGGGGTAAGCATTTTCAGTAGAGGGAATCCCCTGCGGCGGGACGGGGCCTGGAGGAGGGAAGTTTTCCCTTTTTTCTCACGGATCGGCTCTTACCCTCCGCCGCCTGTGATCCCACGCTACACCCTTCCCGAGATGGCGGCCATTTGGGCCGACCAACGCAAATACGAAATCTGGCTCGAAATCGAGACGCTGGCCTGCGAAGCGCAGGCGGAGATCGGGGTGATTCCCAGGGAGGACGCGGAAACGATCCGGGCGAAGGGAAAATTCGACCTGAAGGAAATCGAGGAGATCGAGCGGCGGACCAATCACGACGTCATTGCCTTCCTCGAAAACGTGGCGAGCTACGTCGGTCCCGCGTGCCGCTGGATGCACCAGGGGATGACGTCGTCCGACGTGCTCGATACGACGCTCGCAGTGCAGACGGCGGAGGCCTCGGATATTTTGCTGAAAGATCTTCGCGATCTGCGCGAGGTGATCGCCCGGCGGGCGGTGGAGTTCAAGAACACGCCGATGATCGGGCGCAGCCACGGCATCCACGCGGAGCCGATCACCTTCGGGCTGAAGCTGGCGTTGATGTACGACGAATTCGGTCGGGCGCTGGAGCGCCTGGAGCAGGTGCAGCCGCGCATCCGGGTGGGAAAACTGAGCGGCGCTGTGGGCACACACGCCCATCTCGATCCGCGAGTGGAGGAGCGCGTCTGCGCACAACTCGGCCTCGCCCCGGCGGCACTCAGCACGCAGATCCTTCAGCGCGACCGGCATGCGGAGTTTCACACCGTGCTCGCGCTCATCGCCTCGAGCATCGACCGCTGGGCGACGGAATTCCGCCACCTCCAGCGCACCGAAGTGCTCGAGGTGGAGGAGTATTTCTCCGCGGGGCAAAAGGGCAGCTCCGCGATGCCGCACAAGCGCAACCCGATCACAGGCGAAAAGCTCAGCGGCCTCGCCCGGCTCGTCCGCGGCAATGCGCTCGCCGCCCTCGAAAACGTGGCCCTCTGGCACGAGCGCGACATCAGCCATTCCTCGGTCGAACGCGTGATTTTCCCGGACTCGTGCATCCTCGTGAACAGCATGCTGGTGAGCCTGCGCAAGCTGGTCGATCGCCTGCTCGTCTATCCCGAGAACATGGAGCGCAATCTGCGCATCACCAAAGGGCTCTACTTCAGCCAGACCATCCTGCTGAAGCTCACGGAAAAAGGGCTCGAGAGAAAAGCAGCCTACGAAGCCGTCCAGCGCGCCGCGATGAAGACGTGGCAGGGCAACGACTCGCTCCAGGCGAATATCGCCGCCGAGCCGGAGATCGGCGCCCATCTTTCGCGCGCAGAGATCGACCGGCTTTGCTCCCTCGACATCCACTTCGCGCATGTCGATGCGACTTTCCGCAAGCTCGGACTTGCATCGTGACGCCGCCGTCGGACGATCTTCCTTTGAACCACAGAACCATTCTGCAACTGTCAGCGCCTTGAGCCTTATGAACCGGAAACTCGTTCTCATCGCATTGGCTGCCGCGCTTTCACTCAGCGGCTGTAAGAAGATCAAGGAAATCACCAACAGGAAAAAGCCGGCCACTCCGTCGCCGGTCGCCGTGGCCACGCCTGCTCCCACTCCTGAGCCGAAACTGAAAGAACCCGCCGGGCCGCCGAAGATCACCGTGGATCCGCACGCGGAGGTCGTTGTGCTCTGTTACCACCGACTCGAAGGCAAGGCGGGCGGTGCGCTTTCCATCGAGCCCGCGCTTTTCGAGGAGCAGATGAAGAAGATCAAGGACTCCGGAATTCCGGTGATCCCGATGCAGGATTTTCTCGCGTGGCGCCGTGGGGAGAAAAACATCCCGCCCAAGAGCATCATCATCACGATCGATGACGGCTATGTCTCCGGCTACGAGGTCGGCTGGCCGATCCTCAAGAAATACGGCTACCCCTTCACGATGTTTGTTTACCTCACTTACATCAACACGGGAGGCAAAGCGGTCACCTGGGCGCAACTCGCCGAAATGCGCGACGCGGGCGTGGACATCGGCAGCCACAGCGTTTTGCACGCGGACCTGAAGTCCAAGCCCAGGCGGTTGACGGGAGCGCAACTTGCGCTCGCACCGATCGTGACGCCGATGGACTACGACACCTGGCTGAAATACGAATTGGAGCATTCCAAGCAGGTCATCGAGGAAAAGCTGGGGATCAAATGCAACACGATCGCGTATCCCTACGGTCTGAATAACGAGAAGGTGCGGGAAGCGGCCAAGGCGGCGGGTTACGAAGCCGCGTTCACCACCTACGGCGCGCGCCTGGGCCTCACCACGCCGGCGATGGGCCTGGGGCGTTACGATGTCACCACCAAGGACGTGCGCGGCGTGGACTCTTTCACGGTCGGGGTTTCCTTCAAGGGCATGGCTGCTCCGGGCGGGGAAGCCGCGATGGCGCAGGAATCCGCCGTCGCCATGATCACCGAGCCGATGAACGGCGAAACCGTCGTCGATGCGAAGCCGACGATCAAAGCCAACCTTGCCTCGATGGGCGCGCTCGATGCCGGCACCGTCGTCATGCGCATCAGTGGCCTGGGTGCCGTTCCGGCGAAATACGACGAGGCGAGCGGGAACATCTCCTTCACTCCGGCGGAGCCGCTGAAAGTGGCCAGCTACCGCGTGATCGTCAGCGCCAAGTCCAATGGTCGTCCGGTTGAGACGGGGTGGAGTTTTAATTACAGCCCCGATGGCTCCCCGGCGGCCGAGCCCGTCGTCCCGCAGGCCACCCCGAGCGCGGCGCCCGTGAAAGCGCCCGCGAAGAAAAAGAAGTAGTCCGGCGGCGGATTATTTCCGCGCGTGGTCGAGGAGGAAGTCCACGATCGCCTTCGGATCCTTGAGGCTGTGCGGATGGTGATCGACGCCCGCCTTCACGATCACCTCGATCTTCCCGCCGAGCGCCTCGTAGCGCTGCTTGAGGATTGCGGTGTTTTCGGCGAGCGGCACCACTTTGTCGGCGTCGCCGACGACGGAGAGAATCGGGATCCCGGCTTCTGCGAGCGGCGCGAGTTGATCGAGCGGATTGCCTTTGAAGTCGCGGGCGGTGTCCTCGGTGAGGCCGTAGATCGCGAGTGCCTGAGCCCAGCAGCGGGCATCGCCTTTGCCCGCGCCCTTTCCACCGGGCCAGCTCCGGATGTCGAGCACCGGCGCATCGAGGTAGAGCGCGGCGGTCTTGTCGGGATGCGCGGCGGCGAAGTTCACCGCGTAAAGTCCGCCACGGCTGAAGCCTTCGAGCACGGCGCGGTTTGAAAGGCTGAATTCCTTCGTCAGGTGCTGATGAAACTGCGCCATCAATTCGACCGATGCAGGCGCGCCGTACATGTCGCTCACCTTGAAGTAAGCCACATGCCAGCCGGCGCCGAGCAGCGCGAGGTCGCCTTGCGGTTCGTGGCCGAAGAACTCCGTGCGCCAGATCCAGGGCCGTCCGGCGGCAGGCGCTTTTGGTTTCACGAGCAGAGATGCGTGACCGGCGACTTCGAAGTCGAGGCGCTCGAAGCCATTCCAGGCGGAGACTTTCGGCGCGGCTGGCTCAGCATGGATCAGCGGGATGGCGACGAATGCGATGAGTGCGAGGAGGAAGCGTTTCATGGAAGGTGGGCGGGCAGCGTCGCTCCGCGGCGGGGAGCATGTCATGCACTTTGTGGAGTTCGCGCATCCGGCTTGTCTGACTCGGGCCGAGGGCCTACTGCTTCCGGTCATGTCGTCGCCCGAAACTTCCCCGTCCACGGTTTACGGCCAGGCGTGGGCGATTCGGCTCGGATTCGCGCTGGTCGCCGCTCTGACTCTGATCCTCGGCCTCGCGTTCTTTGACAACACGCGCCGGAAAGAACTCGAAACAGTGTCCGAAACGACGGCCGTCGGCGACCTGCACTTTTTCCAGCCGCCCGCTGACCTGGCGCGGCTCCCGGCGGTCGGTGCGACGCTGAACGGCCAGCAACTCTATGTGACGGAAATGAAGCGGATCGAAGTGCGCGATACCCACACGCGTCGCGCCGGCCACGACGCCGAGCGCGGCTTGGCGATCTACGAGTTATCCCCTGCCGCGACGGATGCGGAGCGGGGACGAGTCGGCCCGCATCGGCGCGCCTACCTCTTGAAAACCGGCGTGAATCAATACGTCGCCGCCCAGCCTGCGAGCGGGAAGTAGCGCTGTCTGCCAGCCAGCGACACCGTTCTGCGCGGACACGCGGCGCACCCGCGGGTTTCATCGCTCGAAAATCATCCAGCAGTTCGATCCCGCGGCGGATCGAACCCTGGGACTACAGCAGTTCCTTGCGATGCACCCAGACGCTGTTCACCAGGCCGAGGCCGAACATGATCATGACCAGAAAGGTGCCGCCGTAGCTGAGAAAGGGAAGCGGCAGGCCGGTGATCGGCATCAGCGCGATGGTCATGCCCACGTTTTGATAGACGTGAAAAAAGATCTGCGCGGTGAAGCCGACCGTGATGAGCAGTCCGAGTTCATCCGCTGCCTGGTGCGCGGTCACCAGCATCGCGAGAATGAGCAGGCCGAACAGCGAGATGAGCACCACGCCGCCGACGAAGCCGAACTGTTCGCCGATCGCTGTGAAGATGTAATCCGTATGCACCGTGGTGCCGGGAATGAAACCCTGCTCGACCTGCGTGCCGGTGGCCATGAAGCCCTTCCCCGACCAGCCGCCCGAGCCGATCGCGATGAGGGATTGATTGATCGCCCAGCCCGCGCCGAGCGGATCGACCGCCGGATCGATGAAGGCCGTGATGCGCGCGCGCTGATACGTCTTGAGGCCGAAATTCATCAGCACCGGGACCGCGGCGATGCCGATGAGGATGATGGAAATGAGGTAGCGCTTCGGAATGCCGCCGACAAAAAGCATGCTCAGAATCACCGGCACCCAGACCAGCGTCATGCCGATGTCGGGCTGCTTGAGGATGAGCAGCATCGGGCCACCGACGATCGCGCCGACGACGATCAGGCGGAGCATGGGATGCCACCGGCGAAACTGGCTGAGGAACAGCCCGAGGGTGAGGATGCCCGCGATCAGCGTCATCTGCGAAGGCTGAAACGTGCCGATCCCCGGCAGATGCAGCCAGCACTTCGCGCCGCCGTGCTCCTCGCCCATGCTGGTGTAGGTGAGGATCACGAAAACGATGCTGACCAGGTACATCGGCAGGGCAATCCACTTCGCGTAGCGGTAGTCGATCAGGCTCGTGACGATGAAGACGATGATCCCGCCGCCCACCCAGATGGCCTGCTTGTGCCAGTATTCCTCGGTGCGGAAATAGGTCGTGCTATAGACCGCGACCACCCCCGCTACGGAAAGCAGAATGGCGAGGGTGACGATCACCCAGTTCATCCCGAGGAGTTTGCGGATCAGGGGCGTCATTTGGGGAAGTTGAGAGTTGAGAGTTGAGGGTTGAGAGGCGGTGGTTCAACGGGCGGAGGTGAAATCAATTGGCGTG
>JANOAZ010000354.1:0-37244 GCA_031411395.1 Chthoniobacteraceae bacterium
GCACGAGTGTGATCGCGGCTTTGCAACACCCCCGCAGACTTCAGGAAAAGCTCGCAGAAGCCGCGCGCAAAAAGGTGTTCCCGGCGGGTCGCCGGAAACCGCACTCGGGCCGAGTGCTCCACCCGGATGCGCTACGCCGCCGGTTCTCCTCCGAGATCCGACTTCTTCATCGTCTTCACCGCCGCGAGATACTGGCCGGCAAAGGGCAGTCCGCCGATCGCCGGGAGCAGATAACGCGCGGTGCAAAGCAGCCCGAGCGCAAGCGCGACGGGCGCCGCAAAGTATGGCGCGTAGAGCGCCACGAGCGCGCCATCGCGGGTGCCCGCACCGCCGAAGGTCGGGATCGGCAGCAACCCCGCGAGAATCGCCAGCGGAGACAGCGCGAGGTTTCGCACGAAAGGCACCGTCTGCCGGAGCGCGAGGATGAACATCCAGATTTGCAGCAGATGGAGAAACCAGATGAACACCGACGTGGCCGTGACCTTGAACAGCCGCGCCTTGCTCTCCCAAAAGTAGTCGTGCATCTCGCTCCACGAACCCGCGAGTTTGCCGAGTTTTGCCGCGATCTTTTTCGGCGCGAAGCGCCCGGCGAAAGCGAAGAAGAAACCCGCAAACGCCTTCGAGCCCAGGAGCAGACAGCCGAGCAGGAGCATCCCGCCGACCGCCGTAGTCATGATCCAGAAGACGCCGTCCTTCTGCGGATAGATCGCCAGCCCAAAAACGCACCAGAGCAGCAGCGAAAGCATGTCGCAGGATTTCTCGAAGACGACGAGTGAGAGCGCCAGCGATCCGCTCAGCCCGCTGCGATCGCGCATGAACCAGGCCTTTGCGATGTCGCCCATTTTCGATGGCAGCACGAGATTGAGCACGCTGGCGACGAGGATGAGTCGGTTCGCTTCGCCAAACCCGAGCTGACCTTTGCTCGGCATAAGCTGCTGCAATCGCCACGATGTGAACAGCGTGAGCGGCACGACCATCCCGAGGCTGATCGCCATCCAGAGCTGATCGCACTGCCGGAAGATGTCGATCAACCGCGCTCGGCTCTCCGGCCCGATCTTCCAATACATGAAGCCGAGAATCGCGACGCTGATGATGAGCGAGAGGAGGCGTTTCATTGCGGATTGCGGATTGCAGATTGCGGATTGGAGCACCGCGCCGCGCATCGCTCTCCACCCGATCGCGGTCCGCGGCGCACCCGCTTGCAGGCGTCCGAAAAGCGCCTCCCCAATCCGCAATCCGCAATCGCCGATCCGCAATTCACAACGTCCGCTCCAGCCGCAGCGGCTCGCCCGGTTTCAGCGCCTTCATCTGCGCGGTGAGATCGAGCCACGGCTGAAGCTGCCCGGCCTGCCACGTGCGGCTCATCACCACGTAGATCGAAGTCTGCGCCGCACCGATGCCGACGGCGCGCACCTTCTCCCACGAATCTGCGGAGAGTTCATCGGTCACGGTCAGTTGCTCATGGCGCCACGCGAGCGTCCGGCGGAATTCGAGCGGCGCG
This sequence comes from Chthoniobacteraceae bacterium, assembly GCA_031411395.1. Lineage (GTDB taxonomy): Bacteria > Verrucomicrobiota > Verrucomicrobiia > Chthoniobacterales > Chthoniobacteraceae > Chthoniobacter. The sequence continues at coordinate 1,502 of JANOAZ010000354.1, forward strand.
GCTTTCTTGCCGGTGATCAGGATCTTTTGCAGGAGCTTGCGGATGAGGTCGGGAAAGAAACGTCCGACGGTGAACATCAGCGCGCGCAGGACGACGAGGTTGAAGGTCGTCATCTGCTTGTTCTTCGCCCAGCCGAGCTTGCCGCTGATCGTGATTTGGTCCTCGCTGATCTCGATCCGGTTCTTCCCCACGAGGTGGGCAACGGCCACGCGGATGCGCCCGTCTTCGACCTGCGCCGAGAATTGCGTGTCGGACTGCACGAGCCGTCCATTGAGGAAAAACTTGAACACCCCCCCCTTGGTCAGCGCGAGGTAAAGCACGGCCGGGCCGCGGCGCTCGATGATGATCCCCGCGTCCTGAAAATGCATCCGGCCCTTCGGCATTTCCGGCGCCGGCGGCCGCTCGGTGATCCAATGCTGATACGCGAGCAGGTAGCTCCACGAGTGGTGGCCGATGATGTGATCGTCCGCGTAGCAGGATCCGAGGCCGTTCGCGAGGCCGGTGAGAAAGCGGTCGTTGATCGGCAGTGCCTCGGGCAGCCACTTGCCCGCGAGTTCGAAGCCGTGCGGGAAATAATTGTAGGTGTTGCGGCTGGTGTATTCGCCGCCAAACGAACCGTCTGGATGGACGAAGTGCGCGGCGAAGTAGATCGCCTTTTGCAGCGCGATCTTCAGGTCCGCGCTCGGCGTCAGTTCGAAGAGCTGCGCGAGCAGGCCGATCGTCAGCGTATGGTAGCCCGGATCGCAGCCCTCGTATTCCTGGAACCAGCCCTCTTCATTCTGCCACTCGATTACACGCTTGAGCCGCTTCGCCTTGAGCTTGTCCCAGCGATTGCTTTCGAAAAGCCGCCCGACTTTTTCGAGGCACAGGACGATGAGCGCCTGGTGATTCGTCAGCCGGCCACTCTCGTGATGATCCGCCAGCCAGTCCGCGCGGCGCGCGAAAAAGTCGAGCAACTCCTGGTTGTTCAGCTTGAGCAGCGTGTAACTCTCGATCGCCGCGAGCAGCGAAAACGCCGCTGCGCCCGCCGCTTTCTCGAACGGGAAATAATCGTCGCACGACCCATCCGGATGCGCGCTGCGGGCGGCGTAGATCATGCCGGCTTCCGCCCATTGCTTCATCGCCGGTTGATGAAAGAAGCTGTTGCCCGCGATCGGCAGCGCATAGGCGAGCGCCAGCGGCCAGACGAATTCCGCGGCCATGCCACTCGGGAAATCGATGATCTTGTAGTGCCAAAAATTCCGATCGAAACACCCGTAGGTCGGCGAATGCGCGTTGCGATCCTGGAGCGTGAGGATCTTCGGAATCTGCGCGAGCGCTTCGCGGGCAAACAACTCGCGGCTCATGATTCGCGACCGTACTCCACCCGCTTCACCCGCTGCTGGATGTCCTCGAGCAGCTTCCGATTCACCGCGATCAGATCCGCCACTGCACCCATGCAAAACATCTGCACGCCGATCAGGATCAGGATCGCGGCGAGGATCAGGCTCGGCTCACGGCCGCGGGTCGGGTCGAGCGTGTAGAGGTAGAGCCAGCGCACGCCGAGGAGCACGCCCGCCGTAAACGGAAACGCCCCGAGCCACAGAAAAAAGCGCAGCGGCTTATAGGTGATGAAGATGCGTAGGATGGTGAGGATCGAGCGCTGGATGTAGGACGACATCGACTTCATCAGTCGCGACGGCCGCAGGTATCCATTCGTGCGGATCGGCACCGAGACGATCGCCATGTTCTTCTGCCCCGCCTGGATGATCGTCTCCAGCGTGTAGGTGTATTGGCTGAAGACGTTGAGCTGCATCGCGGCTTTGCGGCTCATCGCGCGGAAGCCGCTCGGCGCATCCGCCACATCGGTGCCGCTCGCGGCCCGCACCACCCACGATCCCATCTTTTGCAGCACCTTTTTCAGCGGCGAAAAGTGTTCGATCTCCGTGATCGGCCGCGCACCCACCACGATCTCGGCTTCACCGCGCAGGATCGGCGCGATGAGCTTCGGAATGTCGTCGGCGTTGTACTGATTATCCGCATCCGTATTGACGATGATGTCGGCGCCCGCGCGCAGGGCGGCGTCCAGCCCGGCGATGAAACCGCGCGCGAGCCCGTGATGCGTGCCGAGATCCACGATGTGATCCACCCCATGCGCGCGCGCCACTTCCACCGTCCGATCGGTGCTGCCGTCGTTGATGATCAGCCATTCCACCTTGTCCACGCCGGGCACCTCGCGTGGCAGCGCCTTCAAGGCGACAGCGAGCGTTCCCTCCTCGTTGAGGCACGGCATCTGGATGATCAATTTCTTCACGCGAAGGGGCGGTGATTATTGGGAATCAGGGGGTGAAGCAAAGCCTTTTTGCCCCCCGGGTCGTTCCTTGCGCAGCGTGAAGACGCAGTAGCGCATCGCGCCAGTGCGGAAGGCGATCCAGAGGCGCACGGTGGTGAGCGCGAAGATGCGGTTGTGCGCGTGGCGGTCGAGGAGGAAGCGGAGGTACGCGGGCTTGTGCAGCAGCTTCAGGAGGAAAATGCGGACGATCATCGGCCACGTCCGCGCGATCTGGCGCGTCACGTCCTGCACTCGCTCGACCGCGAAGCCGGCATCGCTCGCGAGCTGCCGGTGGTCGGTCTCGCTGCCGAGGTGCGGCATCCGGCCTTCACGGCAAATGGGCTCGATCAGCCATCGCTCCTGCCGCGCCGTGGGATGCTCCGCGGCGAGCCACGCGCAGATCACGAGGCGGCCATCGGGACGCAGGACCCGGTGCGCTTGGGCGAAGAACTTCGGCTTGTCCGGCATGTGCTCGCTGCTCTCGATGGAGATGGCGGCGTCGAAGCCCATCGGCGGCAGTTCGTTGTCGAGCCAGTCGCCGAGGAGGTATCGCGGGTTCTCCCCGCCGCCGCACCGCGTGATCGCGATCGCATGTTGCGCCGCGGAAATGGTGATCGCCGTCACCTCCGCGCCGCGTTCCTCCGCCAGCAATCGCGCAGTAGCTCCGTAACCGCACCCGATGTCGATCACCCTCGCGCCCTGTACGATTGCGGCTTCGCGAGCCACCAGTTCAACCAATTGCCGCACGGCAACCGCCTGCGATTCATCGCCACGCAGCCACAGCCCGTGATGCACGTGCTCACCCCAGACGTCACGGTAGAATGCGTCCAGTTCGTCGTAATGCCGCGCAACATCCTCGCCGGCGATCGGCTGCTTCGATGCGATCACCTCAGCGCGCCACGGCGCTCACTTCCGGTTCGTCTTGATGACGATCTCGACGCGCCGATTCGGCGCCTGTTCCTCGATGCTCCTGTCGGCGGGGACGATCAGCTTGCTGCTTCCGAAGCCCCGCGTCTGGATGCGCTCGGGGGCGATCTTCATGACCGCGACCAGCCAATCGCGCACCGCCTGCGCGCGCAGTTCGCTGAGCGTCTGGTTGTATTCCGGCGTGCCGGTGGAATCGGTGTGCCCTTCGATGCTGAACGTTGCCTTGGGGTTGCGCTTGATCAGTTCGCCGAGTTTATCGAGCTGCTCGATCGCATCGGCTTTGAGGTCCCAACTATTGTAGTCGTAGAGCGCGCCGCCGGGCATGCCGATGGGCTTGTTGCCCGCGGGCAGCGGCCCGGTCATCTCGAGCGCGCGGTCGATGCTCATGGTCCCGGGAATGCCCTCGGCATTGCCCGCGCCGGCCTCGCCGGGCTTCTTCGACTTGGGAAGATTCAGCGCCGGCTGGCGCGGTGACCGCGGGCTGTCCTTGAGCAGCGAGCCAGAGATCGAGTTCAGTTCCTTTTCCATCGCGCCGCGGCTCTGCGCTTCTGCCTTGGCGAAAAGATCGACGCCGGTGGCCTCGGCTTTCGGCTTCTCGGTGAGAAGCGGCTTGGGCATCTCCGGCACCTGCGGCGCGAGCCGCAACTCCTCGACCTGCGGCTTGTCTTCCGGCACCTGGAGCTGGGCCACGTTCGGCACTTTATCCGGCAGCTTCAGACGGGACTCTTCCTGGTCCTTCAGAATGTCGGGGATCTTCACCTGCTTGAAGACGCGGAGTGGCGGCGCGAGACGCCCTTCGGTCGGGATGCGGAAGTTTTCGAGCTTCTTGAACTGAAAGAAAATGAACAATCCGAGGTGGATGAGCAGTGAGAGGATCAGCGCGCGGATGACCCACTTGCGCATGATCGGCACTTCCGCGGCGTTGGATTGGTAGATGTCGTAGCGAGACATGGCGATGGGCAGACGATACACGGATGACGCGGGGCGGCGACGGTTTCTTAGCCGATGCAGGGTGCTCTTACTCTTTGTCTTGCTCCTGCTCTTGCTCTTTCGCCCCGGCCACCGAGAGCAGGAGCAAGAGCAAGACGAGGAGTAAGAGCCCGCGTGTTTCCAGTTGCGCCGTGCCGGGGCGCCGCGCATTTTCGCCCTTCCTATGAGCCAGCCCAAAGAGACCCCGCTGATGGAAAAGATCGTGTCGCTGTGCAAGAGGCGCGGTTTCATTTTCCAAAGCTCCGAGATCTACGGCGGCATTAACGGCTTCTGGGATTACGGCCCACTCGGCGCCGAGCTGAAGCGCAACCTGCGCGATACCTGGTGGCGCGCGATGACGCGCGACCGCGAGGACGTGGTGGGGCTCGACGCGACAATCATCATGCACCCGGCGATCTGGAAGGCGTCGGGTCACGTGGACACCTTTAGCGATCCGATGTGCGACTGTCTCGTGACGAAGAAGCGTTTTCGCGCGGATCACGTGGAGCCGCAGAGCGGTGTCGTTTACACATGGACGGGGGCTGAGGAAACCACGCCCGCTACACCAAACGAGGCCGGCGAGTTGCCTATGCGAGCGTTGGCCTCCCTGGACGCTGGCAGCACGGCGTTCTCCGTTCTGCTGCCGGTCGGAAAACCGCCAGAGAGCGCGCGCAAAGTTGGGGTTCAGTTTTATCAGCAACGAGGCGTAAAGGAGCCCGTGTTGCTTGGCGAAACGACGGCAAAGATCGAGAACTCGCGCGGCTTTAACCCCGAGAATGGCGCGCAGCTCACGGAGCCGAAACCGTTCAACCTGATGTTTCACACTTTCGTGGGCGCGACGGCGGGCGACGACGACAAAGCTTACCTCCGGCCCGAAACGGCGCAGGCGATCTTCGCGCAATTCAAGAACGTGGTGGATAGCTCGCGGCAGAAGGTGCCGTTCGGCATCTGCCAGATCGGCAAGGCGTTTCGCAATGAGGTCACGCCGCGCAACTACACTTTCCGATCACGGGAGTTCGAGCAGATGGAACTCGAGTTCTTCATCGCGCCGGATGAGGCGGTCCGCATCCTCCACGGGTCGGTCGCGCGGTGGAGCGAAGATGCCGAACTCTCCAAGCCGCAGCCAAACTGGGGCTGGGAGATGTGGCACCACTATTGGGAGAAAGAGCGTGTCGCCTACTACGATGGCATCGGTCTTGGCGCCGACCTGCTGGATTACCACCGGCAGAAACCCGAGGAGCTCGCCCACTACGCCCGCGCCTGCGTGGACATCCTGTTCAAGTTCCCGTTCGGCACCGAAGAACTCGAAGGCATCGCCGCGCGCAGCGATTTCGATCTTTCGCAACACCAGCAGCACAGCGGCAAGACGCAGGAGATCTTCGACGAAGAACTCCGCGCCGCGGCGGGCAAACTCGATGATGCGGCGCGCGCGGCCTTTGTGATCAGCGTGCAGGAGGAATGGTCCGCACGGGCGGCGAAGAACAACAAACCTGCGGACGAAGCGCTCGCGGCGGCGAAGGAGTTTTGCGAGAAGCTCTTCAAGGGCCTCTTCGTCCCGCACGTCATCGAACCCTCTGCCGGCCTTGATCGCCTCGCGCTCGCCGTGCTCGCCGCCGCGTATCACGAGGAGGAAAAGGCGGACGTGAACGGCAAGATCGAGAAGCGCACCGTGCTGCGTTTTCATCCGCGTGTGGCGCCGGTGAAGGTCGGGATCTTCCCGCTGCTCAAGAACAAGCCGGAACTCGTGGCGAAGGCGCGGGCCGTTTACGAAATGCTCAAGCGTCAGATGAACTGCTTCTACGACGAGACCGGCAACATCGGCCGTCGTTACGCACGGCAGGATGAAGCCGGCACGCCGTTCGGCTTGACCATCGACTTCGAGACGCTCGGCGAAAAAAGCGACGAGTTGAAAGACACCGTGACCCTCCGCCATCGCGATGACGGCCGTCAGGAGCGCGTGAAGATCAGCGAGCTGCTCAGCCGGTTGCTGCCCGCGGTGCAATAGAGCATTTGCCAACGATCACTGCCGGATCAGGAAGGCGCCTTGTCGCATCCCGCGCTTCCGGAAAACGCCTTGGAGGGACGCGCTCCGTCGCGTCCGAGGGCCCCGGGAGCGAGCGGTTCGCCATCTCGGATCTGGGACGCGACAAAGCGCATCCCATCCAGGATGGCTCCGGTGATCCGGAACCTTCTTTAGGCAGTCGCGCTAGGCATCAGCCGCGCAGGGCTGTGGCAACGGCGCGCAGACTCGGGCGCCTCAACACCATGCCGGGATGCGAGCCGACGGGCACTTTCACATTGCGCGCCTGCGGCATCAGGGAGCTGCGCGAGGGCACGATCGCGAGATCCCACGGCGTGTAGAGCGAGGTGAATTTCACCCGGCGCAACTGCTCCGCGTCGGTATCGAGATCACGCAGGAATGAGCTGCCGGGACGCATTTCGCGGCAGCCGTCATTTGGCACGAGGCACGCCCAGTAGCTCCCGCAGTGCGGCGCCGAGAGCGTGACGAAACGCTCGACGCGCTGCACGCCGCCCAGCCGCTGCATGTAGTACCGGCTCACCAGCCCGCCCATGCTGAAGCCGACAAGGTCGAACTTTCGCCCGCGCAATTCTTCGTCCGCATACTTCGCGATGTCGCGCGCGAGCGGCTCGAGGCCCGCCTGGCCCCAGTTTGGCCGCAGGCTGATCGTGTGGACTTCCCAACCCTCGGCTCGCAGGTAGGTGCCCATGCGCTTCATGCCGGATTCGTCCTCGGCAATGCCGTGAATGAGCAGCACGGGATTGCGATCCGGCGCGGGGCGATACGTCGCGCGCGCGGTGCCATCGAGAAAGGAAAGCGCTGCGCCGATCCATGCGGTGATGATCATGCCGCTGCTCTTAGCCGCGAGCGCACGAGGCGGCAAGTCGGGCCTGCAGCCTCTTGAAATACTGAGGCCCCTCCGTTCTTACTCTTTGTCTTGCTCCTGCTCTTGCTCGCCGAGCTTCTCTCTCTGAATCGGAGCAAGAGCAGGAGCAAGACAAAGAGTAAGAGGATTGGCGTATTTCAACAGACCGCTACGCCGCGCTCTCGCCGACGCGCAGGCTCATGCCCATGGCGCGGAAGATGTGGTCGCGCTTTTCCAGATAGCCCGGTGAGTCGAGATCGCGCGGGCGCGGAAGATCGATGGTCACGACTTCCTGGATGGTCGCGGGGCGGCGGCTCATCACCACCACGCAGTCGGCGAGTTGCACTGCTTCTTCGATGTCGTGGGTGACGAAAAGGACGGTCTTCTTTTCCCGCTGCCAGATGCGCATGAGGTCCGTGCGCATCTTCAGTCGCGTGATGAAGTCGAGCGCGCCGAAGGGTTCGTCCATGTAGATGATGTCGGGATTCGCCGCGAGGGCGCGGGCGATCTCGACGCGCTGGCGCATGCCGCCGGAGAGTTCGCGCGGATAGGCGCTCTCAAAGCCGACGAGTCCGACCATCTCGGTGTAGTGGGCGATGGTCTGCACGCGCTCCTCCTCGCTTTTCGCGGAGAGGCCGAAGCCGATGTTTTCCCGCACGGTGAGCCACGGGAAGACGCCATTTTCCTGGAAGACAAATATGCGCCGCGGATCGGGACCGCGCACGACCTGCCCCTCGACGAGCGCTTCGCCGCGGGTCGGCACGAGGAAGCCGCCGACGATGTTGAGCAACGTCGATTTTCCGCATCCGCTCGGGCCGACGATGCAGACAAATTCACCCGCAGCGACCTGGAGATCGATGTGTTCGAGCACATGGATTTGCTCGCCGGATTGTTTGCCTGGGAAACTCATCCACAGGTCGCGAATGCTGACGACAGGCTGGTCGGGAAGGCTCATGGCATCAGCGGTTGGCATAGCCCCAGCGGACTTCGTCGAAGTTTTCCAGCCGGCGCACGAGCAGGTCGAGGACGAGGCCGATGAGGCCGATCATGACCATGCCGGCGACGACGAGGTCGTAGCGTTTGCCGGCATTGCGCGCGTCGATGATGAGGTAGCCAAGGCCGGAGTTCACCGCGATCATTTCCGCCGCCACCACCACGAGCCAGGCGACGCCGAGGGCGATGCGGATGCCGGTGATGATCTGCGGCAGGCACGAGGGGAAGATGACGCGGCGGAAAAGCTCGCCGCGCGAGAGGCCGAAGTTTTGCGCAGCGCGCAGATAGACCGGCTGCATGTTTTGCACGGCGGCCGTGGCGGAGACGGTGATGGGGAAAACGCTGGCGAGGAAGATGAGGAAGATGGGCGCCACGTCGGTGATGCCAAACCAGAGGATCGCGACGGGAATCCACGCGATGGGCGAGATCGGGCGGAAGATCTGGATCATCGGATTAAACGCCTGATAGGCGCGGCCAAACCAACCAAGAAACAGGCCGAACGGCACGCCGACGAGCACGGCCAGCCCGAAGCCCCACGTCACGCGGAAGAGCGAGGCGACGATGTATTTGAGGAGCAGCCCTTTTTGAATCAGCTCGCCGATGCCGCGCGCGACGTCGAGCGGACGCGGGAAGACTTCGCTGGCGGTCACACGCACCGCGCCATCCCACGCGAGGAGGAAGAGAGCAGCGACGGCCAGCGGAAGCGCGAGCTTCAGCCAGGCATGTGGATCGCGCCGCACTGGGGCGGGCGCGGCGGCGTCGGTCGGGCGCTGGCTGGCGGAAGATGATTTCGGTGCGGTGAGCGCGCTCATGGCTTGGGGCCTTCAAATTTCCAGGCTTCGACGCGGTCGGTCGCGGACTCGGCGAACGACGGATCGGCGTAATCCTCGAAGTGCGCGGTGCCTTGCAGAATCCCTGCCTCGCGTCCGAGCGCTTCGATCTCCTCGAAGTCCTTCCGCAGCGGCGTCAGCTTGGTGTACTTCACGCGGTCGGCCGGCTTGCTGAGCACGAAGGTGAGGAGCCGCGGATCCTGCATGTAGTAGTTCTTCGAGACGAACTGCGCGGCGCTCATGCGATGGTCCATCGTCTGATCGAGCCACTTGCCGCTCTTCGCGATGCCGTCCACGAGCGTCTGCACGTCGGCGCGACGGTTCTTGATCGCGTCCTCCATCACCACCAGGACGCAGGAAATGAAATTCGGCCAGACATCCTTGGTGAGATAAAGGATGCGGCCATAGCCATCGAGTTCCGTCTGGGCCATGAATGGCTCGCCCGACGTGATCGCATCGACGGCATGCACGCTCAGCGCGGCGGGCATGTCCGGCGGTGGCATCTCGACCACGGAGAGGTCGTCGATCGACATGCCTCGTTCGCGGAGCGCCTTGTAGAGCAGCAGCTTTTGGTTCGCAAAGCGGCTCGGGACGGCGACCTTTTTTCCCTTCAGATCTTCGATGCGGAAAATGTTCGAGTCCTTGTGGACCATCATCGCGGTGCCATCGCGGTGGCCGAGATAGACGATCTTGATCGGCACGCCCTGCTCACGAAGGGCCATGGCCATGGGCGCGAGGAGGAAGGTGGCGGGGAGGTGGCCGGCGATGAGCGATTCCTTGATCTCGGGGAAGGCGTTGAAGCGGATCGGCTCGTAGTTGTTCGTGCCGGTGATGCTCTTGTTGATGAAGTCAGTGACCGGGCAGGTGAGATGGCACGTCACCGGAATGAAGCCGACCTTGAACCGATCCATGCCGGCGACGTGATCGCCATGCATGGGTGCAAGGAGTTCCCGGAGTCCGCGAATGGAATCGGGATTCAGCTTCGCATGCAGCGCGCTGATCGCGACGACCCAGGCGGCGACCCAGAGCAGGAGTGTTTTTTGCAGAGACATCGGACAGAGCGGAGAGAACAGGATGACTAATAGCGGACAACCCTGATGGAATGGAAATGCAGCTTTGCGATCACGGTGATACCCGGTCGCGATCAGCGGCGGGCCAGCTTCACCCCGGCGACGAACGCGCAAAAGGCGGCGCAGCAGCCGAGGGCGATGAGGTTTTCCTGGACGCGCGGAGAGAAGACGAGAAGGAAGCCGCGGCCTTTCACCAGCGCGGCGAAACTCGAAACGCAGAACGGCATCAGGAACAGGCGGAAGATCTGCCAGCGGTCGAGACGGGAGTTACTTCCCGAAGTGCTGAGGATCAGCGCGATGCCGATGATGCCGGAGAGGCCGAGCGAGGTGAGCCAGAGATTGCGACTCGGATCGAAGTAACGGGTCGCGAAAAAGACATACCAGATGAGGTAGCACCAGAGCACGATCCTGCCGGCGCTGAGCTGGGCGAAGTAGCGCATCGCCGCGCGCTTACTCGGGTTCGGCGGTGCCGATCTGAATGAACGGCGCGGCCTCGGGCACGAGCTTCACGAATTCGCGGCAGGCCGCGGCGAGATGCTCGGCGTAACGAAAGTGCGCGCCCATGCCGGTGCGCAGCTCGACCTCGTAGATGAACTTGTCCGCGTGAGTCGAGTGCTCGAAGGCGACCTGGTCGCCGAGGAGGTAGGCGTAGTAGTGGGCGCCGTTTGCCGGCGAATCGAGAGTCAGTTTTTTTACCAGGTCCCGCTGGCGCTCGAGGAGTTCGCGCTGGCGCGGATGGCTGACGCCCGTGGGCAGGTAGAAGCCGACCGGCACCATGGGCGTGAAGCGGTGGCCGGTGCGATGGCGGTTGAGGTCGCGCAGTTCCGCGAGGGAAATGTTGTTCCAAGCGAAGCGGACGAAGAGGCGCTTCACGGCCGAGCCGACGATGCTGTAGCGATTCTCCTTTCCCACGAACGCCGCGGGCAACGACTGGAGGTCCGGGAGGAACGACGGATAGGCGCGGTCCACTCCGACGAAAACCTGGTCCGCGACCGGGTCGATGCCGACACCATCGCGGCGGATGATCTCGCGGCTGTAATCGACTTCCTGGAGCGCCTGCTGCGCGCTCGCGGTGTCCTTGAAGCTGTGTTTGGTGAGTCGCGGGGTGAGCTTTTGCAGCTCGGCACGCAGCTTGGCGGCGCATTCCACCGCTTCGGGAAAAGGCTGCGCGTCGAGCTGTCGGATCGTCTGCGCCCAGACGCGCGCGGTCATGACGAGGCCGACATTCGTCTGGGTGGCGAAAGGGATGAAGTAACGGGCCCGGTCGAGCGCGTAGTTTTTGCGCAGCCGGTCGAGCACCTTCTCACTCGCGCCCGCGGGACAGCGGACGATCGATGGGTCTTCGCGCGCCTGCCGGTCCAGGTCCTGATAGACCTCGCGATAGATCGCGAACGCATCCTCCATCACGCTCTGCCACTCCACGGCGAGGTGGCCGGGAATGCCGACCTCCTCGGGATTCGGCAGGTTCGTGGGGACCATCTCGATGTAGCGCGTGCTGGATTCCTGGCCGTCGCAGAGCTGGGCGATTTCGAAGAGCTTCAGCGCGAGAAAACACGAGCATCGGTCGATCGCCATGGCGATGCCGCCCGTCAGCCCGCCGATGCTGGCGTGGCCGTAGTCGAGGAAACGAAAGACCTGATCGACCGACTTGTCCGGGTCGTCCCAATTGATCCCGGCGAGGACGGATTCGATGCCCTTGTTGCTCCGCGAATAACGCGCGAAACAACTCGCGAGCAGCTCTGGCGTGACGCGGGGACAATCCTGCGCGCCGGGCGGCGGCGTGATCGCGAGAGCGGTGACTTTCATGCGGAGCTAGATAGGGGGAATCCGCGGGAAACCATATCAAAAACTGCGCCGGGACACGCTCCGTCGTGTCCCAAACTTCCGTGTCCCCGCGTCACCTCCGCCCGCTGGATCAGAGAGACGACCGATCAGGGACACGACGGAGCGTGTCCCTCCAGGATTGCGTTCCAACCATTCTCGCGAGACGCAAAAACGCCCGTTACTTCCGCCTCCGGCGAAAACGCTGGAGGCCAAGGGCGACCCCGAGGCTCCCGAGGAGCATCGACACCGTGCTGGGTTCAGGCACGACTCCAGTGAGGAGGATGTCATTGGTGTCGAAATCGTAATGGATCTCGCCACCGGACCAGCCGGTGATGCCGTAGTCGATCGTGTAGTCTCCCACGAAATCGCTGAACGAGGTATTGCCGTTCAGGTTGGCACCGACGGTTTGATCGCCGTCAAAGAGGACAAACGTCAGCGGCGCCGGGTTCAGGATATCCGTGTTCTCGAGGAGCAACTTCCAGCTTCCCGTATTGGCGGGCAAAGAAACGTTTCCGGACAATTCCGGCCCGCCGAGAATGATGCGATTTTGAAGCGATAGGGAGGCCTTGAAGATGAGCGTGCTACCGTTATCGAAGACGAGGTCCTGATCCAGGATGGTCAGTCGCTCGCCCAAAGGACCGACGACAGGCCGGATGAAACCGCCATCCTGAATGGTGGTGCCGACCGCGAGATTTCCGTATCCCCGGATGAGGCTGCCGAGGCCCTCGGTTTTCAGTGAACCAGATCCGCCGGAGGGGGCGTCAATCAGGCCGTTGATTTCCGCGACCGCTCCATTGTTGACGGTGAATGCGGAATAGGCGCTCACGCTTCCCGACGCGGAGACCCTGAGCACGCCAGCATTGACGTTGGTCGCACCGCGGTAGTTGTTCGGGCCTGCGAGGATGAACGTTCCGGCTCCCTCCTTGGTGAGACCGAGCGCGGCGAGGGGATTCGCCACGCCGCTGATGGAGCCGGAGAAGGTGTTGACGTCCCCGAGCAAGGTGGTGGCGCCGACGGTGAGCGTCGCGCCCGAGACCGTCGAGGAATTGGCCACCACACCGCCACCGAAGAGGAACTTCAAGGACTGGTTCAAGGCGGCTGTATCGAAGACCGCGCCGGTGGCCACAGTCATGTCCGAATTGGCGCGAATCGCGCCGATCGCGCCATTCCTCAAGACGCCCTCGGCGATGGTCAACGATCCACCCCAGTTATTCGCGGCGTTCTGGAGCACGAGAGTCCCCGGGCCGGATTTCACGAGGGTGGCATTCGTCCCGAGGACCTGCCCGGTGATCGTCGAGACGTTTGCGGCGCTGTTCACCGAAATCGTGTGCGCGATACCGGAGCTCAAGGTCACCGGGCCGGCCAGAATGACGCCGTTGTTGAGCAGCGCCGTCGTGTTGGCGGAAGCCGGTGCGCCGAAGGTGAAGTTCCCGTTCACCTGCACCGGATTGTGAATGGTGCGCACCGCGCCGTCGCTCATCAGGAACGCCTCGGTTCCCGCGCCGCTGTTCAGGATGAGCGGGCCAGTGCCGATCGGGCCGCTCTTGACCACGCCCGCCAGGGTGTTCGAGCTCTGGGTAAAGATCAGCGAGCCATCGTTGACGGTGAATCCATTGTTGACCGTGCTGCCGGTGAACGTCAGCGCCACGTTGGTTCCATTGGCGGTCGCTGGCGCGGAGATTTGCACATCATTTCCGTCGATGACATCGACGATGGTGGTTCCCGCCGGGATTCCCGCGCCGGTCACGGCCATCCCTGCCTTCAACGGGCCCGTCGCACCAGCCAGCGTAATAATAAGCTGACCGGTCGCCGTGTTGGCATTGAGTGCCCCGACCGTCGGATTCAATGCGAGGGAGCCGGAGCCGGCCTTGACGATGGGGCCGGCGGAGCTGTGAATCGGCGACTGAAGCACGAGGTTGTTCGTGGCGATGCCGCTGGTGGTGATGGTCGGCGTGCTGTGGGAGAAGGATAGTTCGGTTCCCGCGATCAGCGGCGTGGTGCTCAGCGTATCGTTGGTGGAAGTGATCGCATTCGAGGACGAGAGCGTCAGAATCGTGGAGGTGTTGACAGTGGGATTCCCGTTGCCGCCACGATTGTTGAAGGTCAGCCGTCCGACGGTGTTCACGGCGCTCATATTGAGCGTCCCTGCGCCGTCGATCGTGACCTGCGCGGTGGTGGAAAGCTGGTTCGCGGCGGTCAAGGTCACGACGGCGTTGTTGATCAACAGGACGCCCGGGACCGCGACGACCGAGGTCCCGTTCGCACTCGGAGTGGACAGGTTCAGCGTCCCCTGATTCACCACCGTTCCGCCGCTATAGGTGTTGTTGCCGGCGAGCGTGACGATGCCGGTGCCGGATTTGACGAGCGCAACTGCGCCCACGTCGTCCTTGATCACACTGTTAATCAAGGTGGTGCTGAAAGTCTGTGGGTTCGCCCCCAGATTCGCATTTCCGTGAACGAATAACTCGCTGCCGCCGGAGGTGATGAAACCCACGCCCGATGCGCTACCGATCGTTGCCGTAGTCGTCGTCGAGGAATTCAGGAGCCCACCGCTGACGCCCGCCGCTCCGAGGGTCAAGGTAGTTCCTGCGGCGGGGTTGACGGAGATCGTGCCGCTCACCCGCAGGACATTGGCGGCGGTGTTGTTGGCCAGGGCCGACGTGGCGGTGATGTTGAAGTTGGTCGTGTCCGAACCGGGCGCAGCGAGGGTCGTCGCCGCACTGTAACCACCGACCACGCTGGCGAGGGCAATGACGCCATTGGCCCCGCTGTAGGAGGCGAAATCCGAGCCACCCACCGTCGCCCACGGACCGATGATGTTGTTCGGGATCGCAGGCGCGGTGTTAAACTTGGTGGCGGAGTTGAAGAATCCCACGATGCCCAAATTCGTGCCGCCGAAATTAACCGTCGCGGTGGGTTCCGACAGCGTCAGGCTCTTCAGCGTCAAAGTTGCGGAACTGCTGTTGGTCGAGGCGAGGTTCGTGTTGATGTTGCTCGCACCGCCGGTCAGGAAGATTTCGGCATTCGGGTGCGTCGCGGTGTAATTCGCGGAGTTGCCACTCGTGAGCGCGAACGTGCCGCCGAACAGGCTGATCGGGAGCGCCGGCACGACCCCGCTGGAAGGCAAACGCGACGGGCTCAGATTCGCCACTGGAGTCAGGGCGCCGTGGTTGATCGTGAACGTTCCGTAGTTCACGTCGATGGCAGTGGTCGCGGTCAAGGCGCCCAGATCCTGCAACGTGATCGCGCCGCCCCGCAGCAGCGTCGTGCCTGTGTAGGAGTTCGGGCTGGTGAGCGTCAGCGTGCTGTTGCCGGATTTCACGAGATTCAAGTCGCCGGCCAGATTGCCGCTAAAGGTCCCGGTGCCGCCCGCGCTAGTGAGCGTCGCATTGACACCCGTATTGGTCACCATACCTCCCATGCCGGTGTTCCCATTGACACTCTGGAGAGCCCCGAAGGCCTGGCTCCTTCCGTTGAGATCGAGGGTGCCGCCGTTCACCGTGAGCGCGGAAAGGACGGCCGCCGTGGCCCCGGGCACCACGGCGATGCTGTTCTCCTGCGGACCGTCGAGCGTGAGCATCCCGGCGTTCACGGTGGTGACCCCGGTGTAGAATCCGCGTCCGGTGATCTTCAGGAGACCGGCGCCCGATTTCGTCAGGCCGCCCGTGCCGGCCGCGACATCGCCGTTGACGGTGAGATCGCCCACCGAGTGGAAGGATAGTGAGACATTGGGCGGAGCGGTCGCGGACACCGGCGGGGTCGTGAGCAGGCCGACGTTGATGGAACTCGAGCCTCCTTCGATCGTCAGGATGCCTCCGCTGATCACAGTCTGCGTGAGCAACGAGCCATTGGGACCGAAGCGTCCGTAGGTGGCCGGCCCGTTCTTGGCGATGCCCGACACACCTTGGAACACGATACTGTTGCCGGCGGTGTTCTCGGAAATGTTCTGAACCGCAGAGAGATCGTAGTTCGACGGCGTCGTCGAACCGCTCAACAGTTCATTCAACATCTCGAAAGGCTGGAGCACGCGGAGCCTGAAGGGACTGACCGTGTCGCGGGTAATGAACGAGGTGCCCGTACCCGTGAGCGATGTGTCTCCGATCATGTCCGGGCGGACTTCCTTCTCCGTCACGGGGTTGCCATTTCCGGCCCCGGTCGGCACTCCGAACCCCGCCGTCCCCC
Source organism: Chthoniobacteraceae bacterium (assembly GCA_031411395.1). Lineage (GTDB taxonomy): Bacteria > Verrucomicrobiota > Verrucomicrobiia > Chthoniobacterales > Chthoniobacteraceae > Chthoniobacter. Next base: position 17,493 of record JANOAZ010000354.1, read on the forward strand.
CCTCGATCGTCGCCTCGCCCGGCCCCGGGCTGGTCGAATCCGTGAGCCCGCGGATCAGCACGGCGCCGCCCGCCTGGATCCCGCCGAACGTTGCGAACCTCATAGTCAGCACGCGGTTCAGATTGGGCTGGAGATTGATCACCCCCGAGCCGGGAGCCACGGTAAATGTGCCGAACGACTCCGTGGTATTCGCGCCACCATTGCCGATCACGTTCAGCGTGCCGCCGTTGCTCGTGAGCGTGCCGAAATTCACGATCGTGTTCAGCGGCGGATTCGCGAGCGTGCCGCCCAGTCGGTTGTTCACGTTCGTCCCCGAGTTATCGAGCGTGAGCGTCCCGCCGGTGACGAACAGGTTATTCCCGAAGCTCGAACTGCCGGCTCCGTTATAGGCGATCGTGCCGCCCTGGACGGAAAGGTTTCCCGTCGAGTTGCTCCCCGCGCCGGTCATCTGCATCGTCCCCGTCCCGATTTTCGTCAGGTTCAGTCCGTTCAACGTGCCGTCGCCAAAACGGCGGACCTGGCCGGAGAAAGTGGTGCTCGCATTGTTGAAGCCCGTGGTGAGCGTCTGACTCCCCGCGCTGTTGGTCACCGTGCCGCTCCCGGCGAGCGAGCCGATGACCGTCCCGACGTTGTTCAGATTGAGCCGCGTGCCCCCGCTTAGCGTGATCGTCGAGAACCGCGATCCCGCATTGGTGGCGCCGTACTGGATGCCGCCCTCTGTCACGTTGATCGGCCCGGTGAAGACCGCCTGCCCATTGAACTGCAACACGCCGGCGCCGCTCTTGTTGATCCCGCCGCTGATTTCGATCGCCGGAATGATCAGCGTGGCCTGGAGCGGATTGATCTCGTTCCCAGCGCCCGCGAAGATGATCGGATTGGTCACAATCGAAGTGACCCCGGCGCCGAGGTCAAGCTTGCCCCCGAACGTGGCGGTGGTGGTGACATTCGAAGAGGAAACCACGATGCCACTCGCTCCGATGGTGAGCGTGCCGCCGGTGTTGACCGCAGGCGTCGTCGTGCCGCCGTTGTTATTAAAAATTACCCCGGCGAGGGTGTTGTTGCCCGCCAGATTCAAGGTGCTGCTTCCGTTCAGGGTCACCACATTAGCCGGCGCGATCTGCCCGGCATGGGTCGTCAGGGTCACCGGATTGGTGGTCATGGTCACGGTGGCGCCGTTGAGGGTCAGTCCGCCCGCCGGGATCTCCGCGTGCCCGGCGAGGATCTGCGCCGCGCTGGGCGTCAGGCCGGTCAAGGTCACAGTGCCGCCATTGACCACGGTGCCGCCGGTGTGGCTGTTGGCTGGATTGGCCAGTGAGACGGTGGCGCCCGTCGCGGAGATGACCAGCCGTGCCTTGCCCGTGCCAGCGGCGATCGCCGTCGCGGTGTCGATGATCCGCGAATTGATCGTCAGCGTGTTCGCATTGTTGAAGAGATAAAGGTCGCTCGTGCCGCTGACCGCACCGCCCCCCGCGGTGAGTCGCCCCGAATCCACAGTGGCGCCAAAGCTATTCGCAAAGTTCCCGGTCTTGATCAGGCCCCCGCCGACGAGGTTCAGGGTATCACCGCCCTCGGTGAAGGTGAGATTTTGGGCGGCCACCGTGATGGCCATGTTCAGCGTGTTGAGGCGATATTCGCTCGCCCCGGCGGCGAGGCTCGGAATGTTGAGCGTGCCTCCTGAGATCTTGAAGTTCTGAGTCGGCTGCGAAGAGCCCGCGACAAATACGGTGTCGAAGGCGGGGAACCCAGCCTGCCCGAGCGCACCCACCCCGAGGCCAGGCGCATAGCTCGCGAAGTCGTTCTGGACGAGCGCCCATCCACCGATGATGCCATTCACCGGGGTCGGCTCAGCCGTGATGAGGATCCGCGGGTTACTCCCGATCAGGCCCACCGCGGAATTGAAGTTCACCGTCGCCGCGGAGTTCGCCGGTCGCGTGAGGCTGGCGAAGGTCAGTTCCGAGGAGTTGATCCCCGTGCCACCCGCGGTGCTCACGATGAAGGAATAGCCCTGCTCCAGCGACGTCGCGCCCAGCATTTCCGAGGAGGCCAGTTGCTCACGCCCACTCAGGGTGAGGGTGCCGCCGCGAAGCGCGAGGGTCGCGGCGTTGTTGATTCGGTCGGGGTTGTCCGAAAGGCTGCTCGTCGTGCCGGTGGACTTGTTCTCCATGGTCAGGCTCGCGTAATTGAGGTCGATGGCCGTCGTGCCGGTGAGCGCCCCGGCGTCACGCAGGATGGTCGTCCCGCCATTGATCTGGGTCATCCCGGTATAGGTCTGAGGGCTAAAGACCGAGAAGGTATTCACGCCGCTGCGCGAGAGATTCACCGCACCCGTGATGCTCGCCGACCAGTTGCGATCCGTGGTTCCCTGGTTGAAAACCAAAGTTCCGGTCCCGGAGTTACTCGTGATCACCCCTCGAGTCCCGGGCGCGCCCGCGATTCCCGCGTCGGTCAATAGCGGGCCAAAGAGCTGGAGGTTTCCATTCAGATCGAGTGTGGCCCCCGGACCGACCCGCAGCGCGACGCCCGGCTGGAGCATGTTGTTGCTCGTCCCTGGCGTGCCGCCCAGTTGCAACGTGCCGCCGAGGAGATTTTGCGTCCCGGTGAAACTCACATTTCCGCTCACTCCAGGGATCGCACTGGAGGGCGTGTTCAGGACGAGCAATCCCGGATCGGCTTTCACCGCGCCAGCCGTCCCGGTGAGCGTGCTGCTGATCGTGAGTACGGACCCTGTATCGATATGCGAGATCAACTGCGTCCCACCCACGGCGAGGATGGGAACGTTGATGGTGTTACTCCCACCGGTCGCGAGCAATCCGCCCGAACCGAGGGTCAGCGAGATGCGCGCAAAGCCGCCCACATTCAATCCGGTGCCGCTAAACTTGAGGGCGTTGAAGGTCCGATTCGCAGTGAGATCGCTGAGCAGCGTGCCGCTATCGACCAGGACGGTGTCGGCCGCGACGCCCGTGTTGAGATCGGGCGCGCCGAGGTAGGCGGCCGAATTCAGTGCCGCAATCCCAGTCTCCTGGAAGATAGTGTTGGCATTCGGCCCGGTCACGGTCGCAGGGATCGTGATGGTGAAACTATTCGCGTCGATGATGCTGGCGATCCGCGCCCCCGCCGGAATGGACGTACTGCTGACGGCTTGCCCCACGACCAGCAGTCTCGTATTTCCACCTCCGAGAACGACGATGTTACTGTCTGCGGTCGTCAAGGCAGGGAGCGTCTGCGGGCCCGCATAGGTCGCAAAATCGAAGATGCCTCCCGATGCCACCACGGCGCGCGCAAGGATGCCATTGGTCAGCAAAGGAGTCGTCGGACTCGACCCAGCCGGGTTGCCGGCAGCCGAGTCGCCGATGATGATGCGATTGCTCGCCGTCCCGATATTGGTGCCCGAAAATACGAGCGCGCTATCCGTCGTGATCAACCCATTGCGGATCCTAGTTGCATTGCCGTTTAAGGTTACATTGGCGTCCCAAGTGGGAAAGGTCAGGGTATTCGTTCCGGCCCCGGATGTATTTGAAATGATCGTCGTGTTTGCACCCACGTTCACGAGCGAGAAAGTCTGATTCGGCGCGGAGCCGGTCACCGCTGACGTGCCGATTTGGAGCGAGCCAAATGTTTCCGCCGAGTTCGCGCTGTTCCCCTCGTAGCGGAACGTCCCCCCGAGCGAAATGATGCTCCGCCCTCCGAGCCGCGCCGCCGTCGGAGCGCCGACACTGTCATCGATCGTCAAAGTCCCGCCCGCACTCACCGTGACCGTCCCGGTGCCGCCGATCAGCGCGCCGCTGCCTTTGATCGCCAGGGTCCCCGCATTCACCGCGAGGTTTCCCACGAAAGCGGGGCTCGCCATGCCGAGGGTGGCGGTGCCGGTGCCGATCTTGGTGATCGCGCTCACCGTGGCCGCGAGCGGCGCGGCGGCCAGGGTAATGTCGCCCGCACCGGTGAGGAACAAGCTCCTCGCTGTCGTGATCGACGAGGCGATCCCGCCGGTGAGCCGCAGTGATCCAGCGCTCGATCCAATGACCGCATTGTCGGCCCCCAGCGAGATCGCGCCGCTCCAGACGTTGTCGCCGGAGACATTCTCCAGGACGCCACCGTTGTTGATCCCGCTCGTGGAGAGGGTGAGCGCGTAGGGATTGTAGGTCACGTTGGTCCCGGAGAGTTGGAGCGCCGCTCCGACGAGAGTCGGCATCGCGATGATATGGCTCGCCGCGCCCAGGCCGCCGCCGGATTTCAGGCGCAGCGCGCCGGCACTCAGGGACAGCGGGCCGGTCCAGGTGGTCGGGCTATCGGTGCCGAGTTCGAGCACGCCATTGTCGTTTTTGGCCAGCCCATTGCCAGGCGCCGAGAAGCTCAATGCCGTATTCAGAGTCAACACGTTGCCCTGTGTTACATCGATGCCGTTTGAGAGTTGGCTGAGCGTAAAGGTGCGGCTGGTGGCGAAGCTTCCGATCCCCCGGAAACCTTGGGTAAAGCTATTGGCGTTGAGGACGACGTTATTCCCGGCATGGCCCAGAGCGGCATCGGAACCAGCGGCCACCACACCTTCCTTGATATCGATCAAGGCACCGGCGCCGCCGAAGGTATTGGGTGTGGCCAGGCTGTTGTTTTCCAGCACGAGAGTTCCGGTCCCGGCCTTGATGAGCCCCGCCCCGTTGTTACTCAAAACCACCCCGGCCAGGGTAAGTCCTGGGACCACGTTGGAAGCCTGCGCGCCAGCCACATTCAAGGTGGGAGGCAGGGTATCGGTAAAGGTGGTCGCACCCGTAAACCGCACGCCATAGCCGTTGTTCCCGGTGACCGTGAGCACCTGGTTGCCGATTGAAAGAGATCCGAACGTGATCGTTTTGTTCAGGGCCTGCGCCGCCGCGATTTTCCCCACCGTGAGGTTCGCGCTGCCTCCGCTGACCACGATATTCTTTCCCGCCCCGATCGTTTGCCTGGACCCTGTGCCGTCGCCGTCCGTCTGGAAGGTAAACGTCCCTCCGCTCAACGAGACGCTCGTCCCAGAACCCAAGGCGGACGTCCCCTGCACAATCAAGTTTCCGCTGTTGACCATGATCGCTCCGGTCGCGCCGTTCGAACCGCTGAGCGTCAGCGTTCCCAGCCCGGTTTTGGTCAATGCGCCGGTATTCACGATCGGGGCGGAGATGGTCAGCGCATCGGACGCCAAATCGGTGCGGATGATCAATTCGTTGCCATTGGCACTGATCCCCCCGCCCGCTCCTCCGAGGATCGACGTCGCGTTGTTCCCGGTTTTGAGCAAGCCACCCACGCCATTGCCGGTGCCACCGCCCGCGATCGCACCGGTGTTGGATATGATCAGCGTCTGGCCCGCATTGAGGTTGAGCGTGCCGGTCCCCGACATATTGAGAGAATAGATCGCCGTCGCAGGGATCCCGGCACCGGAGACGGCTCCCGTCATTTGCATGTGCTTGCTAGCGGTCAAAGTGGACGCCGATGTCCCGACCAGAGCCCCATCGGTCGAATAATTGATCTGCCGGACCGACGCCGCGGTCGTATCGTACCACGCAAACGCACTCGCCCCGGTCGTCTGAACCTCGGCAAAAAGCCCGGGATCCACAAACCCGGTGACCAATCCCCCGATCGCCATCTTGGTCGTCGTCGTAAAGGATGCGCTGGTGCCATTGACGAGAAACAATCCCGTCGCACCGCTCGGACGGGCGGTGAGGCCGCTGAAGGCCAGGTTCGCATTCACCGAGGAGGTAGCGCGCTCGATGCGGACGGTCCCATCGCCAGACGTGAAGGTGAGTTGCCCCAGCGTTTCCGTTTTGGCGGTGATCGCACTGAGATTGCTAAACTTAAAAGTCCCACCGCCGTTGAAGGTCAACGACGTCGTGTTCGGGATGAGTTCTCCATTTCCGCCCACGCCTGCGGAGGCAGTCCGCTCCTCCAAAGTGCCGCTGCGAATCACGAGTCCGTCCACCTGCGGAGCCGTGGTCGGCGCAAAAATCCAATCCCCGATCCCGGTCTTTACGAGATTAAGCGTCGTGCCGGCAGTCCTCGTGATCACGCTGTTCAGCATGTTCGCGTTATTGCTATCCCCCGTCAGAACGAGATTCGTCGCGCGGCCCGGGCCGGCGACGTTGTTAAAGTTCAACGTGCTGGCCGACCCAATGGTGAAGGTGGTACCGGAGTCCGCGCCGATCACAATGCTCCGCGAGGTATTGTCGTTGAACGGGCCGTTCCCATTCGCGTTCACGGTGATCGTGCCGGTGTTGTAAGTCGCCGTCGAACCCGACACGACGCTGCGCAGCACCCCGCCGAGGCCCGGCCCGGCCATCGTCGTATTGTCGCCCGGAGTGTTGATCGTCAGCGGTTCGGTCAGCGTGATGCCCCCAGTGATTTCCAGACCGCCTGAATTGTTGATCTCGGTGCTTCCGGTCGCGGTCCCGAGTGCCGCGGCATTCGAGACGCGGATTGCACCCTCATTGATTTTCACCGCGCCATTCCAGCTGCCATTCTGGGCCACCGTGAGTTCCAGCCTCCCGAGTCCCTGCTTCACCAGGCTGCTCGTCGAGCCCACAGTAAACGGCGTTTGGAGCGTAAATACATTCCCCGGAACCACGTCGATGGTGTTCCCGTTGACGCCGGTGTTGGCCAGGTTGAACACACGCGTGGAAGTGAATGTCCCGACCGCACGGAAGCCTTCGTTGGCGTCGGGAGTATTGAGTTTTACGATATTCCCTGCGGCGCCCATGGCGCCATCTGCCGATGCGGCCAGGAAGCCATCCTGAATGTCGATGCTCCGCCCCACGCCCCCGAACGTATTGCTCGGATTGCTCAACGCCAGCGTCCCAGCCCCGATCTTGACCAGGTCGATCGTGCTCCCGCCGGTGATAACTCCCGCGAGGGTGAAGGTGTTGCCCGCCGTGACCTCGAAGGTCGCGTTGCTCGCCGCTCCTTGATTCAAAACGATCGGCTGGCGGGCGATCGACGTGCCGGTGGCGATGAACCGCTCTCCCGCCGCAGTCATGTTGAGATGCACCGAATTGAAGGGGCTGCCCAGCGCCTCGCCGGAAGCAACCGAAAGGCTTCCCGCCTGGACCGTGATCGTGCTCCCAGCAGGGCCGCCGAAGGTGTTCAGCGGATTGGTCAACGCAAGGGTGCCGGTGCCGATCTTGGTCAGGTTCGTGACCGGGACCGCGCTCGAAACAATGCCGTTGAGGGTCAGCGTGTTCGCTCCGGTGACGTCGATTCGATTCGTCGGCTGTGCGAGGACGAGACTCTGACTGACGGCCACATTGCCCGAAGCTCGGAATCCATCGGTCGCGCCGGCGGTGTTCAGTTGCAAGGTGTTGCTCGCGTTCCCCAAGGCGCCGGTCGCAGTCACCTCGAGCACGCCCGCCTGAAGGTCGATCACACTCCCGATCCCGCCGAAGGTATTGGCAGGATTGGTCAGCACGAGCGTGCCGGCGCCGCGTTTGGCGAGGCTCGCGGGGAGGGTGCTGGAGACCAGCCCGTTCCACGTCAGCGTGTTCGCCCCTCCGAAGACCTCGATCGAGTTCGCGGTGCCAGCCAGTTCCAGACGGCGCGTCAGCGCGGTCGCAAAGGTCGCCGTCGTCACCAGTCCCTCGTTCGCGGTCAGCGTATTGAGCACGATGGCGTTATTCGGATTGCCGAGCGCTCCAGCGAAGGGAACCGAGAGAAGCCCCTCCTGGACTTCGATCCTGGCGCCGACGCCGCCGAAATCACTGCCGCCGTCGGTCAGGGCCAGCGTTCCGGTGCCCCGCTTGATGAAGCCCACCGGGTTCGCGCTGGAAACGGGTCCCCCGAGGGTCAATCCCGGAGTCGTCCCGGAAGCCTGCGTGCCCGTGACATTGAAGGTCGGGCGAAGGGCATCGGTGAAGGTCGTCGTCCCCGTGAATGAAAGAAAATACGCCCCGGCAAAGGGCGGGTTCGCGCCCGCCGCATAGACCGCTGGATCGGCGGTGAGGACCTGGTTGCCGATCGTGAGATTGCCAAAGGAAAGCGTCTTGTTCGTCGCCGGATCTGTGGCTGGTGTCAGTCGCCCAGCGGCGAGGGTTCCCGAACCGGTGACGGTGACATTTTTCCCCGTCGCGATCGTTTCGACGGTGTCGTTGTTGGCGCCGTAGCCGAGCAATTCATACGTCCCGCCCGCGAGCACGACCCCGGTGGAAGCGACCCCGCCCGCCGCGCCGGAGCCGCGGATGGTCAGCCTGCCGCCATTGACGTAGGTCGTGCCGGTGAATGCGTTACTCCCGCTCAGCGTGAGCGTGCCATCGCCACTTTTGGTCAGCGCTCCGGTGGTGGAGGAAATCGGGATCGAAATCGTCAGCGAATCGCTCAACGCGTCGGCCCGAATGATCATCTCGCGGCCCCCGCCCGCGGTCAGCGTTGCCGGGGTCGTTCCGCTCGCTTGCGAAATCGTCGAGGCGCCACCCCCGACCTTGAGAATACTGCCGGGACCCGTGGGAGTGGTGCCACCGTTGGCGATGGTGATCGTGGCGCCATTGACCACCGTCATGTCCACCCCCGAACCGCTGATCGCCAGCGATTGAATGGTCTGGGTCACCTGGTTTGAATTCGTCCCGGTGATCCGCATGTGCCGATCCGCGAATAAGGTGCTGGTGCCCGCCACCTGTGAGGACCCCTCTGGCAGACCCGTGTACGCCAGTGCGCGAACTGAACCGAGCCCTGTATCGTAAAAGGCGAAACCCATCACACCGGTGTTCGCCTTGGCAAACATCCCCGGAATGAAGCCGGTGCCCGCTCCGGCGATCGACAGCTTTGAATTGATGCCGAGCGTCGAGGCGTTGTTGTTCGCGTGAAACACTCCCGTCGCCCCTGCCAACCGCGTCAGGCCCGTGAAGTTCAACGTCACGTTCTGGTTCACCGTCCGCTCGATCCGGATCGTCCCATCGCCAGACTCCAACGAAAGCGCACCGAGATTCTGTGTGATCGCGCTGTCGGTGCCGACGTTGTCATAACGGAACGCGCCGCTCCCTCGAAATGTGATCGGATTCGCCTGAAGGGCGGGGGCGGCAAGCAGAGGAAAACTCGCCTTGTCGAACCCGTTCACCTGGAGCGTGCCGCTGTGGATCGTGAGCGCACCCGTCAACGCTTGCGTGCCCCCAAAGTTCAGCTTCAAGGTGCCGCCGTTTCCATTCAAAGTCAGTCCGCTGGCGCCCGCGAGCTGCGAGCTGATCGTCGCATTCACCGCCGCACCGCTCCGGCCGTTCAGGTTGATGATGGCATTCGGACTGAGGGTGAGCGTCGAGGCCGGCACCGCGCTGGCCACGGTGTATCCCGTGGTGTTGAACACGAGATTCCCCGCCGTCACCGACGCGCCGAGCGTGACCGTGCCCGCGGTCCCCGCGAAGACCGCCGTATCGCCGCTGTTCCAAATCGAATCGGCCCCGCTGCCGTTCCACCAATTTGCCGTCGGACCGTTATCCCAAATCCCGGACCCGCCGAGACCCACCCCGGACAGGGAATTATTGCTGCCCGTGGCATCGCCATCCCACAGGACGGTGGCGCCTCGCGCGGCGCCGCACATCGCTGCGGCGATGACGACCGCCGATGACAGACGGGCGAGGGAAACACTCAGGGGGCGGGGCTTCAGTTCGCGGGGAGCGCGCATATCGATGTAGGGGGTTGGACGGGGAATTAAAGAGCAGTAAACGATGCGGTCGAGACAAACAACCGGCGGTGCAACCGTGGAAGAGGAGCCGGTCGGGTCACGACGCAGCGCCGAGGAGGTGGGAGTGGTCGCCGGGGAGTCATTGGGAAGAGGATATCAGCCACAAGTCGCGTCTCAATGGATGGATGATTGTATTTACATCGTGCATTTCCCCCTGCCTTCCAAACAATATTTATCAGTTTTTGGTATCGCCGTAAACTTGAACCAGCTCAGGCGAGCCCGGTTCGTCCGCGATTTTGGCCCTTGTCTTCCGCCGAGCGCCTCGCTTCGCTCGGCCTTCGACCCCATCCGGAACCGCGGCACATTTCCACCGAAAAATCCGCCGAAGCCCCCTTTCCCCTCGATGAAACTGCGCGTCTCTCTCGTCCTGCTCTCGTGTGTGCTGAGCATCCTCACCGGCTTCGTCCTCGCCCGCCGGAACGGCCCGGCGACAGCCGCGGCAGAGCGATCGCGCCCACGGATCGGGCTTTCCATGGATACCTTGAAGGAAGAGCGCTGGCAGGGCGACCGCGACATGTTCGTCGAGCGCGCCCGGGCGCTCGGCGCCGATGTCTTCGTGCAATCCGCGAACAGCGATGACACCCGGCAGATCAAGGACGTGGAAGGCCTGCTCACCCAGGGTATCGACGTGCTCGTCATCATCCCCCACGACGGCGCGGCCTGCGCCAAGGCCGTGGAACTCGCCCACCAGGCCGGCGTGCCCGTGCTCGCCTACGATCGGCTCATCACCGGCTGCGACCTCGATCTTTATCTCACCTTCGACAATGTGAAAGTCGGTGAACTCCAAGCCCGCACGCTCGTCGAAAAGCTCGGCAGCGGCCCCGGCAAAAAGCTCGTGCGCATCTACGGCTCGAAGACCGACAACAACGCGCTGCTCTTCAAGCAAGGCCAGGACAATGTCCTCGGCCCGCTGATCCAGTCCGGCGCGATCGAAGTGCTGCACGAGGACTGGACGCAGGATTGGCGACCGGAAAATGCGAAGAAGATCGCCAACGCCGCGCTGACGAAAGCCGGCCGCGGAATCGACGCCATCCTCGCCTCCAACGACGGCACCGCGGGCGGCGCGATCCAGGCGCTGACCGAGGAGGGACTCGCCGGCAAGGTGCTCGTCACCGGCCAGGACGCCGACCTCGCCGCCTGCCAGCGGATCGTCGCCGGCACGCAATTCATGACCATTTACAAACCGCTCTCCCGCCTCGCCGGCCAGGCCGCCGAGCTGGCCGTGAAGCTCGCCCGCCGCCAGCCCGTCGTGGCCCGCGCGGAGATCGACAACGGCAATATCCCCGTCCCCAGCGTGCTCCTCGACGTGGTCGCCGTGACGCGGGAGAATATCGACGCCACCGTGATCCAGGACGGCTTCCGCAAGCGCGAGGAGGTCTATCGGGGCGCGGAGGGAAAATAAGAAACCCATGAGTGCGGACCCGCTCCTCTCCGCCCGCGGCATCACCAAACGCTTTCCCGGCGTTACCGCACTCCGCGACGTTTCCTTCGACCTGCGCCCCGGGGAAATCCACGCGCTCTGCGGCGAAAACGGCGCGGGGAAATCCACGCTCATCAAACTGCTCAGCGGCCTGCACCCGCACGGCAGCTACGACGGCGAACTCACCGTCCACGGCCAGCCCGCGCACTTCCACGGCATCGCCGACGCCGAGCTCGCCGGCCTCGCCGTGATCTATCAAGAGCTCGCGCTCGTCGAGCAACTCAGCGTCGCGGAAAACATTTTCCTCGGCGCCGAGCCGTGCCGCCGCGGCCTCATCGACTGGCCGCGCGTGCATCGCGAAGCGCGCGAGGTGCTCGAACGATTCGGCGTCGAGATCGATCCGCACGCCGAATGCGCGCGGCTCGGCGTCGGGCAGAAACAACTCGTCGAGATCGTCAAGGCCCTGCGCAAAAACTCGCGCATTCTCATCCTCGACGAACCCACCGCCGCGCTCGCCGAGCACGAGGTGCAAATCCTCCTCACCATCCTCCGCGATCTGCGCGCGCGCGGCATCGCTTGCATCTACATCTCGCACAAGCTCGACGAGGTCTTCGCGCTCGCCGACCGCATCACCGTGCTCCGCGACGGCGCCACCATCTGGACCAAAGCGACCCGCGACACCAGCCAGGCCGACGTCATCCGCGCGATGGTGGGGCGCGAGATCGGGGAGCTTTTTCCGCGGCGCAGCATGGGTTCAAGTATTCCGATTGGTCCCATGCGGCCTCCCGCTCTCCGCGTCACCGGCCTCATCGTCGCCGATCCACAGACCGGCCGCACGCGCCTCCACGAGATTTCGCTTTCCGTCGCCCCCGGCGAGGTGCTCGGCCTCGGCGGCCTGATGGGCGCGGGCCGCACCGAATTGCTCATGCATCTCTTCGGCGCGTGGGGCGAGCGCCGCGCCGGCCAGGTCGAATTCAACGGAGCGACCCTACCACCACAACCTGCCGGGAAAATCCTCCGCTGCGGTCTCGCGCTGGTCAGCGAAGACCGCCGCCGCTACGGGCTCGTGCTCGATCAATCCATCGGCTTCAACCTTTCCCTCTCCTCGCTCTGGCGGCTCACCCGCCATGGCTTGATCGACCGCAGCCGCGAATTCCAAAGCAACGACGTTTTCTTCCGCTCGCTGCGCGTCAAGGCCCCCGGCCAGGAAAGCCCCGTCGGCAAACTCTCCGGCGGCAATCAGCAAAAGATCGTGCTCGGAAAGGCGCTCATGACCGAGCCGCAGATCATCTTCCTCGACGAACCCACCCGTGGCATCGACGTGGGCGCGAAGCTCGAAATCTACGAGCTCATCAACCAGCTCACCGACGCCGGAAAAGCCGTCGTTCTCGTCTCCAGCGAACTCCCCGAACTCATCGGCATGAGCGACCGCATCCTCATGCTGCACGAGGGCCGCATCGCCGGCGAATTCACCCGCGCCGAGGCCACCCAGGAGCGGCTCCTTGAGGCGGCGCTCGGACACTCCCTTTCAAAATAAACATGACTTCCCGCCTCTCGCTGCGCGACTTCTCCCTCGCCATCGCCCTGCTCGCCATCTGCGGATTCTTCACCTGGCAGTCGCCGCAGTTCCTCAGCTCGCGCAATGTCTCGCTGCTCGTCATCGACTTCTCGATCACTGCGGTCCTCGCCATCGGCATGCTCCTCGTGCTCCTCCCCGGCCACATCGATCTCAGCGCCGGCAGCGGCGTCGGCCTCATCGGCGGCATCGGCGCGGTGCTCGTCACGAACCACGCGTGGCCCGCGCCGCTTGCGCTCCTCGCGGGCGTCGCCGTGGCGCTGCTGCTCTGGTGGGCGATGGGCTCGCTGATCGTGCGGCAGCACATCCCGGCCTTCATCATCACGCTCGGCGGATTGCTCGTCTTCAAGGGCCTCTTCTGGCAGGTCATCGGCAACCACACCGTCCCCGTCGTCACCGGCGGCCAGGCCAATCTCTACTCGCGGCTCACCACCTTCTACCTGCCGCACTCAGCGGGCTACGCCATCGCGGCCGTCGTGGTCGCCGCGCTCATTTTCTTTCGGGTAAAAGGCAACGCGCAACGCCGCGCGCACGGCTTCACCACCGACGACGGCGAGCTCACTTTCCTCCACCTCTTGATCGCCGCGCAGGCCGTCTTTCTCTTCGTCCTGATCACGAATCAATTCCGCGGCGTCCCTCTTCCCGCCTTGATCCTCGGCGTCGTCGCGCTCGTCGTTTGGGTGCTCACGCAGCACACCCCGTGGGGACGTTATCTTTACGCCATCGGCGGAAATGAAGAAGCCGCCGTGATCTCCGGCGTGCCCGTCGCGCGGGTCACGATCGGTGCCTTCACCCTCATGGGCGCGATCGTCGCGCTCACCGGATTTCTCCAGACGGCCTACGGCGGCGCGAGCACCACCACGGTCGGCGATCTCATGGAACTCGACGCCGTCGCCGCCTGCGTGATCGGCGGCGTGAGCCTGCGCGGCGGCCGCGGCACCGTGCTCGGCGTGCTCTTCGGCGCCCTCATCATGGCCTGCCTGCTCAACGGCATGACGCTGCTCGCCGTGCAGCCCGAGCAGAAGTTCATCGCCCGCGGCCTCGTCCTCATCCTCGCGGTGTGGATGGACGTGCGGCTGAGCCGGCAGGTAATTCGCGGTTAAAGTTCCATCGGGACGCCGAGGCGCCCGCGATTCGACCGGCACGAGACTCGGTTCGTGCCGCTCGTTACGAAACTCCGTTTTGCCCCGAGCTTCGACACCTCCCACCGCCGAAACAGAGTTTCGCCCGTTCGGCGCGTGACCAACCAGAGTTCGGTCGCGAGCGGAAGAGTTGGGAAACCGTAGGACCCGCCGATGCTGACCGAATGGCAGCGCTTGGTCAGCGGGCTTTGTATTCCTTGAACCATTGTTCCACCGCTGTTGTGACTGGCAATCCGCCGACCTTGGGCAATTCATCATCGGAGGTGGGGCCTTTCGCCTCCGGGTTCTTCCCGTGAGTGCCTCCGTAGGACATGGCCAGATGCGCCGGGGCGTTGAGCATGTAGGCCAGGTTGATGTCGAGGGCCTCACGCATCTGTTTTTCAGACGCCCAGGCAGGAAAGCTGCGGATGCTGAAGACCACATCGTAATCAGCCGGGGTCTTCGGCTCGGTGACCCGCCACCTGCCGCCACCCTCGGCAGATCCCGTGTATTCGACCGTGACGCCCTTGTGCTTCAGCCACGCTACCAAGGCGACGATTCGCTTGTCGCTCGGATTGAGTCCGGCATTGAAGGTCGCATCGTCCAAGACCCGTGGCGGGCCGCAGCCGGCAAGGACCGCCGATACAAGCCCTGCGGCCAAGATTCGCGAATAGCAGTTCATTCTCTGAACACCTGAACCTCCCGGCTGCTGATTGTGCCACGCCAGGCGTCTTTGATGCCGCTTTCTCCTGCGGCTGCTGTCTCGTCCCAGTGACCATCGTAGGAATAGTCGTATCGCAACGTGTATCGTCCCGGCGATTTGATGCCGTCGGAGTTGACGGCCGGCAATTCCAGCTTGTCTTCCACGACCTCGCCGGGACCGAGGACCGCAAAGGCAAGCGCCCCGACTACGTAAGTCTTGGCCGGTCCCGTGTAACGAATCTGGCTCATCCCGTCCCAGATCTTCATTCCGATCGAAAGGGCGGCATAGGAGTCGCCAAACGGCCGGAGAATCGTGATTTTCTGCTGGCTCTCGTTTCGGATCTCAGCGGCCACTTGAATGTTCCCGTTCGCCTTGACGCGCTGCGCCATCACTGACAATCGCAGTGCCAGTTTTCCATCATCCGAAATCACCCACGTGTTGTCTGCCCGGGGCGGCTGCGAATCCGGTTTCGCAATCGCCGGCGCGGGCGATGGTGAGTCTGTAGGTGGTCCACAGCCCCCTGCCACCATCGTCAGCAACAAAGGTGCAAATGCCGTCCTAAGGTTCATTACAGGATTGAATCGCTTACGACCGCAAGCGACCACGGAGCGGTTCGCAGCGCATGATTGGCCAATGGTTCTCGCCAGAGCGGAGTTCCGGCGGGACGAATAATAAGAGGCTCCGACACCGTATAACGCTGATCTGCTGCCCATGCCTGTGTCCGCATGACGACTTGGAAGAGGCCATCACCGCGCTGCCGCCACTCGATGGGTGTCGTCTCGAATCGCTGATAACTCGTGCGGCGATTCCCGAGCTTGCCGAAGTTGCCGTCCTCGACCGCGCTAACATCCACGGTAACGAACCCGCCGTCCTGCTGGCGAAGGAACACCAAGACCAGCGACGCCTCAGATCCTTTGAGGTTCCACGGCCACAGCGGTCTTGTCGGGCTTCCAGAGGGCGCGTTGTATAGCGTGGGTAACCTCCGACTCGGGTATCTGAGATTCGCGAGCGGCGACACGTAATGCTTCATCGAATGACAGTTGAGCGGCTGCAATGGCTGCTGTGGCAAGGAGAGCGGCGGCGTTACTGAGGAAAGGGTGCGGCATGGAGCCTGACATGTAATTCTGCGGCTGAGGATTTTTGCCAGTCGTGGAGCGGGGGCGGGGGAATGGGGGTTGCGCCGCTGGGGGAGGGATCCGCTGCACCGGTAGGGCGCTGGCATGCTGGTCGCATAGCGGGAACGAAACGGGGAGTCGAGCGCATCACCGGGATTGGTGAGATTTTGCGGAACGCGCTCCGCTCGCCTCGACGCGTGGCGGATTCCCGGCCGGCGCGGACTCGTCGTGCCCGAGTGCCGGGCGCGGCTCAGAGCACGGTGCCGCGCAGGATGAGCAGCGCGGCGGTGAAATAAATCACCAGCCCGGTCACATCCACGAGCGTGGCCACGAAGGGCGCGGAGGACGTCGCCGGATCGAGTCCGCAGCGGCGCAGGATGAGCGGCAGCATCGACCCCGCGAGCGTGCCCCACAGCACCACGCCCAGCACCGCCGTCCCCACGGTGAGCCCGACCAGCCAGGGATGCGTGCCGTAGCCGTCGGTGAAGTTCGACCACACGACAATCCGGACCACCCCGATCGTCCCGAGCAGCACGCCCAGCATCAGCCCGCAAAAAATCTCCCGCCGCATCACCCGCCACCAATCCGCGATCGTGATCTCGCCAAGCGCAATCGCGCGAATGACCAGCGTCGCGGCCTGCGAGCCGGAGTTGCCGCCGCTCGAGATGATCAGCGGAATGAAGAGCGCGAGCACGACGGCCTTGGCGATCTCGCCTTCAAAAAAACCCATCACCGTCGCGGTCAGCATCTGGCCGATGAAGAGCACGACCAGCCAGACCGCGCGCTTCTTTACCAGTTCGAGCAGCGGCGCCTCCATGTAAGGCTCTTCCAATGCTTCGAGACCGCCGAGCTTCTGCATGTCCTCGGTCGTTTCCTCCTCCTGCAAATCGAGGATGTCGTCCACTGTCACGATGCCCACGAGCTTGCCCTCGGAGTCGATTACCGGCAGCGCGGTGCGGTCGTATTTTTTGAAAATGTCGATCGCCCGCGGCGCGTCGTCCGTCACCCGCAGCGCCACGAAATTGCTGTCATGTACCTCGGAAAATCGGGTCGTCACGGGGCGGACGAGAATCTCGGCGATGCGCACGTCGTCGATCAACATGCCGTGGTCGTCGGTCACATAAAGCACGTGAACGATCTCGGAGTCATGGCCGTGCTCCCGGATGAAATCGAGCGCCTGCTGGATTGTCCAATCCTCGCGAACCCTGATAAAATCAGGGGTCATCAGGCGGCCGACGCTGTTCTCCGGGTAGTTGAGCAGGGACTGCGCGACGGCTCTTTCCTCGGGCGAGAGCAATTGCAGAAGCTGAACGACGGCCTGGCCGGGCAACTCCTCCAGCAGCGCCGTGCGGTCGTCCGGCGACATGTCGTTCAAGACGCGCGCCGCTTCCGCGTTGCCCATCGCCTTGAGCACCGTCTGCTGCGCGTCGGGGTCGAGGTATTCGAGGACTTCGGTGGCCTGCGCATGCGGGAGCAGGCGGAAGAGGATGGCCTGCTCTTCCTCCGCGAGATCGGTGATGCATTCGGCGATATCCGCCGGTGACCAGTCCGCAAACGCCTCGCGCAGCGCCACAAAGTTGCGCGTCGCGATCAGCTCTTTGAGTTCGGGACCGATGAGATTGCCGAGCATGCGGGGAAAAAAGTTGAGAGTTGAGGGTTGAGAGTTGAGAGGCGCGCCGAGCGAGACCGATCACCCATTCAACTCTCAGCAGTCAACTCTCAACGCCTCTCAACACTCACCCCTCAACTCTCAACTGCTTGGCCTTGTCACTCGTCACTCACCGCGGGTAGCGTCGGTCCGTGAGCTACACGGTTTTCGCCCGCAAATATCGTCCCCAGACCTTCGACGAGATCGTCGGGCAGGACCATATCGTCCGCACCTTGCGCAACGCCATCGACCAGCAGCGGCTCGCGCAGGCGTATCTCTTCGTGGGACCGCGCGGCACCGGCAAAACTTCCACCGCGCGCATCTTCGCCAAGGCGCTGAACTGCGTGAAAGGACCGACCTCCAGCCCGTGTGGCGTCTGCGATGTCTGCACCGAAATCGCCGCGGGCAACTCGATGAACGTCCTCGAATTTGACGCCGCCTCGAACACCCAGGTGGACAAGATCCGCGAGATCATCATCGACACAGTCAAATACGCGCCGATCCACGGGAAGTACAAGCTCTACATCGTGGACGAGGTCCACATGCTTTCGACGTCGTCCTTCAACGCGCTCCTCAAGACGCTCGAGGAGCCGCCCGCGCATGTGAAGTTCGTCTTCGCCACCACCGAGGTGCAGAAGGTGCCCACGACGATCATCTCGCGCTGCCAGCGCTTCGACCTGCGTCGCATCACCACCCCGGAGATCGCGAAACATCTGCTCTTCATCGCCGGGAAGGAAAAGATCGCCCTCGCCGCGGAGGCCGCGGAGACGATCGCGCGCGGAGCCGAGGGCGGCCTGCGCGATGCGGAATCGATGCTCGATCAGCTCGTCTAGTTTTGCGGAGAAAAAATCGACGAGGCCGATGTGCTGAACATCTTCGGCTTCACCAGCGCGCACACCACCACGGCGCTCGTGAATCACCTCATCTCCGGCGACGCCGCGCCCGCGCTGGCGCTGATCCACGAACAGGCCGAGGCGGGCAAGGACCTGAGCCGCCTGATGTCCGATTTGATCGCGCACTTCCGCAATCTGCTCGTCATCCAGTGCGATCCGAATGGGGTCAGCGACGAACTCAGCGCCGAGGCGATCGCCGCGCTCGCGGAACAAAGTGGCCGGATCTCCCGCGACCGGCTGCTCGATCTCATCGAACAATTCGCCGAGGCGGAGGGACGGATGAAATGGGCGCCGAACAAGAAGATGCATTTCGAGGTCGCGGCGATCCGCGCGATCCAGACTTTGAATCAGGCGACGCTGAGCGACGTGCTCGACGCACTCACCGCGATCCGCGGCGGGGCGGCGGGGGGAGGAGTCAGAAGTCAGAAGTCGGAGGTCAGAAGTCCGACGCCGGCGCGAGTTCCCGTCGCAGCCCCCGGTCCCGCTGCGGTGCCGAAAGTCTCGCTCATCGACGCGGTGAAGGCGTCCCTGGAAAAGCCGAAGGAAGCCGAGCCACCAACCCGCGAGCCAGCCCCGATCCCGAGGATCGCCGAAGAACCGACGCCGGCGCCGAAGCCCGCGCCAGCCGCGGCGGTGCCCGCCATTTCCGCAGCGGAACTGTGGCCGCAGCTCGTTGCGCGGGTCCACCTGGAGCGCCCGCTGATCAAGGGTTGGATCGACGCCGGGCAACTTGTCGAGATCACGGGCGACACGGCCGTCCTCGCGTTCCCTCCCGACGAAAGCCTCGCCCTCGAATCCTGCGAGCGGCCAAACAACCGGAAATTTCTCGAAGCGCTGCTCAGCGAACTCGCGGGCCAGCCGCTGACGCTGCGCTGCGAAAAACGCGCTGGCCTGGTGCCGGAAAAAGTCGTCATCCCGGAAAAGAAACCGGAGGTGCCGCAAGATCCGATGGCGGCTTTCAAGGACGACCCGCTGATCAAGAAAGCGCTCGCCGAATTCAAAGCGGAGTTTGTTGAGAGTTGAGTGTTGAGTGTTGAGAGGCGCAGCAGCGCTGCACACGCGCCGACTTTCGGGAAAGTTCAGAGTTGAGGATCAGGCGTGGTGAAGCTCCACTGTCGTCGCGAACGCGCCTCTCAACTCTCAACCCTCAACTCTCAACTTCTTCCCAACTCCCAACTACTTCCATGAACCTCAAAAAAATGATGCAGCAGGCCGCCAAGATGCAGGAGCAAATGCAGGCGACCCAGGCCGAACTCGCGGACAAAACCGTGACCGCGACTGCGGGCGGCGGCAAAGTCACCGTCGTGGCGAATGGTGCCGGTGACGTGATCTCGATCAAGATCGACAAGACGGTGGTCGATCCCGAAGACGTGGAGATGCTCGAAGACTTGATCCTGAGCGGCGTGCAGAAAGCGATCACCGAGGGCAAGGAAATGGCGCAGGGCGAGATGAGCAAACTGACCGCCGGAATGGGCCTGCCGCCCGGGCTGGGCTTTTAGAGCGGTTGCCGAAAGAAGTTTCCGGATCGCGGTCGCACGGTTGTAGGGCGACCGCTTCGGTTGCCCAGGGCAGGCGAGGCGCCCGCCCTACAAAC
>JANOAZ010000355.1:0-30361 GCA_031411395.1 Chthoniobacteraceae bacterium
CGCGCTGTGGGTGACCGGGCAGAGCATTCACCTGATGACGCTCGGCGGTCTCGCGCTGGCGGTCGGTGTGCTCGTGGATGAAGCCACGGTGGCGATTGAAAACATCCACGCACACCTCGCCCGCGGTGTGCCGCTGGCGCGGGCCGCCCTCGACGCCACGCGCGAGACGGCCGGGCCGCGATTGCTGGCGATGCTCTGCATCCTCGCGGTCTTCACGCCCGCGCTTTTCATGGTCGGCGCGGCCAGGGCGCTCTTCACTCCGCTCGCGCTCGCGGTGGGCTTCGCGATGATCGCGTCGTACTTCCTCTCCTCCACGCTCGTGCCGATCCTCAGCGTGTGGCTGCTGAAGGGGAAATGGGGAGCACACGCGCCCCCGCGTGTCGATTTCGGCGCCCCGCCGGAAACATCGACCCCCGCCGGCGCAGCCGCTGACTCCACGGAGATGGGCGCTGCGCGCGCGGGTGGCGAGTCTTCGGCGAGGGCGCCGAAGACGGCACGCGGGGCGCGCGCGCTCCGCTTTGCTTCACTATTGCGCACGGTTGTCGCCATCCGCTGGCTGCTCGTGCCCATCTATCTCGCCGCGGCCGGGCTCGTCGTCTGGATCATCGGCGCGCAGCTCGGCGTCGAGATTTTCCCCAAAGCCGACGCCGGCCAGATGGCGCTCCGCGTGAAGGCTGCGACCGGCACGAAGCTGGACATCACCGAGCAGCACGCTCTCCGCGCGCTCGAACTCATCAAACGCGAAGCCGGTGCGGAAAACATCGCGCTGACGATGGGTCTCGTCGGGGTCCACGCGTCGAACTACCCGATCAATTTCATCCACCTCTGGAATGGCGGCCCCGAGGAAGCGTGGCTCGCGGTGCAGTTTAAGAAAGGCGCGCCGGTGCGGGTCGAGGCGCTCCAGGAAAAGCTGCGCGGCGTCTTCGCGAAGGAACTCGCCGGCGTGCGCGTGTCCTTCGAGCCGAGCGACATCGTCACGCGGGTGATGAGCTTCGGATCGAGCACGCCGATCGAAGTCGCGGTGAGCGGGCCGGACCTCGCGGTCAGCCGCGAGCATGCGGAGAAGATCTTCGCGAAGCTCAAGGAGATGCCCGAGCTGCGCGACGTGCAGTTTGCCCAGACGCTCGACTACCCGAGCGTGAATGTGGACGTGAACCGCGAACGCGCCGGCCTGCTCGGCGTGCAGGTGAAAGACGTGACGCGCGCGCTTGTCGCCGCGACTACATCGAGCCGTTTCACGCAGCCCGTGTATTGGAACGATCCGAAGACCGGCGTGAGTTACAGCCTGCAAGTGCAGATCCCGCAGGCCCTGACCAAGTCTGTCGAGGACCTGCGCAACATTCCCGTGGCGGCCGGGGGAAAATCCGTGCTCCTGCGCAACGTCGCGACCATCACGCCCGGCACTTCCGTCGGCCAATACGAGCGCTACAACATGGCCCGCGTGATCAGCATCACCGCGAATCTTTACCACGCCGATCTCGGCTCCGTGTCGCGGAAGATCGAGAAGGTGCTCGCCGACGTCGGCGCACCGCCGGCGAAGACCAGCGTGGCGATGCGCGGACAGATCATCCCGCTGACCGAACTCCTCGACGGCTTTCGCAGCGGCCTGATCGTCGCCATCGTCGTCGTCTTCCTGCTCCTCAGTGCGAACTTCCAATCCTTCCGCCTCTCGCTCGCCGTCGTCTCCACCGTGCCCGCGGTGCTCGCCGGCGTGGTGCTGATGCTCTGGATCACGCGCACCACGCTGAACATTCAATCCGCGATCGGCGCGATCATGGCCGTGGGCGTCGCCGTGGCGAATGCGATCCTGCTCGTGACCTTCGCCGAGCGCGCGCACCTCGCCGGCGCGTCCGAGGCGGAGGCCGCCGTGGAAGGCGCGGCCAGCCGTCTGCGGCCGATCCTCATGACCAGCTTCGCGATGATCGCCGGCATGGTGCCGATGGCGCTCGGCCTCGGCGAAGGCGGCGACCAGACTTCCCCGCTCGGGCGCGCCGTCATCGGGGGTCTCGCCGCGGCCACGCTGGCCACGCTATTTGTCCTGCCCGCGGTCTTCGCCATCGTGCGCCACCGCTCCAGCCGGCTCTCCGTTTCGCTCGACCCCGACGATCCGCAGAGCGGACAATTCCTTCCGCCCGCCGCCCTCGCCCACTCCACCTCCCCAAATTCCTGATGCGCTCCCGAGACCTCTTCCTGCCCGCCTTCCTCGCCCTCGGTCTGCCGCTCGCCGCCGCGGAGCCGACGCCGGTGAAAGTCACGCGGGTGACGCGGGCCGACGTGATCCGCTACGTGTCGCTGCCCGGCACGCTCCGCGCCAATCAGCAGGCGACCCTTTACGCCAAGGTCGCCGGATACCTCACCAACGTCGTGGTGGACAAGGGCGACACGGTCAAGGCGGAGCAGGTGCTGGCGGTCATCGAGGTGCCCGAGTTGATCGCGGATCTAAAGAAATACGATGCCGATGCGAAGGTCGCGGAAGTCGATTTCTCGCGGCTCCAGGAGGCGCGGAAAAAAGCCGCCGACCTCGTGACCCCGCAGACGCTCGATAAGGCGCGGGGCGCTTACGAAGTGGCGCGCGCGAACATCCAGCGCACCCAGACCCTGCTCGATTTCGCGAAGATAGTCGCGCCGTTCAGCGGGTTGATCACCCAGCGATTTGTGGACAGCGGCGCGTTCGTCCCGGCCGCGACCAGCGGTGCCGCGCAAAATGCGGCGCTCTTCACGATCATGGAAACGACCACGCTCCGCGCGCAGGCCGCCATGCCCGAACTCGACGCCGCGCTCGCCGCGAAAGGGCAGCCGGTGAAAGTGAGCCTCGAAGCGCTGCCTGGCAAAACCTTCGACGCGGAGGTTTCCCGCATCTCCGGCGCGATCGATGAGGCGACGCGCACGATGATCGTCGAGGCCGATCTTCCCAATGCGGAAGGCGCGCTGCGGCCCGGGATGTATGCCACGATCAAGGTCGGCGTGGATCGACATGCCGACGTCCTGACCGTGCCGGTCGAGGCGCTGGCCATGGAAAAGACCCACGCGTTCATCTTCAAAAGCATCGAAGGCAAGGCAAAGAAAACGCCTGTGACGCTCGGCTTCAACGATGGCGCGAAGGTCGAACTGCTCACGGGAGCGGCGGTCGGCGACCCGGTGATTCTGGTGGGCAAGGCGACCTTCACCGATGGGCAGGCGGTCGCCCCGGAGGAGGTGCGATGAATGTTCGCGTCTGGACGATTGCCGCCTGCGCGGCTGGCGCTCTCGCCTTTGCCGGCGAGGAGATGCCGTCGTCGCAGTCGATCAATCTCGCCGCGGCCATGCGGCTTGCGGGCGCGGAGAATCTCGACATCCAGATCGCGCAGCAGCGCCTCGTCGAGGCGCAGGCGAATCACCGGCAGGCGCTCGCGCAGTTCTTCCCGTACCTCCAGCCGGGCATCGGCTACAAGCGGCACGACGGCAATATCCAGAGCGTCGAGGGCAACATCCTCGACGTGGAAAAACAGAGTCTCGCGCTCGGGGTCACGGTCGCGGCGCAACTCGATCTCGGCGATTCGATCTACAAGTCGATGGTCGCTCGCCGGTTGGTGGCCGCGGCGGAATTCAGCGCGGAAACGCAGCGCCAGGAAACGGTGTTTCAAGCGGTGGCCGGATTCCTCGAACTCGCGCGGGCCAGCGCCGCCACGCGGGTGGCGCTCGAGTCCGTGAACATCGCCGACGACTTCGCGAACCAGGTCCGCCGGGCGGTGGACGCGGGGATCGGATTCAAGGGCGATCAATTTCGCGCGAAAGCGCAGGCGGAAAAGAACCGGCTCACCTTGCGGCAAGCGCAGGAGCAACGACGGCTCGCAGCCGCGCGCCTCGCCACGACGCTGCGAATTCCACCGACGATCGACCTGCGCCCGGAAGGCGGCGAGCCCGCGCCGATGCGGTTAATCGACCGCGGCGAGAACCTCGGCAACCTCGTCGCGATGGGCCTCGCGACCCGGCCGGAGTTGAAGCAATCCGGCGCCGAGCGGGATGCCGCGGCAAAGGCGCGTGCCGGTGCGATCTACGGCCCGATCGTGCCGAGCGTGCGCGCGGATTATTTCTTCGGCGGCCTCGGCGGCGGCCGGCCCGCGGACCCCACGAGCAGCTTCAAGGACTCGCAGGACTTTGGCGTCGGACTCTCGTGGCGACTGGGGGCGGGAGGCATCGGCGACATTCCCCGCATCGATGCGAACACCGCGCGGCTGCGCGGAGCCGAGCTTTCCACGGAGCGCCTGGAACTGGAGGTGACCCGCCAGATCGTGGAGGCGCATGCGCGGGTGCAATCGCTCGCCGATCAACTCGACTCGGCACGCGCGGCGCTCGCAGCCTCCGAAGAAGCACTGAACCTCACCCGGCAGCGGCAGCAGTTTGGGGTCGGCGAAGTGCTCGAAAACATCCAGGCCGAGCAGGACCGCACCCGCTCGGG
Organism: Chthoniobacteraceae bacterium; assembly: GCA_031411395.1. Lineage (GTDB taxonomy): Bacteria > Verrucomicrobiota > Verrucomicrobiia > Chthoniobacterales > Chthoniobacteraceae > Chthoniobacter. Next base: position 4,439 of record JANOAZ010000355.1, read on the forward strand.
GCTCGACTACCTCACGATCGTCACGGAATACAACCGGGCGCAGTTTGCCCTGCGGCGGGCGATCGGTGCGCGCCTGAGCGGCGAGGGCAAATAACGGGGCCAGCACGGTGTTGCCGGATCGTCACCTTTTCGCCATCTGATTGTAACATTCGGCCGGCAAACACTGCCCTCGACGTTCGAACCAGCACCGGCAAAGCGTCACCCAACCACACTCAAACACCTCGAATGACCCACCACCGTTCCGCTTCCTTCGCTGCCGCTCTCACGCTCTGCGTGGCCGCTGGCATCACCCTCACCGGCCCGGCTCTTGCCGGTGACACCACCTCACAAGTTGCCAGCAAGGACATCGTTGCCCCGGTGGAAGAAAAAACCTGGTGTGAGCGTCTCTGGGAGTATCCGACGATCTACAAAAACAATGACTCGTCGTTCTTCAACGAGTTCCGCTTTGTCGGCCGCGCGCACTTCGATGTCTTCACCATCGACTCCGATCTCGGCACGGACCAGGACTGGATCGTCCGCCGCACCCGGTTCGGCGCGAAGGCGCGCTTCCTCCACAATCTCGACCTGCACGTCGAGATGGACTTCAATTTGCAAAATCCGCGGCCAGCCTACTCCCGGCTGACCGACGCGTATCTCGCGTATAAGTTCTGCGACGCGGCAAAACTCACCGTCGGCAAACAAAGCGTGAAGTTCACCCTCGATGGCGCGACCTCTTCGAACGAACTGATCACCATCGACCGCAGCAATCTCTCCAATAACCTTTGGTTCCCGACTGAATACATCAGCGGCGTGAGCCTGAGCGGAAAGATTGGCCAGTGGCAATACAACGGCGGTTACTTCAGCGGCGGCACCGAGACGAAGGAATTCGGCAACTTCGACGAAGGCCACTTCGGATTGCTCACCCTTGGCTACGATTTCAACAAGCTGCTCGGCGTAAAGAAGGCGCTTTTGCGGGCGGACTACGTTTACAACGATCGCAATCTCGAGAGCAACGCGACCCGGCCCTTTGAAAACATCGGTGCGCTGGTCTTCCAGCTCGATAACGGCCCGTGGGGCTTCTCCGCGGAAGTAGCGGGCGGCACCGGCTACGGCACGCAGAGCGACGTGTGGGGCGTGACGATTATGCCTTGGTATAACATCACGAAGAACCTTCAGGCTGTGTTGCGTTATAACTATATGGAGAGCGAAGACCCGCGCGGGGTGCGGCTGGCACGTTACGACACCTTTGTTACCAACAAACGCGGCAATGAGTATCAAGAGATCTACGGCGGTCTGAACTACTTCGTCTGCGGCCATCGCCTGAAGGTGCAGACGGGCGTCTCCTATGTGATGCTCGACGATACCTCGGTGGAGAAGGGCGAGTATCACGCGTGGCAGTGGACCACCGGCCTGCGCATCTCGTTCTAACTCCGACGGCAACCCCATCCTCCACTTGCTTTTGTTTAACAACCTAACATCCCTATGACCCTGAAATTGAAATCCGCCGCCGCGCTCGCGCTGGCAACTTTGATCACTGCCGCTTCCGCGGAAGTGGTGACCGTCGAATCCGCAATCAAGCCCTACGCCAAGACCAGCGGCGTGACCGGCAACCTGAACTCCATCGGCTCCGACACGCTGAACAACCTGATGACCCTCTGGGCGGAAGGTTTCAAGGCGCAGTATCCGAATGTGAATATCCAGATCGAAGGCAAGGGTTCGGCGACGGCGCCGCCGGCCTTGATCGAAGGCACCGCGCAACTTGGGCCGATGAGCCGGGAGATGAAGGCGACGGAGATCGACGCATTCGAAAAGAAGTTCGGGTACAAGCCGGCGGCGTTCAAAGTGGCGATCGATTCGCTCGCCATCTTTGTGCATAAGGACAACCCGATCAAAGGACTCAGCCTCCAGCAGATCGACGGCATCTTTTCCTCCACGCTGAAGCGCGGCGGGAAGGGCATCGAGAAATGGGGCGACCTCGGCCTGACCGGCGAATGGGCCAGCAAGGCGCTCTCGCTCTACGGACGCAACAGCGCCTCGGGCACCTACGGTTACTTCAAGGAGCACGCGCTCGAGAAGGGTGACTACAAGGCCACGGTCAAGGAGCAGCCCGGTTCGTCGGCGGTGGTGCAGGGTGTGGCCAGCGACCTTGGCGGCGTGGGTTACTCCGGCATTGGTTACAAGACTTCCGGCGTCCGCGCGCTGCCAGTGGCGGAGAAGGGCGATAAGTTCGTTGAGCCGACTTATGCGAATTGCCTGAGCGGCGACTACCCGATCGCACGGTTCCTGTATGTCTATGTGAATAAGAAGCCCGGCGCGCCGCTCGACAAGCTGGTCGGTGAGTTTATCAAGTTCATCCAATCGAAGGGCGGCCAGGAGGTTGTGGTGAAGGATGGCTACTTCCCGCTGACCAAGGCGATCATCGAGGATGATGTGAAGGCGACGAAGTAGCCTTGCTCCCTTGAAACCTTTTGTTGCGCCCATGCCCAGGCTCGGACGGCGTCGCGCGCACCAAAAGAAAACCGTCATTCCGACCGGAGCGTAGCGCAGTGGAGGAATCTCTCGCATCCAAGGGCAGCGGCGGTGCGGAGCCGCTCGACCGATGCTCCGCGCCGCCTCCGCCCGCGGATGCGAGAGATTGCCCCGCCTTCGCCCGCGGCTGTCTCGCACACTCGGCTCCTCCGCTCGCTACGCTCGGTCGGAATGACGGTGCTTTTTTTGGATGTTTCGCGCACCCTGGTGAACTCCGTGAAGCTATTTCGCCCGCCCGAGTTTTATGAACCGCCGCAAACCTGATCCCCAGCGATTCATCCCGTCGCGTTGGACCTTGTTCATCGACCGGTTCATGACCCACTTCATCAAGGTGGGCGGGGTGCTCGTGGTCGCGGCGGTGATGGGGATTTTTGTGTTCATCTTCTCGCAGGTCCTGCCGCTCCTCCGGTCGGCGGAGGTGAAGGAGGGCAAGACGGTCGCGGTGCCGAAGGCGGAGTATGCGGCGATCGGCGCCGACGAATGGAGCGAGTTGCCATTTCTCGCCGCGCTCGATGGAAAGGTGCGCTTCATCGACCCGGCGAGCGGGGCGGTGACGGAGAGCGATCTCGGGCAGGCTTTCACCGCGCTGCGCTACAATGCGCGCAGCCAGGAGATGATCGGCGGCACGGCCGACGGGCGTTTTGCCTTCATCAAGCTCGACTACACCGGCGGCTTCGAGGACGGCCGGCGCAAGGTGACGGGTGAGGCAAAAATGGGGCCGCTCCAGGCGCTCGGCCGCGAGGGTGCGCCGATCCGGGAGATTGCCTTCGGCGGCGGTGAAGATGGCAAGTTGGTGGGCGTCATCCAGCAAGTCGGAGAAACGCTGGAAGTTCACGCGGTGCGCCTCACGAGGAAGCGTTCGCTGGTCGGCGGCGGTCAACTCAAGGTCGAGGATGACATCGATGTGACCGCGCTAATCCCGGGCACGCCCAAGGCGATCATGGTGACCGCGCAGGCCGATGGGCTGATCGTCGCGGCTGAAGATGGGACGATCCACTATGTCTTCCGGAGCGGCGACGAGTTTGCCCTGCGGCAAAGTTTCAAACCTTTCGGAGATCTCGCAAATCCGGCGATCGCCTCGTTCGATTTCCTCTTCGGCGATGTGTCGCTCGTGGTGACCGGAGTGGCGGGCGAAAATCGCGTCTTCAGCCTCTACCGCAAGGCGGGCGACGACAAACGCACCTTCGGCCAGATCAAGGATTTCCCAGCCTTGCCGGGCGGCGCGAGCTTCTTTACCTCGAGTCTCCGCAACAAGGCGTTCCTGACTGGCAGCGGCTCGTTTGCGTCGCTGCGGTATAGCACGACCGAGGCGATTCGTTGGGAGGCAAAGCTGCCCTTCACGGTGGCGCGCGCCTTCATCGGGGGGAAATACGATCGCCTCCTTTTCCTCGATACCGAGGCGAAGCTGCACATCTTCACGCTGCACGACCCGCACCCGGAGACGAGCTTCCGGGCGCTCTTCGGGAAGATCTGGTACGAAGGTTATCCCGCGCCGAGCTACGACTGGCAATCGAGCGGCGGATCGGATGAATTCGAAGCGAAGCTCTCGCTCGTGCCGCTGATCGTCGGGACGCTCAAGGGCACGTTTTACGCGTTGCTCTTCGCCGTGCCGATTGCGCTGCTCGCGGCGATCTACACTTCGCAGTTCCTGCATCCGAAGTTCAAAAGTGTGGTCAAGCCGACGATGGAAGTAATGGCGTCGCTGCCTTCGGTGGTGCTCGGCTTCCTCGCCGCGCTCTGGCTCGCGCCGATCATCGAGACGCGGGTGCCGAGCATCCTGGTGATGATCGTCCTGGTCCCGGCGACGGCGCTGGCCTTCGGATACGGCTGGAGCCTGCTGCCGATTCAGGTGCGGCGGCGGATCGCGCATGGGCATGAGTTCCTCGTTTTCTTTCCGCTCCTGCTCCTCGTGCTGTGGGCGTCGTGGCATCTCGGGCCGGTGGTGGAGCGGGTGTTGTTTGTGGTCACCGATCCGGCGACGGGGGTGAGCGTCGGCGACTTCCGCCTGTGGTGGCCGCATGTGACCGGGGCGAGTTTCGAGCAGCGCAATTCGCTGGTCGTGGGTTTCATGATGGGCTTCGCGGTGATCCCGATTGTTTTCACCATCACCGAAGACGCGCTTTCGAATGTGCCGCTCTCGCTCACCGTCGGTTCGCTGGCGCTCGGCGCCAGTCGCTGGCAGACGGCCATTCGGGTCGTGGTGCCCACGGCCTCGGCGGGCATATTTTCCGCGCTGATGATCGGCCTCGGCCGGGCGGTGGGTGAGACGATGATCGTGGTCATGGCCACGGGGAATACGCCGGTGCTGAACTGGAACATCTTCTCCGGGATGCGCACGCTGTCGGCGAACATCGCCGTGGAACTGCCCGAAGCCGCCGAGCACAGCACGCTCTACCGGACGCTCTTCCTCGGCGCGCTGCTGCTCTTCATCATCACCTTTCTGGTGAACACCGTGGCGGAAGTGCTGCGCCAGCATTTGCGCGAGCGATACAAGACCGTATGAGCGCCGGCACTCTCGAACCTTCCCGCCCCGCGCCCCGCCGGCATCCACTGCCGCCCGTGCCAAAGCGGGTCGTCGGCGAGCCAAAGGTCTGGCTGACTTCGGTGGGATTGACCCTCGGGCTGCTCATGGTCGTGGGATTGCTTTGGATTATTTTTTACAATGGCGTGCGCGTATTCTGGCCGCGGCGCGTGGTGCAAATGACGATCAAGGCGGAGTCGCCGTTTGAATTTCAGGGCAGGAAAGTGCTCACCGGCGCGCTCGTAAAACACGCGGAGAAAGTGGCGCTAGATGCCACCGCGCGGGCCGCGGCACTGGCCAGCGGGCGGCCACCGATGGAGTGGCAGCTCTACGTCGGGAACAAGGACGCGTGGGGCCAGAATTTCGTCTTCGTGGATGAGGACGCCGTGGCGGACAGGACCTTCCCAGCCGAGGTGATGGTGATCGAGCGGATCGAATACGGGAACGCGATCGGCATGCCGTTGGCGCTCAAGCCGCAGGACGGTCCCGCGATTTCCGCGAGCGATCCCGCCTTCGCCGCAAAGCTCAAGGGGCTGGAGCGCGAAGTGAATCACCGCCGCGACGAGATCAAGCGAATCGAGAAGGATCAGATCGGCGAGATCAACGCGAAGATGGACGCCATCAAGCTCGACCAGAAAGCGCTCGGGGAGTCTTCGCCACGCTCTGCCGCACTCGAGGCGGAAGTGACGGGCTTGCAGGAAAAATATGAGGTGCTCGCCAGGCGCGCGGGTGAACTCCGGACAGAGCAAGGCGCGTGGACGCTGACTTACCGGCTCCCCGGCGGTGAGGAACGCGCGATGGCGCTCGGGCAATTGGTTTCCTTCCATTACCCGAACCAGCTCACCTTCCTCCAGCGGGTTGGCTGGTTCCTGCACAATTTCAAAGTCTTCCTGACCGAGGAACCGCGCGAGGCGAATACCGAGGGCGGGATTTTCCCCGCGATCTTCGGCACGTTCGTGATGACGCTGTTGATGAGTCTCGCGGTGGTGCCGTTCGGGGTGCTCGCGGCGATTTATCTTCGGGAATATGCGCGGCAGGGGGTCTTCGTGCGGGCGGTGCGGATCGCGGTGAACAACCTCGCCGGCGTGCCCTCGATCGTCTTCGGCGTCTTCGGGCTTGGCTTCTTCGTGTATGTCGTCGGCGGCGGCATCGACTCGTGGCTCTACTCCGTGCGGCTGCCCACGCCCACCTTCGGCACCGGCGGCATTCTTTGGGCCGCGGCCACGCTCGCGCTCATGACCGTGCCGGTGGTGATCGTGGCCACCGAGGAAGCGATCAGCGCGGTGCCGCGCGGGATGCGCGAGGCGTCGCTCGCGTGCGGTGCGTCGAAGTGGCAGACGATTCAAAAGATCATCCTCCCGAGCGCGATCCCCGGCATCCTCACCGGCCTCATCCTCGCGATGGCGCGCGGCGCCGGGGAAGTCGCGCCGCTCATGCTGGTGGGAGTCGTGAAGCTCGCGCCGAGCCTTCCGCTCGACACCGTCGCGCCGTTCATTCACCTCGACCGCAAGTTCATGCACCTCGGCTTTCACATCTACGACCTCGGCTTCCAATCGCCCGATTCGGAAGCCGCCAAGCCGATGGTCTATGCCACCACGCTGCTTCTCATCGTCCTCGTGATTCTCCTCAATCTCGGCGCGATCGTCCTCCGGGAACGCATCCGGCGGAAATACAAGACTGGAGCATTCTAAGCCGCATGCTAACTAGAACCCCACGACCCAAACCCATGTCCACGGGCCAAATGCAGCCGCACACCGACACCGCCAGCGACGGCGAATCCGCCGCCAACGAGAAGTACATCCACATCCAGGATTTCAGCTTCTTCTACAGCGGCAAACAGGCGCTGCATGGGATCGAGCTGGGGATTCCGGAGAAGAAGGTGACCGCGTTCATCGGGCCGTCCGGGTGCGGAAAATCGACGCTCCTTCGCAACGTCAACCGGATGAACGACCTCGTGGACAACGTGCATCACCAGGGGGACATCACGGTCAACGGTCGAAGCATTTACGATCCCGACATCGAGGTGATCAGCCTGCGCAAACGGATCGGCATGGTCTTCCAGAAATCGAATCCCTTCCCGAAATCCGTCTATGAAAACGTGGTCTATGCGCTCCGCGTCGCCGGGCAAAACGATCGGCGGATCCTCGACGAGACGGCGGAGGATGCCCTGCGCGCCGCCGCCCTGTGGGATGAAGTGAAGGACCGCCTGCACGAAAGCGCACTCGGGCTTTCCGGCGGGCAGCAACAGCGGCTCTGCATCGCCCGCGCGATCGCGAACAACCCGGAGATCCTCCTCATGGACGAGCCGTGTTCCGCCCTCGATCCCATCGCGACGAGCCGGGTGGAGGAGCTGATCCATCAGCTCAAGAAGGACTACACGATCGTGATCGTGACGCACAACATGCAGCAGGCCGGCCGCTGCTCGGATCGGACGGCGTTCTTCTATCTGGGCAAACTAATCGAGTACGCGCGGACCGATCAGATCTTCACCAATCCAAAGCAGAAACAAACGGAGGATTACATCACGGGACGTTTCGGCTGAGGGTGATTACGAGTTACAAAACATGAGCTTTTTTTGGGAACAACAACTGGTCGATCTCCGCGAGCAACTGCTGATGATGAGCGGCCTCACGGAACGCAATCTGGCCCTCGCGATGCGCGCGCTCGTCGAGCGCGACGACAAACTGGCGGACGCCGCCGAGGCCGAGGACGAACAGGTGGACCAGCTCGAAATCCAGATCGACGAAATGGTCATCACCTACATGGCGACGCATGGGCCGATCGCGCGGGATTGCCGGCTGATGCTCACTGCGTCGAAAATTTCCAACAACCTCGAGCGGATCGCCGACCAGGCGACGAAGATCGCCCGGCGGGCGCGCGACCTGAACACCGAACCTTTGCTCAAGCCGCTGATCGAGATCCCGATGATGGCCGACATCGCGCAGGAAATGTTGCGCGACAGCATCACGGCGTTCGTGGATGAGAACCCCGAACTGGCGGTCGAAATCATCGCGCGGGACCACTCCGTGGACAGCATCAACAAGCAACTCGCGCGGGAGTTGACGGAGTTCATGATCGGGGACCCGAAGACGATCACCCGCGCGCTCAATCTGATGACCGTGGCCAAGGCGATCGAGCGAGTGGCCGACCATGCGACGAACATCGCGGAAGAGGTCTTCTACCTCTACAAGGGCAAAGACATCCGGCACGAGCCCTCGCTCAAGCAAGGCGTGAAGCACGACGGCCCGGAGGGGCCGTAGCGGCGGCTGCCATTCGGGTTTGTCAGCGCCTGGCGGGGGAAACCCGGCGGATGCCCCGGGGGCATGCCGGGGTCGGCCCTCGCAAGAAATAGAGGGGAAGCCCCGGCAGACGCGCCGCGCCGTTCCGGGTAGGCATCATGCCCTATGCCCGCAGTGTCGCCATCGAGATCGCATCCGCAGGAACAGGGCATCGCAAATTCACCCGCAGGACTCATGAAAAAATCGCTGCATTTCCTCGCGCTCGGCTTCCTGCTCTGTCTGCTCCAGATGGATGTCGCTGCGGTCACCGTCACCTCCACGGGCGACAGCGGCGCCGGTTCGCTGCGCGACGCGATCGTGGCTGTCCCGTCGGGAGGTTCGATTGATTTCGCGCCTGCGCTCAGCGGTCTATCCATCACGCTGCTGTCGGAAATCGTGCTGGGAAAAACCGTGACCGTGGACGCCTCCACGCTGCCAGCGGGCCTGACGATCACCGGCGGCGCCGCGAAGCGCCTTTTCAGCGTGACCGCCGCGGGCAATCTCACGTTGCGCAGCCTCACGCTCACCGGCGGCAACGGCACGGGCGCGGCGCTCACCGGCACCGGCGGCGCGCTGTACAACGCGGGCATCGCCACGCTGGATCGCTGCACGCTCTCCGGCAATTCCACCACCGGCAATGGCGGCGCGATCCGCAATGACGGAACACTCACGCTCACGCAATGCACGCTCTCCGACAATCTCACCACCGACTCGGGCGGCGCGATCGCGAATACCGGCACCAGTCCGCTGACCCTCACGCACTGCACCGTGGCCGGGAATACGGCCACGAACTTTGGCGGCGGAATCTTCATCTCGAGCGGAATGGCGACGGTCACCAACTCCATCGTGAGCGGAAACGCCGCTGCGAGCGGCAAGGATATCTGGAGCAATGGACCGACCGGCGGGATCACCCGGGTGGGCGCGAATATCATTCCGTTCTTCGGCAAGACCCCCAGCGCCCCTGACAACGGCCCGGCCGCCATCACCGCCGACCCGCTGCTCGGTGTGCTGGATAACAACGGCGGACCCACGAAGACGATGGCGCTGCTGGCTTACAGTCAGGCCATCAATGCCGTGCCCGCGGCCGCGGTCGTCGCGGGCCTCGACTTTGACCAGCGCGGGGGCGTGTCGCCGGCGTATTTCCCCCGCAGTCTCGGCAGTGCTCCGGATCTCGGCGCCTATGAAAGTGGCGATGCGGTTTTCACCGCCAGCGGCCTCACGCTTTTCGCGCGCGTGCCGGTGGCGCAGATTGGCCTGGGATTCTTTGAGGTTTCGGACCGGGCGGATTTTTCTCCCCCGTCGAGCGTCAGCACGCTCGCCGGGGTGATGACCGGGATGCCCGACAATTATGGCTCCGCCGACGGACCGCGCCTGTCCGCGAAATTCAATCTTCCCTCCGGCGTCGCGCAGGACTCGCTGGGCAACATTTTCGTCGCCGATACGGTGAATAACGTGATCCGCATGCAGGATGCGGACGGCTTGGTGAGTACCATCGCCGGTGACGGCACCTACGGACTGGCGAACGGTCCGGGACTCAGCGCTCAATTTGCCTTTCCCTCCGCGATCGCCGTCGGCGCGGATGACAACGTGTATGTCTCCGACACCTACAACCACCGCATCGCCAAGTTGACGCGGCCGGCGAGCGCCGGAGCTCAGTGGACGGTGACGACGCTGGCGGGCACCGGCATCGCCGGATTCCTGAACGGGGCCGGCTCGGTCGCCAAATTCAACTATCCCTACGGGCTGGACCTCGACGGCCTCGGCAATGTGTATGTGACCGACGCGCTGAACCATCGCATCCGCAAGGTGACACCCGCGGGATCGGTCAGCACGTTTGCCGGTTTGGGCACCGCGGGATTTGCGGATACGACCGCGGCGAACGCCATGTTCGACACGCCCCAGGGTCTCGTGATCTCCGGCGGCAGCGTCTATGTGGCCGATCGCGTGAACAACCGCATCCGCGCGATCGCGACGACCACGGACGCATCGGGCCTCATCGCGGGCGCCGTCAGCACGCTGGCCGGCTCGGGCACGATGGGATTCGACAATGGCGCCACCCCTGCCCTGGCAAAATTCAATCGCCCTTCCGCCCTGGTGGCGTCTTCCGACGGCAAGAGTCTCTACATCGCTGACGAGCAAAATCACGCGATCCGCAAGGTGACCTTGATTCCCGCGGTCGCCGTCACCACCGAAGCAGGCACGGGAGCCGCCGGGTTTGTTGACGCACTTTCCGGCTTGGCAAAGTTCAACGCTCCGACCGGCCTGCTGGTGGCTCGAGATGGGACGCTCGTCGTGGCCGACAGCAAGAACCACCTGCTCCGGAGCGTGAACATCGCAGCGCTCCGGGTGATCCCGACCGCCGATCCGTCGAACATCGACGCGGCGGGGGAGTTGGTGAGTGCGCCGCTCAATTTTCAGTCGCTGGGGCTGCTCTCCGGCACCCGCTACTATTTCCGCTATCGCCTGTCGGAAACTTCCACGGTGTTCCTGGGGGACGGGCAGACCTTTACCCAAGTGGATCTCCCGATCGTGGTGACCGTGGCTGCCGACAACAAAACCCCGACCGCAGGGCGGCTGAATGGAACCATCGCTCCGAAGGGTCTCCCGACCAGCGTCGCTTTTGAATATTCGACCGAGCCGGACCTCCAGGCCCCGTTTGTGGTGACGCCGGTCGCCGGTTCCGGCGCGGCGGGATTCCTGGATTCTGCGACGGCTTCGCTCGCCCAGTTTCACACCCCCGAGGGACTCGCCGTCTCCGGCGGAAGTGTTTATGTGGCGGACTTCCTCAATCACCGCATCCGCAAGATCAACGCCGCGGGAGCCGTCAGCACGTTTGTGGGATCGAGCCTCGCGGGATTGATCAATGGCACGGGCGGCGCCGCGCGGTTCGATCATCCCGCCGGCATCGCGGCTGAGCCGGACGTGGTCCTGCTCAACTGCGCGACCGTCTTCGGATCGGCGACCGTGACGTGCCCCAACACGACGGGCCTCGTCCAGGGCGCGAGCGTCAGCGGCCCGAACATCGCCGATGGGGCGACGATCCTGTCGATCGTCGTCAACACGAGCATCACAATCAGCGCGACCGCGACGGGGACGAGCAATGGGCTGACCCTCGCCGCGGGCGGCGCCAATTTCTATGTCGCAGACGAGTATAATCACTGCATCCGGAAGATCAGCGCGAGCGGAGTCGTGACCATCCTCGCGGGTTCGGGAGTGGCGGGATTTGCCGATGGCGCGGCAGGGGTCGCGAAGTTCCTTTTCCCGGCTGGCCTGGCGTTGGACGCGGCCTCTCCGCCCAATGTCTATGTGGCCGACATGGGCAATCACTGCATTCGTAAAGTGGCCCCGGACGGCACTGTGACCACCTTCGCCGGCAGCGGTATTTCGGGTTTTGCGAATGGCGCGGTCGGCGTGGCGCAGTTCGCTTCGCCCGAGGGTGTCGCGGTGAATCCGGACGGCGATCTGCTGGTTGCCGACACCGGCAATCATCTCATCCGCAAGGTCTCCGCCGGCAGCGTCGCGACCTTCGCGGGCAGCACCCAGGGATTCCTCGACGCGCCGGACGTGACCGCCATGTTCAACTCACCGTCCGGCATCGCCGTGGCCGCGGATGGCGCCGCCTTTGTCACCGATTCGGGCAATCACCGCATCCGTCGCGTGGGTGCCGATGCCGTGGTGAGCACCTATGCGGGCTCGGGGATCGCGGGGGCGGTCAACTCGCCCGCGTCCGGCCTTTATCCCATCAGCGCGACCCAGTTCAATCTTCCCACCGGGGTCGCGGTCGATGGCGCGGGCGGGGTCTTCGTCACGCAGGAGGGGCTGGTGCGCAAAGTCGCCCGCAAGGCGCTGCCGACGGTGAACCTGCCGCCGGTGGCGACGGTCACCCTGCCGCCGATCCTCACTGGCGTTGCGAACAAGGCAGTGGGGACGGATCTTTCCGGTCTGCTGCCGGGAGCGACCTATTACTTCCGGGTGAAAGGGACGTGTCTCCAGGCCACGGTTCCCGGGGCGATTCTCAGCTTCGCCACTCCTGCTGCGCCGATCACGGTGAATGAAGGAGCCACCATCGCCGGCGCGGAGGTGTTGAACGGCCAGGCCGTCGCCGTGGACTTTGGAGAGACGCCGCTGGGGACGCCCTTCGTGCGGCAGTTCCTCATCTCCAATCCCAACGGCACGACCCTCACCGTGACCGCGATCAATCTTCCGGCGGGTTATGATCTCACGCTGGGCACCGGCGTGAATGTCATTCCTCCGGGCGGCACGCTGCTCTTTGCGGTGAGGCTCCAGGCCAACGCTACCGGGGGCGCCAAGGGCGGCAACGTCGTGATCAACAGCGACGCTCCGGGACTGGGGACTTTTATCTTCCCGATCACCGGCCTCGTGCTCGCGCCTCCGGCGGTGACCACGCTCGCGGCGACCGGCAACGCCGCCGGCAATGCGACCTTGAACGGGACCGTGAATCCGCTGGGGAGCCCGACGGACGTGTGGTTCCAATGGTCGCTGACGGGCCAGTTCGACGGCGTCGAGGTCAGCGCGCTGGCGGGGTCGGTTTCCGGGTTTGCCGAAGGCATCGGCGCCGCGGCGAAGTTCAATCAGCCCTACAGCATGGCCGTCGATACCGGCGGGGTCGTCTTCGTGGCGGACACGAAGAACCATCGCATCCGCAGGATCGCGCTGGACGGCACGGTCAGCACCTTTGCCGGAACGGGCACGGCGGGGCTTGCCGACGGACCCGGCGCCACCGCGCAATTCAATGAACCGACCAGCGTGGTCTTCGGCAGCACGGGCACTTTGTTTGTGTGCGATTCCCTGAACCATCGCATTTGCGCCATCACTGCGGCTGGCGACGTTCGCACTTACGCCGGCTTCCTCGCCGAGGCGGGATTTACCGACGGCGTGGCGAGCGCCGCGCGCTTTTCCACCCCGTGGGGACTGGCCATCGACGCTGCCGACATTCTCTACGTGGCGGATCGCGAGAACCATCGCATCCGCAAAGTGGCGCTGGACGGATCGGCGACCACGCTGGCGGGCACCGGAACGGCCGGCACAACGGATGGGGCGGGCAATGTCGCGCAGTTCAACAAGCCGCTGGGGATCGCCTTGGACGCAGCCGGGTTCATCTATGTCACCGAGTCCACGAGTCATGCCATCCGCAAGATTGCGCCGGACGGACTCACGAGCGTTTTTACCGGCTCGGCGGGGACGGCTGGCTTCGTCAATGGCACTGCCGCCTCGGCCAGATTCTCCAGCCCCGTGGGACTCGCCGTCGATGGCGGCGGCTCGATCTTCGTCGCGGACAAGGGCAACCACAGCATTCGCAAGATCACGAGCACGATCGGCTTCGGGGGAGCGATCAGCGTCAATGTCGTCACCTTCGCCGGATTGGGCACGGCCGGGACCACGAACGGACTGAAGGGTGTCGCGCAGTTCGACGCTCCGATCTCGGTGGTCGCGACGGAAGATCGGGGTGCGATCGTGGGAGAACTCACGAACTCGACGCTCCGCAGGATTGTTCCGACCGAGCCGCTGCTCGTCGTGGCGACGGGACTCACCGGGACCGCCGTCATTCCCGTCTCGCTGCCGGTCACCGGCCTCATCATCGGAAACCTCTACCACTACCGGACCGTGGGGACGAATGTTCGCGGCACGAACTTCGGCAACGCTTTCAGCATCCTCGCGGGGACGCCATTTGAACTCTGGCAGCTTGCGGAGTTCGGCGCGAATGCCGACCCGCTGATCGCCGGAGAGGCGGCCACCCCGGCGCATGACGGGATTTCCAATCGCATCAAGTACGCTCTGGGCCTGGATCCGCTGACCGATTCGGTGGAAAGCCTGCCGGACGTGGCGGTGGTCGGAGGAGCGCTCACGCTCACCTACAACAAGGTCCTCTCCGCGATCGACATCCTTTACACCGTGGAATGGACCTCGGACCTGATCACCTGGCAGACGGCGGGCATCACCCAACAGTCGTCGCCGCCCAACGGCGCCACCCAGCAGTTCGTTGCCTCGATCCCGATCGCGCCGCACCGGGTCAAATTCCTCCGCCTCAACGTCACCTTCCAATCGCCATGACCTTTGCAAAACAAATGAATAGCGGACGCGGCCTCGCGGCCGAAGGCCGTCCATTCACCCGCTGTCATCCTGAGCGGAGCGCCGCGCCACACGCCCCGCATTCCCCACGGCCACTTCTCCCCCACCTCCACCGCCAGCCACGCGGCGCTTCGCTCAGGATGACAGGATTTGGAAGGGCGCGCTGCGCTGCGCCGCAAACCGCTCACACGCACTAGCCATGATTTACTCGCTTCAAAATATGAAACGCCCCTCCTGGTCGCTGGTGTCGCTCGCTGCGGTCGTCTTCGCCTGCCTGATCGCGCTGGCCGCGCCGGCCCAGGCGCAGACCGCCCCGCAGACGCTCACCCTCGTGAACGGCTGGAACTCCGTCTGGCTGGAGGTCGAACCGGTCTATCCCGCCGGTGATCCGAAGGCGGGCCAGCCCAAGGCTCCCGCCGATGTCTTCGGTCCCACCGCGGCGATCGACATCGTCGCGACACCCAAGCCGCTCGCCGGCTCGGCGGAGTTCTTCGGGAGTGAGCCCGGATCCCTCACCACCGTCACCACCTTCAACAAGGATGACTGGCAGCAGTGGAAGCGCACCGACGTCGCGAGCGCAAACAACCTTTCTTCGATCTTCGGCAACCGGCCTTATCTCATCCACACCACCGGCCCCGCCACCTTGACGATCACTGGCAAGGTGCGCTTCTTCCGCCCGACCTGGACGGCCGACCGCTACAATCTGCTGGGCTTCGGCCTGGAAGGGACGCGTACGTTCGGCGATTTCTTTACGCCCGCGGGAACGAGCAACAACGGCACGCCGAAACACGATGTGGGGAAAATTTTCACCCTGAATGCCACCGGGGCCTGGGTGCATGTTACTGCCGGGCAGGCGATGGATGCCGGCAAGGCGTTTTGGATTTTCTCCGCGGGACCCTCCACCTACATGGGGCCGGTGGCGTTCGATTTCGCGCACGCGGCCATGGGCACGCTGGACTTTGGTGGACCCGCCGACGCCGTGAAGGTCGGGACCGAGTCATTGGATTTGAATGAACTGGTCCTCACGAACTACGGGACGGCCTCGGCAACGCCTTCGGCAAGTGCCATCGGCACCGTCGATTCCGACCTCAAGCTCTATCGCGTCACGCCTGCCCCGGGTTCCCTGGGCTATGTGCGCGGCAATCAATTCCCCAGTGTCTTCGTCCCCGTCGCTTCCAAGCAGACCCTCACCCTGACCATCGGCGCCAAGCGGTCATTCCCCGATACCGACGACAGCGTCCACACCAATCTTTACCGCCTCAAGACCAGCGCCACGGGCGCGTCGTTCTACCTTCCGGTCACGGCGGTGAGGAGCGAGGTCCAGCAGAACGCGATCGCGGGCGGCGGCACTCCGGTCAGCTCGGTGACCGGGCTGTGGATTGGCGATGTCGTGGTCAATGGCGCCAGCAGCATCGTCGTGAACGGGGCACCCATCCAGGCCACCGCCGGCAGCGCACCTCTGCGCATCGTCCTGCATTCGGACGCCGCCGGGACGGTGCGTCTGCTCTCCCAGGTGACCCTCATGCAGACCAAGACGGCCGACCCGGCGGTGGCTGGCGTGCCGGCGCTGGTCGTGGACCCGGCGAAGATCCCGTTTTTCGAGGGGATCAAAATCCGCGACGGCAAGCGCGTGGGCGTGCGCATCGAAGCCGTCGCCTACGACATGCCGCGCAGCGCGAGCGCGTGGACGGGGCAGCCCCTGATTACTTTCGCCACGCGCCCGACCACCCTCCTGGAGGTATATGATCTCTCCAGGGCGATGACGGGCGCGATCGGCGGGACGGTGACCACGACGCTCAGCCTCGATCCCTTCCACCGCAGCAATCCCCTGCGGCACGCCTACCATCAGGACCTCACCAAGGGCCCGCAGATCAACCGCACCCTCACGCTCGTCTTCGACGCCAGCAAGGCGGGACCGGATCGCATGAGCGCCTCGTTTACCGACACCATCCAGGGGCTCATCAAGGACAACCTCACTCTCACCGGCCAAGTGGAGCTCCAGCGCGTGAGCCCGGTCGCCTCGCTCCAAGGACAATAGGAACCCGCCATGACTCTTTCCGCCGCCCTTCATTTCCCAATCCCGACCGCGATGAAAAATCAGCCCTTGCTCCGTTTCCTCAAGGCGTTCGCCGCCGTGCTTTTCCTGGCCATGTCCACCGGCACAGCCCTGGCGGTGCCGGACATCTCCGTGGCGCAACCCGTGGGGACGCCCATCCCCGATGGCGGCTCGAAGGGATTTGGCAACGTGCAGGTGGGCGTCCCCGTCACGCTGACCTTCACCATCACGAACACGGGGGACCTGCCGCTGACCTTTGGCGCTCCCACGATCGATGGACTGAATGCCCTGGAGTTTAGCGCCACGACTCCCATCGGCCCGATCGGCGCCGGGGGCACCACTACGTTCAACGTCACCTGTTCGCCCACCACCACCGGCCCCAAGTCCGCCGCAGTCCACCTTCCGAACAATGGCCCGGCGCCACGGAATTCCTACGACATCAGCCTCTCGGCCACCGGCACGGCCCCGGATATCGCCGTGACGGGCGTGGCGGACGGCGGCACCAGTGCTTTCGGCAACGTGCAGTGGGGAGGAACCCCGGTCACCGTGACCTATACGATCACCAACACCGGGACCGCGCCGCTGACGCTGTCGGCGCCGACGATCGATGGCCTGACCCCGCTGGAGTTCAGCGCGACCACGCCGGCCGGTCCGGTGGCTCCCGGGAATACCACCACTTTCGACGTGACGTGTACGCCCACCAGCCGCGGGGCAAAGTCCGCCACGGTCCACGTCGGCAACAATGTCGCGGGCGCCAAGAACCCCTACGACATCATGGTCACGGCCCAAGCCATCGCGCCGGTGATCGGGGTGACTCAAGGTTCGACCACGCTCGTGGACAACACCGGCAGCGTGAATTTCGGCACGGTGAACATCAACATCGGCTCGAAGCTGCTCTTCACGATTTTCAACACCGGGGACGCCAGTCTCACGGGCTTGACCATCACCAAGAATGGCGCAAATCCGGCGGATTACACGGTGACGGTCGCCCCGGTGCCTCCCGTCTCGGCGCCCAGTGGCAGCACGACTTTCGAGGTGAACTTTCTCCCCCTGGCGGGTGCGAGCGGAGCCCGCACTGCGGCGATTCACATTGCCAGCAACGACCCCGCCCCCGGTCTCGCCTTCGACATCAATCTGACGGGCACGGCGATCAACCCGCCCGCCGGCAGTGATTCCTACGGATATCAGATGGACGGGAGTACGCCGATCGATGCCGTCAATCTGAACCCGACCCCTGGAACGCTGCCCGCTGACGTGGTGGAAGCCACCCTGTTAACGGGGGATGACGTGTCGCAGAGCATCAATCTTGGCTTCCCTTTTTCCTTTTACGACCGGTCTTACACCACGTGCGTCGCGTCCACGAACGGCCTGCTCATTTTCGCTCCGCGGCCCGAGGTTTACACCAGCAGCTACTCGCCGACGCCCATTCCCCCAACGCCGCCCCTGAGCGCCAGCAACCCCACCAACTTCATTGCGCCATTCTGGGCGGATCTATTCAGGACAGCGGGCAGCAAAATCCTCTATGCCACGAGAGGCCAGGTCGGGAATCGAGTTTTCATTCTCCAGTACGACAAGATGGAGCAATACGGCGCTTTGGGCCACTACGTCACGTTTCAGCTCAAGCTTTACGAAGGGTCGAACACGATCGAGTTCCAATACAAGGAGATCCAGCCAGGTTGGGGAACTGGTGCGACTTTAACGACCGGCATCCTGAGTCGTAATTACACCTTGGACCCTGCCGTAGGCCTGGCGAACGTGATTGGGATTCAGGTGACGAATGGAGCCATGAGTACGGGCGGGGTTCTGCCTCCATTTCCATCGGCCGTGAAATTTACCCGGCCGATCACGGTCAAGGTGGAAAGCACCTATCAACAGCCGGATGGCACCGACTTGGGGGCGACCACGAACATCGGGTCGCTCGCCCTCGGCTTGAACCCGACCATCGGGACCTACTATGGCAGCACCCCGCCAAACCTGAACCCATTCGGGTCCGTGAAACGGTTCGAGGCGCCGGAGTTCATCTACTTGCGTAGAGATTTCACACCGCTCGCCGCGGCGGGGGACGTGAATGATCCGGACCCGGACAAGGTCGCCTGGTACCGGCTCGTGAACGATGGTTACTCGATCGATGGGCAGGTGGTCGCCGGCACGCAACTGTTCTTTACCACCACGCTCACCCACGATGTGACGGTCGTCTGGCGGTGGAAGCTGGAGAACGCGGTCATCATTGATTCGGCCACGGGCCAGAGCGGGTTTGGAAATCCGGTTCCGGTGGTCGGCCGAAGCTGGTATCCGACCGGGGGCCAGTTCACCGCCGCCATCGATAGCGCCATCGAAAACCCTGGGTCAGGACTCCGCTTCCGCACCATTGGTTATACGCTCTCTGACAAGATCGGGACGGTGTTGTCCCCTGGGATTAACACCGCCACCCCACCCCCAACCCCATTTCCCGCGGCGCCCTATCTCTTTCCCATGGATGCCGCGCCTCGCCGAGCCGCACTGCCGGTAACGGTAACTGTGCCGATCCGGCTGATGTGGAATTTCACCGGGCAAGTGCGCTACCGCTTCGATGCCACGACTGCCGCCCAAGCCTCCACCTCCTTCGACGGGCAGTCGTTCGTCCGGGTGTACAATGCCGACCGAGTCACGGTGGAGACCACCGTCTATGGAAGCGGGCTAATCAAGGATGTGTGGATCGACTCGGGGGCAACTTTGGGGAGGAAAGTCGAGGTCGGAGCCTTCTACCGTTCCCAGGATCAGTTCCTCACGCTGGGGAGCTTCGGGGCGCCGCCGGGCGGCGATCTCACGGGTGTCACGTCGGTGGCTATGCTGGACGACAACACGACGATCCCAGATCAGCAGGGGATGACGCGGGTTTCGCGGACTTACACGGTGACGAACGCCAACGCCCCCACGGAGATCCACTGGATTTACCAGTCCACCATCTTCCGGGCGGAGATCCCGCTCGGGAAGAGCCTCGACGTCGGCCTCGATGGGCTGGTCTTGAATAATCAGCTCGCCCCGGCTCTGCCCCCCGCAGCGAGGCTGAAAGTCAGCGACACCGGGCCCGGCACCACGCCCGTTACGAGGGTCTTTCCCCCGGATGGGAGCATCATGTTCGGCGACCCGGTGCGCTGGGATACCTTGGGCAAAGATCTGTTTCCGGTTCGTCCGGGCACTTACGAAACCACATGGCCGGACGGCATCGATTCGACCAAGAGTTACAAGATCGAAATCCTCACTGGCTATCCTGGGGATACCGTGACCCGGGCGGCGGCGAGCGAGGGTGCGGATGGCGCCCGTCTTCGTCAGGGAGTGGCGACGCTCACCTCGTGCGTTACCACCGTTACCCCACCGGGAACCACGGTCACCTGCGCCAGCACTGCGGGTCTGGCGGCCGGCATGAATATTCAAGGCGCGAACATTCCCACCGGGGCGACGATCGCGTCGGTCACCAACGGGACCAGTTTCGTCCTCAGCGCCGCGGCGACCGGCGCCGGCGCGGGGCTGACCCTCAGCGCGTTTAACTACGTGAACACCGTCGTGCTCCCCGACATCGACCCCAAAGCCGGCTTTCCAGCACAGATGGAGCGGGCGCACTACCACCATCTGTTCGATCCGGCGGCGGGACGGCAGGCACCGACCAAACTGGATCTCAGTGCCGTGGATGAATGGAAGTTCCAGGACCTGACCTTTGCCGACGCATCCACCGGGGCTGCCGCGAACAAATCGGTTCCCGGCATTCCCTTCACCGCGACCGGCGCCGGGCGCAGCGTGCTCCTCTATAGCTACCGCCCCAATCCCGACGAAGTCGCGGACGGCACTCTCGCGCAGGAAAACCTGGCGGTGCGGGTGGTCCGCTCCAGCCCGGTGAGTGTGATCCCTCGGACGGATCCGAAGCTGGTGCTCGGCCAGAAGGGGCTGCAACTCGGGGGAGGCGCGGCGGCGTCGGGCGGGGCGTTCGGCATCATCGGGCCAGCGGGCAGCGTGGCTCCAGGCAATCAGTTTGTCGTCGATTTCTGGCTCAATGCGAAAG
This sequence comes from Chthoniobacteraceae bacterium, assembly GCA_031411395.1. GTDB lineage: Bacteria > Verrucomicrobiota > Verrucomicrobiia > Chthoniobacterales > Chthoniobacteraceae > Chthoniobacter. The sequence continues at coordinate 24,928 of JANOAZ010000355.1, forward strand.
GCCTCCAGCCCTCCGCCGCGGTCACGGTGACGAACTGCGCGGTGACCATCGCCAGCACCACGGTGAATTGCGCCAGCACGGCGGGACTGGTGGCGGGCATGAGCCTCAGCGGCCCAGGCATCGCCCCGGGATCGAAGATCGCCTCGATTACCAATGGAACGAGATTCGTCCTCACCACGGCGGCCACCGGGACCGGCACCGCCCTGTCGCTCACCGCCGCCTATTCTTCGGCGACTCTCACCAATTGCGTCACCATCCTGGGATCGCCCACGGTGACCTGCGCCAGCACGGCGGATGTCGTGGCCGGGATGAGCATTAGCGGCCCGAACATCGCCCCCGGCGCCAAAATCGCGGCCAGGACGGATGCGACGACGATCGTCCTCACCGTGCCCGCCACGGCGGCCGGCACCGGGCTGGCGCTCACGGCGTCCAACAAGCCGGTGACGATCTTCAGCAGCGAGACCGGCGGACTCAAGGTGACGCTCGATGCGGGCGCCTCGACCGTGACGGCGACTTACAAAGGCCTGCCGGTGACCCAATCGCTTTCCAAGGCGGGCGCGGCCTGGCGGCATTATGTCATCCACGTCTTTACCCAGGAAGTCTTTGGCACCGGTGTGACCGTGGTGGACTTCTATCTCGACGGTGTGCGCAAGGAGCAGGCCATGCCCACGGGCTTCCTCATGGGATCGACGGACTCGACCATCACTCCGGGCCTGACCGCCGGCAGCTTCCGCTTTGGCGTCGATGCCGATCCGCTCAACGGCCTGCAACTCGACCAATTCCGCCTGTTCAGTTTCTCGGACTTTCCGGGGGACGAGCAAGGTTACCTCAGCGCGGGCGATGTCCGGCGACTCAAATCCGAGCGCGATTTGACGGTCGCCCCCGTCACGATCGTGTCCATCAACCCCGGCTTGAATCAAATCGTCCTCAGCAAGCCGGCGACAGGCAGCGGCACCGGGTTGACCCTGACCGCCGGGCCCGCGCCTTTGATACTCGCGGACTGCTCGACCAACGGCACCACGACCGTGACTTGTGGCAGCACGGTGGGACTCGCAATCGGGATGGTGGTGAACGGGCCGAATATTGATAGCGGGCTTCGAGGTTACTCCCCCAAGCTGTGGTTCAGTTTTGAATTGGCGCCCTCCGGCGACAAGTTTGTCAACCAAAGTGCCCCGACGACGATCGGGGTCGGACCTGTGGCCGGCACATCGCCCTTCGCTGGCACCTGGGCGAATGTCGATGTCCAGGAAGTGGCCACCCGCATCGACTGCACCCTGGACAATGCCGGCTTTGGCGGCAGCGGCTTCATCCGCAACCAGGTTTCGAACTATAATGCCAATCTCTACACGCGGGCCGCCGAGGTGGGCGGATGGGGGCCGATTTTCCCGGTCAACGACGCCGCCCAGCTCTACACCGCCGATCCCTTGCGAAAGCTCGAGGTCGTTTATTACGAGAACCCGTATCTCATTGATCGGGTGCCGCACCCGAACGTGGCCTGGCCCTATGTGGTGACGGAGTTTAAGGACGTGATTTTTCCCGCCGCAGGCCCACACAAGGATAAGGCGATCTATATCGCCAGCCGGATCGGCTCCGAAGGTGTGGACAAGAATGGACGTCCCCAAACGGTCTTCGATCTGGCCCGCTTCTCCGGCCTGAAGATCTACAATCAACCGAACAATGCCCTGGCGGGTTACAACCCGAATGAGGAGCACGCGCTGACCGCACCCTCTGGCCGCGCTGCGGTGAAAGTGAAGAACCTCGGCGAGGCCCTCGCCAACAACCCGCCGCTGGCTGCGTTTGCCTTGCAGAAGGATATCAACAACAAGCCTGGCTATACCTCCGATCCGTGGGTGCTCGTGGAGGTGAACAACCTCCAAACCGGGGAGCCGGAGATGGCGGCCTACCGCGTCTTCGACACGCGGGGCGGAAACCCAACCAATGCCAACTCCACCAGCGCTGCGCTGATTCCTTTCCCGCGTCCGGCCGACGCGCAGGTGGGCGGCTTCACCGGCCTCGCTTACGAGCCGGCGGCGACTCCCGAGGCGCGTTTTCTCACTCTGGCTCCGGGCGCGACCTTTAACTTCGAATATAAGTTCGATTATCCAGTCTTCGCCGGGGACCTGCTCGTCCCGCCGTATCCGCTCAATCTCGTGATCGGCAACGTCTCGCTGCCCGACGAGCGGGGAGGGAACATCCAGGTGAACGGGGTCAGCCAGCGCACGCTGTGGCGTGATGCCAGCATGCACGCATGGGTGGTCTCGGGCGGCGGTAGGTTCTATGAACAGTTCTTCTATCCGATGCGGGCCGACTTCTATCTTCCCGGAGCCGACCTCGGCAAACCGATCGCCTGGCTGCGCGCGACGCCGGCGACTCTGGCAGATTTCCTCGGGGACAACAGGCCGGGGAACCCATTGGACGACAACCCGAAGCCGGTAAAAGTCCTGTATTCCAGTGCCTGGCGGTCGGACTATCCGAAGCTCAAGCGCGGCGAAACGCTCACTTACCAGGGCGGCGAATATTTCAACGAAAACCCGGGCTCGAACGGGCTGCCCGCCGTGGTGGCGATGAAGGCGGCGGAGGTGGTTTACGATTCCGCCACGCCAAGCATGGTGATGAGCACGGCGACCACGGCGGAGCTGGACAAGGCCTCCGCCCGCATCATTCGCCCGCTCGACCGCCGCGAACATCCTTTCACCAACGCCCAAATGATCGCGGCTCAATTGATTCCCGGCGATCCGGCGAGTTCGAAAGTGATCGTGGTCGCCGAGCGTTGGTATTTCAAGGACCTGACCGGCTCGCTCCAGAAACGGTTCTATTTCGACTCCCTGGCCGAGGTCCTCGTCTTCCGCGGGCGGCTGAACGACAAGGAAGGTGGCGATCCCAACCTCACCGCCGGGCCTGACCCGATCAATATCCTCGAGCCGAACGTGATGACGCTCGACGACTACAAGAAGACCGCACCGGAGAAAGGCATTCGGGATATCTCAGCCCACGCCGACTGGACCGCGGCGATCGACCAGATCTTCCTCAAATCCCAGGATCCGAACGAGGTGAAATCGACGACGCTGGCCGCCAACCTGAGCACTCCGGTCTTTCTCCAGGGAGTGAAAGGCGTGCCGACCGAGACCGGCCCTCAGGCGTCGGTGCGGGCGATCATCAATGAGATTTCGAAATTCTTTTCGCTGCTCTTCAATGTTCAAATTGCCCCCATCACCACGCCGGACCCGCTCCTCGTGCAACTCGATAGCTTCGGCGTCGGCTCGGCGCTCGTGCCGAACGCGAACCTGCTCACGATGCCGCCCACCGGCTCCCTGTACATCACCATCGCGGAGAACAGCCGGGCCGAACTGAACGGCGCGCCCGTCTCCCTTCACATCATCGAGATCATCCCGGACCGATACCGCGGCGCGATCAAGGTGATCGAAGGTTCGGACGCCTTCAGCGAGAGGATCACGCTGCAACACAATGGCGAGTTTGGCGCGAATACCGGCAAGCTGGATTACGAGTGGTGGATTCGGGACTCGAGGGAACTCGACGACACGCTCAAGGCGGAAATCGAGTCTCTCGCCACAGATCTGCCCGATCCGAACTGGCAGCTCTATATCGCGGGTCCAGCCTTGCACACCATCGTCTTCCAGGGCCGACCCGACGTGGTCCTGGCGGACAAGCTGGTGCTCATGCGTTACCGCCACCAAAATGAGACGAAGGGCTGGAGGGTGGTGCCATTCGACCTGGCTGCCAGCTTGACCCTGACCAACTGCACGACCAACAGCGGTAGCACGACGGTGACCGCCGCCAACACCACGGGTCTATCCGTGGGCATGACGGTCACCGGAACGAATATCGGCGCAGGAACAAAAGTCGTCTCGGTCAACGCCAATGGGACGACCTTCGTCCTCAGCAAGCCCGCGATCGGAACCGGCCCGGGCTTGTCGCTGTCGGCGTCCTACTCCGAAAACACGCCCGTGTTGGCCTGGCAGCCAGGTTCGTCCACCGTCGAGGCACCCTTCCAGTGGGCGGGCGCGGCCAATTCCCCGCAATTCCAGGCCGACGGCAGCCAGCGCTACATCCCGCAATTGGTCATGGGCTGGGTGAAGCGCATCCTCGACCGGATCAATCCGTACGAAGCGCGTTACACCGACTTCTTCAGCAACGAAAGTCCGGCCAGTTACACCAGCCAGATCCAGATTGCCGGCGGGCCTTATGCCGGCAATGTGGCGCTCAACCCCGACAAGAACGTCATCGAGAATACCGGCTTGATCGAGCTCTACCGGACCGTGCTCGCTCGTGCCCGGAGCCTGTCGATCGACAACTCGAGCAACGGCAACTCCACCGATGGGATCAACCAGGCCCTCCTCCTGGCGGCGACCCGGCTCTCCGTGCTCTACGAACTGCTGGCCCGCGAGGCCTACAGCGACGCGCAGGATTCCACCATCTCCGTGAACGACGATAGCGACGAAGGATTGGCGAGTGTCGCGACCTACACCCACGCCTTCCAGAACCTCGAGCCCAGCCTGCTGCATGAGGAGCTGGCCTTGCTCCGCGGCAGCGATTTCCGCAAGAGCTATCCAGTCTATAACCGGGTATTTTGGAACTATGCGAAGGGACTCGGGGAAGCCGCCTACAATTCCAACTACAACATCTACGATGTAAACACGGACGGCTTCATCAATGAGGATGATGCCCGAAAACTCTATCCGCAGGGCCACGGTGATTCCTGGGGGCATTTCCTCTCCGCCGTGGACATGCACTATCTCCTGCTGCAAGCACCAAACTTCCGCTGGCAGGCACGCGCCGAGTTGTACTCCCTCATGCAGAATGTCCTGCCAGTGGACTTCCTCGACGAGAAGACCTTCGCCAGGCTGGCCGCCGGGAAAGCCCGCGCCGGTCGCGATATCGTCCGCGCCACCTATCGCCTGAGTTACACCAATGATCCGGACGGCCAGTGGCAGGGTTATACCGACGGCGCCGACAAGGCCCGCGCCTGGGGTGTCTCGGAGTGGGCGCACCGCGCGGGGCAGGGGGCTTACTTCGATTGGGCGGTGGCGAATGCACTGCTCCCCGCGCAAGCTCTCGATGCCGCGACGGGCAAGCCATTGCAAAACCTTTCTGAGATCGAGCGGTCGGGGGCGGTGGATGATATCGCCGGCGTGGCTGGCGGACTTCACGAGATCCAGACCGCCATGGATGAGTCGAACACCGGCGGCAATCCGCTGGGCTTTTCCTCCGATGCCATCGCCTTCGATATCGATCCGACCTTGCTCTATGTGGGTTCGACGGCCCAAGTCGGGACCCGGGCCATCCAGGGTCTGACTCACTTCGAACAGATCTTCGAGCGGGCCATCCTCTCCGGCAATAACGCGGCCAAAGTGCTGAAGGTCGCCACCCTGGCGAATAACAAGCTGCGCATCATCGCGAACGACACCGAAAGTCT
>JANOAZ010000356.1:0-33347 GCA_031411395.1 Chthoniobacteraceae bacterium
TCGAACTGAGCAACGGCTGCCTCTGTTGCACGGTGCGCAAGGATCTGGTGAAAGGCGTGCAGGCGCTCCTCAAGAAAGGCGGCTTCGACTACCTGCTGATCGAGACGACCGGCATCGCCGATCCGCAGCCGGTGGCGCAGACCTTCCTGAACATCCCGCAACTCCAGCAATACGTGCGGCTCGACTCGATCATCACCGTGGTCGATGCCGAGCAGATCGAACGGCAGATGGCCGACGCGGAGACCGCACGCGAGCAGGTGGCGATGGCGGACTATCTTCTCATCAACAAGACCGACCTCGTGGACGAGGCGCATTTGACGAAAATCGAGGCGCTGGCGCGGTCGATGAACCCGCACGCGCAGATGTTCCGGACGAATCACTCGGAGGTGAATCTCAAGGAGCTGCTCGACATGCATGCCTTCGATCTGGACCAGAAAATCGAGGCCGACCCGGAATTCCTCAACGAGCTGAACAACCGGCATCATCACGACATCCAGTCGTTCAGCTTCGAGTTCGACAAGCCGTTCAACGTCGAGAAGTTCGAGTTCTTCGTGCAGACGCTATCGGAAAAAGAGCAGGTCTTCCGCTCGAAAGGTTTCGTCGCCATCGCGGGCAATCCGCGGCGCGCCATTTTCCACGGAGTGAACAACCGGTTTACGATCATGTGGGATCGGCTCTGGGAGAAGGACGAGGTCCGCAAGAGCCAGCTTGTTTTCATCGGCAAGAACCTGGATGAGGTGAGGATCCGCGCCGAGCTGACGAAGTGCCTGGCCTGATCGGAGGGACACGCTCCCGCGTGTTCCCTCGCTCGCTTTGAGGCCCAAGGAAGTGTGGGGAACGCGCGGGAGCGCGTCCCTCCGAATGAACAGACTCGCCCCGCCGCTGACTAACGCCCTCCCAATGAAACCCATCCATTCCGCCCTGATCGCCAGCTTTGCCCTCCTCTCCGCCGTCGCGCTGGCGCAGGACGACCCGCACAAACCGCAGGAGAAAAAGCCCGGCGATCAGAAGGAGGAGCCGAAGAAGGACGAGAAACCGCCGAAGGAGGAAAAGCCGAAGGAACACGCCGCGAAGGTGACGCTCGGCGGGAAGGAAATCGCGTATCTCGCGCAGACCGGCACCATCCCCGTCTTGAAGGACGACGGCACACCGCGCGCGAGCGTCTTTTACGTCTATTACGCCGCCACCGATGCGGACGGCAAACGGCTCGCGAGCAAGGACGGCAGCACCCGCCCGATCACCTTCTGCTTCAACGGCGGCCCGGGAGCATCCTCCGTGTGGCTGCACCTCGGGGGGCTGGGGCCGCGCCGGCTCGATCTGCCGCCGGAAGGCTTGTCGCCCGCGACGGTATCCAAAGTGGTCGATAACCCGAACTCGATCCTCGACGCCACGGACCTCGTCTTTGTGGATCCCGTGAGCACCGGCCTGAGCCGTGCGGCGAAGGGCGAGAAGCCCGAGCAATTCTACGGCGTGGACGAAGACATCCAGGCCGTCGGGGAATTTGTGCGGCTCTTCACGACCCGCGAACAGCGCTGGGCGTCGCCGAAATATTTCTGCGGCGAGAGCTACGGCGTTCTGCGCGTCGCCGGCCTCGCGCAGTATTTGCAGGATAAACACGGGTTCTACGCGGAGGGCTTGATGCTCATGTCCGGCCTCGTGAATTTCGGGACGATCTCGACGGGCCCCGGCAACGACCTTCCCTACGTGCTCTTCCTGCCCACCCTCACCGCCACGGCGCATTTTCATCAGAAGCTCCCGGCCGACTTGCAATCCGATCTCGCCAAAGCCGTCGCCGAATCGCGCGCCTTCGCGCAGGGCGAATACGCCACGGCTCTCATGCAGGGCGGCGGGCTCCCGGACGCCCAACGGAGCAGGATCGCGGAGAAGCTCGCGCGCTTCACCGGCCTGAGCGTGGAGAAGATCGATGAACAGGACCTGCGGATCAATGCCTCCTTCTTCCGCGAAATGCTCCTGCGCAAGGAGGGCAAAATCGTCGGCCGGTTCGATGGACGCGTGACCGGCGAAGACGGCGACCGCTCCGAACTCCGGCCCGAGTTTGACCCCTCATTTTCCAACATTGTCGGCGGCTTTTCCTCCGCGGTGAACGCCTACGTCCGCGGCGAACTCTGCTACGAAAGCGACCATCCGTATCATGTCCTCGGCAACCTGCCGTGGAAGTGGACGAGCTTCGAAGGCCGCTACGTTTCCACCGAAGGAAAACTCGCGCAGGCGATGAAAACCAACCCGCGCCTACGCGTCGTGGTGCTCACCGGCTACCGCGACCTCGCAGTGCCCGAGGACTCGATGCGCTACAGCCTCGCGCACCTCCCGCTCCCCAAGACCGCGCGGGCGAACATCGCCTTCCAGCACTACGAGAGCGGCCACATGATGTACCTCTACCGCCCCGACGCGGAGAAGCTGCGCAGGGATCTGCTGGAGTTTGTGAAGCCCGCGGGGAAGTAGTCGCCGGCCAGCCTTGACTCAGAGGATCGACACGGGCAACCGGCATGAATGCGCTTGGAACGCCCACGGCGTTCCATCATCCAGCCCAAGGTTGCGCGCGGCGCGCTACCTTGGGTCACCGATTCAAAAAATGCGGAAACCCTGAAAGGGTTTCATCCTTTCCCGCGCGACCGGCGAGAGGGATTCAACCCTCGGAAAGCTTTACGCCGCGACAGCGGTGGGCACCATGATCGCGTCCTTCATTCCATGGAGGAGCTTCTTGTCCGCCGGACAGATCGTGGCGAGGGCGCCGCGGAGTTCGGCTTTGCCTTCTAGGAGAAAATAATACGGGCAGAGGCGGACGCGGCCGCGCATGGTGGCGATCTGGCCGGTGGTGGGATCGAGGAAGGGCTGCTCGACGAGGCGGCCCTTGTGGAAGCGCTGGAGCACGTAGGGATGGTGCGGGAAGGACTCGAGCGCGTGGGCGATGGCGGCATGCCATTCCTGCTGCGGGGCGTCGGAGCCGAGGGTGACGCTGCGGCTGCCCCAGCCGAGCTCGGAGAAGCCGCTGATCTTCAAAATGAGATCGCGCTGTTTCTGGCTGAAGTGCTGGAGTTCCGCCCAGGAATGAATTTCCAACTCGGGAATCACCGCGTGCTGCGGGAGCGGAGTGGGGTCGAGGATCCAAGTGTAGGGGATGTGCTTCTGCAATTCGAGGAAGTGCCGCTCGCCGAGTTCGCGCCGCCAGAAATCCCGGAGCGGACGCAGCCAGAAGAGGGCGAACCACATCTTTTCTTCGAGATAGGGTTTGAAGGGCGGTGTCACCCGCACGGCGGCAGCCATGATCGTGGGCGCGCTCGGCACATTCGTGAGGTCGAAGTTTTCGAAGAAACGATAGACGGTGCGATCGCGCGGCTCGTAGCTCGCGGCGTCGTGGACGGTAAGCGCGCCGTCGCTGAGCCGGGCGAGGTAGCGCATCTCGGGTTTGTAGGTCGCCGCTTCGTCGGAGACGACGATCTCGCCGCTACCGCCGAGGATGGCTCGGAAGCCGTCGAGCATTCCGGTCGCGCCGCCGAGCAGGTCGTGAGTGCCGAAGCTGGCGTAGGTGGCGTTCAGCCAGTGCGTGAGGCCGATGCCGCCGGGGACATTGTCGAGCTCGGCGATGGTGAAGCCGTCCTCGGTGAGGACGAGGTCGGGGCGGATGACTTGCGGCAGGTCGTCGCGGAAGCGTTTCTGCCGCGAATACTCCACGAGTTCGGGCGGTTTGCCCCGGTCGAGGTAATCGGCAATCCACGCAGGCTGCTTGCCGGCGACGCTGCGCTGGTAGAGTTCGTTGCAGGCGCGGATGAAGAGATGGAGCCGGTAGCCGAGCCTGTGCAGATCGTCGGCGAGTCGGGCGTCGATGACGAAGGGTTCGGGCGAGAGCAGCCACTCCTTGTCGGCGAAGAGACCCTCGGGCGGGACGGCGGCGCGGATAGCGGCGGCTCTGGTGGGAGCGTCAATCATGGCGCATGGCGAAGGAGGGAGCCGCAGATGGATGCGGATGGGCGCAGATGGGCGCAGATGCAGAGGCCGGTCCATCCCATCTGCGTTTCATCTGCGTTCATCTGCGGCTGAAATACCGAGCGTTTAGATCAGCAGCTTGAGCGCGGCGCGGACGAGGTCCTCGCTGGTCTGCGCCGGACCGCCTTTTTCCAGCGCCTGCTTCACCGCCTTGTGTGCATCGACCTGCTTGTATCCGAGTGAAATGAGCGCGAGCACCGCGTCGTTCACATTCGCCTCCTGCGGCGTGGGAGCCTGCGCGGCGCTCGCGGCTTCCCATGCCGCGGCGATGCCCACCTTGTCCTTCAGCTCGACGATGATCCGCTCTGCGGTCTTTTTCCCGATGCCTTTCACTTTCGAAAGTGAGCTGACATCCCCCGCGACCACGCTCGCCTTGAACGAAGACACGCTCGAGCCGCTGAGCACGGCGAGCGCGGACTTGGGGCCGATGCCACTGACGTGATCCACGAGCAGGCGGAAAAGATCGCGCTCGGCGGCGGACATGAATCCGAAGAGCACGTGCGCGTCTTCGCGGACCTGGAGGTGAGTTAATATCTTGATCTGGTGACCGACCGGCGGAAGCCTGTCGTAGCTCGAAAGCGGAATGAAGACATGATATCCGACCCCGTGAACGCCGATGACGACATGTGTCGGCAAGGCCTCGACGAGCGTTCCCTCGAGAAATGTAATCATCGCGGTGACAATAGGAGCCGATGGAGGCGTGCAAAGGTGAAAATCGCGGGGGCATTTTGCATTTTGCATTTTGCATGTGCGATTGCTGGGGGGCTGGCGGCCGATGGCGACGTGCGCGCCTGGCTCGAGCCGAAATCGATGCGGGCGCCGGTCGCGCTGCCGATCGTCGGGGCGCAGCGCACTGAGATCGCGTTTGGCCGTCTGACGGCAGACGGGCTCGAGGCGCTCGCCAAGTCGGAGGCCGAACCGGGGGAAACATTGCTCGATACGGCGAAAGGCAATGCCGCCGCCGACCTCGCGACTCTGAAGCCGCGTTACGAACGCGACCGGCACAAGGTGATCCAGTACGCGGAACTGCGTTCGACCCAGCCGATCGTGGCGAGCGCCGTCCTCGCGCCGAAATTCCTTTCGCTCTTCAAGGACACGCTCGGCGATTCCGTGCTCGTGGTCGTGCCGAGCCGTTACACTGCGTTCGTCTTCCCGCAGCTCGCGACGCGTTATCAGGAGTATTATCCCATGGTCTTCGCCGCCTACGGCGAGTCGGCCTACCCGGTGAGCGTCGAGGTCTTCGAGTTCAACGCCAGCGGCATCCGGGCAGTGGGGGTTTTTGACCGGCCGTGAGGGGCTGAGTCCGGCGCATTTTTGTGAAAAGAGTCATTTCCGCCGTTCTCGTGCTGCTCGCGCTCGGGGTTGCCGTGTTTTTCTTCCTCAAGATGCGGCGCTATCTGCCCGAGCGGGCGCGCGGGGCGGAACTCGCGCCGGCGGAGACCGTGCTTTTCGTGCAATTTCCCAATCTGCGGCAGACGGCGCTGCGTTTTCCGAGGACCGATCTCTACCAGATCTGGCGCGAGCCGGACGTTCAGGCCTTCATGGAAAAGCCGCGGAGCAAGGCGCCATGGATGATCGAGTGGGGAAAACGGCTCGAAGAAATGGCACGGGTGGCGCCGGGCGAGGCGTTCCTCGCATTTACCGCGACCGACGGACCGCGTCCGAGCTTCGTCGGTGGCTTTTCATACGCAGGCAGGCAGCACCAGGCGGAAGCGCTGGCGACGCATCTTCGCGAACAACTTCTTCCGGGTCAGGATCTCGCCTCAGTCCTCCGGACAAACTGGGTTTTGTTCGCCACCGATGCCGACCGGCTCGCCCGAATGGTCGAACGTTTTGACGGCAAGCCGGGGCCGGCGCTCGCCGCGGACCCCGCGTTCCAGAAAGCCATCTCCTCGCTCGGAATCGGCCAGGATCTCGTGATTTACGGGAAACCCGAAGCGCTTTCCGGCCAACTCGATGTGCTCTCGGGTTTCCGTGGCAAGACCGCGCCCGGCTCTTCGCAGCCGCTCGCGATGGCAACGAAGTTCGATGGGGGAAAAGTCCGCGACGCCATCTTCATTCCCGGAGGTGGCACCTTCAAGGAAACCGCCCTGTCGCGCCAAACCCTCTCGGTGGCTTCTCCGCAAACTCTACTTTATTACGTGGCCGATCTCACCGTGCTGCCGCCGGATTTCAACATGCTGACCGGGTTTTTGCCCGGCTTTGCGGAAATGGAGCGATCTCTCGCGGAAAAAGGCCTTTCATGGAGCGACCTGCCAAACGCGGTCGCTCCAGAAGTGGGCGTGATGGTCGAATGGGCCGAGGATGCAGCACTGCCCACGTTGTTGCTCGCGTCGGAAACTCGCGACCTGGCTAAAGCGCGTGGCTTCGCCGGGGTGTTACTCGGTCGGGGGCCGGCGGGATTGGCGTGGAGTGCGAAGGATCACGCCGGAATCGCGCTACTGAGTGCATCGCCTCAGGCCTTTGCCGTTGTTCGACCGGCGCTGGCTGTGACGGATCGCTATACGCTCCTCGGGCTGAGCCCGGAGGTGGTCGAAAGCGCTCTGCCGCGGACCACATCCGGATCTGTGCATCTCGGGCAAACGACCGCCTTTCAAGACCTTGCACCTTTCGTCCCGCGCGAGGCGGTGGCTTTTGGTTACCTGGATTTCCAACGCCTTTTCGAACGGGTCTATCGCATGGCGCGCCCCTTTATCACCCTTTCGCTGGCCTTTTCCGCGGAAGCCGGCGCGCAGTTTGACGCGGGCAAGCTCCCGCCGGTCGAAGCCGTTTCCAAACACCTGAGCGCCACCGTGATCACCCAGACGCGCACCGAGGATGGAATGCTGATCGAATCGATCGGTTCGCTGACGCTGCCGGAACTGCTTTTTGGGATCAGCGCAGGCGGCATCGCGAGCGGCCTCCCAGATCTTTCCGCTGCTTTGGGCGGGGGCGCGAAACGGGCGACGCCACCGACGCCGAAAATCACGCCAAAATCGCGAGTCGAGCCTCCGGTCCGCGACGCGGATGCAGCCGCGGCGTCACCGGTCCCTGAGAAAAAGCCCGCCGAGCATAAGTAATTTTTGCGCCGGGACGAAATTTTCGTTCGTGGCGACGCAGGATTGTGATATTTTCGGGACCCTATGCCTATCCACAAGAAAACCGCATTCTCCCGTCGGCTTCCTGATCTGGTGACGGAGGAACTTGCCTCGGTGCTCTCTTCAAAGACCACCTTCGAGTTCAAGGAACTGTTCGAGGTCGTCCATGAGAATCTGCGGGCTCGTAACGCGGCGAGCGGTGGCGAAGAAATGCTCCGCCTGCGCGCATACGAAAAACTGCAAAACCTGGTTGCCCGAGGCATGGTGAAAAAAGAAGCAAAGAAGTACAAGGGCATCCCAAAGCAGCTCGCGACTCTGCAGACGGTTCCGCCTCCGATCGTCCCTGCCGCCACCGCCGCCCGCTGAGCGAACGCACGATCCGGCCCACGGGTTCATGAGCGAGTATCTGCCGATTTTTATCCAGGTCATCGTCGCCATCGGCTTTGCCGCCTCGGCGCTGGTGATCAGCGTCATCCTCGGCAAGACGAGCAAGCGCAATGCGACAAAAGACACCGCCTACGAATGTGGCATGGTCGCCGAAGGGGGCGCGCAACCCCGGTTCAGCGTCAAGTTCTACCTCGTCGCGATGCTTTTCATCCTCTTCGATATCGAGATCGTCTTCATGTATCCGTGGGCGGTCGTGTATCGCGAACACATCGCAGCTTACGGCTCCGGCATTTTCTGGAGCATGCTCAGCTTTGCCGGCATCCTCACCGTGGGATATGTGTATGCGATCATGAAGGGTGCGCTCGACTGGAAAAGATAGTTGAGTGTTGAGTGTTGAGTGTTGAGAGTCCGCCGCGTTTCCTCCGAAGTGTCCGCTCCGCGGAAGGGTTGAGACGAGCCTTGTGCGCCTCTCAACTACCAACCCTTAATTCTCAACTACACCTCATGGTTCATCATATCACGCTCTTCAAGCTCAAGCCCGAGGTCACGCCCGCGAAGCTTGAGCAGATCATGATGACAACGCGGATGACGCTCCTGAAAATCCCGGAAGTCCTCAGCGTGCGCTGCGGAAAAAACATCGATTCCAAATCGGAGTGGCCCTTTTTCATCGCCCTTGATTTTGAGTCGATGGAGAAGCTCGCGATGACCGAGGACGACGCGATCTACATGAAGTTCATCTCCGACATCGTGAAGGCGAACACCGCGTCGCGGCTCACGCTCAACTACGAGATGGAGCCGGGCAAGAACGTCAAATACTCCTGAAGCCGGCCGGCGACGAAGGCGATTTCTTCGTCGCTGATCGCAAAGGGCGGGCAGAGGCTGATCACATTCGCGTCGGGTGATTCGGGGAGAAGGATGAGACCGTCGCGCAGCGCGTGTTTCATGATCGCGACGCCGAGCGCGCCGAAGGGTGAGCCATCGCTTTTCACCAACTCCACGCCGAGCTTGAGTCCCAATCCGCGCACGTGACCGACGTGCGGCGAGCGCAGGTCGCGGAGCGCGTTTTTGAGCTTCGCCCCCCGCTCGCGCACCTGCGCGGCGACCGCGGGATCCGCGTGCTGATCGAGTGAGGCGAGGGCCATCGCGCAGCCGAGCGGATTCCCCAGAAAAGTACTCGTGTGCAGCGCCTCGCCGGTGGTGAGCGGCCAGGCGTCCATGATGTCCGCGCGTCCCACGCAGGCGGAAAGTGGGAAGCCGCCGGTGAGCGCCTTGCCGAGGCAGATCACATCCGGCACGGTGTCGAAAAGCTCGCAGGCAAAGAGCGCGCCGGTCCGGTTCAGGCCGGTGTAGATCTCGTCGGCGATGAGCAGGATTTTGTGCGAGTCACAGATCGTGCGCAGGAGCGGCAGGAAATCGCGCGGCGGCACCACGCAGCCTCCGCGACCCTGGACCGGCTCGACGAGAATGCAGCCGATTTCCCGCTGCTCGATCGTCTTCTCGATTTCATCGTGCAGCCGTTCGAGGCACGGCGTGGAGCAGTTGGGGAAATCGCGTCCTTCCAGCCGGTATCCCTCGCGGGTGCCAAATGGGCAACGAAAGCAGTGGGGATAAGGAAGGAAGACCGCGAACTCCTTCAATTGCGCCCGGAATGGCTGGCGAAAATACGGAATCGCCGTGGTCGCGAGCGCCCCGAGCCCCAGCCCGTGATAGCTGCCCGTGAATGCGATCACCCCCGGCTTGCCGCTGTGCAGCAGCGAAGTCTTCAAGGCAATCTCCACCGCGTCCGAACCCGACGTGCCGAGCACTGCCTTGCCCGCGCCCCGCCCCCAGCGCTCGAAAGTCAATTCGCTGAGCCGCGCGCACAACTCCGCCTTGCGCACGCTCGGATGCACGTCGCCCATCGCGTGCAGCAGGTCCGCGGACTGCGCCACTAGGGCCGCGGTGATCGCCGGATTCCCATGCCCAAGGCCGGTCACTCCGAAAGCAGACGTGAGATCGAGAAAGCGATTCCCGTCCGCGTCCCAGACGTTCGTTCCCGCCGCGCGTTCCCAGAAAATGGGGAAATCCTCCGCGGCGTAGGTCACGTTCTGCGACTCGAATCGGTGGAGCGTGGCCGCCAAATCCCGCGAGCGGGCGCCGGGAATTTCCGTTACCAGTTCAGGCAGCATTTCAAAGCCGCCATCAATGGCTGTTCAGGGCGAGTCGATAAACGTCCTCGTAACGCTCGGCGGCTCGATCCCACGAGAAGTCGCAGGCCATCGCGCGGTCCATGAGTTGATGCCAGCGCGGCGCATCGCTGTAGAGCTGAAGGGCGCGCACGATGGCATCCCAAAACGCCTCGGCGGAATCGTCGTGAAAGAGCACGGCGTTGCCGGTCCCCGTCGTCGGATCGTCGTCCCGCAGCGTTTCCGAGAGGCCGCCGATCGCTCGCGCCACCGGGATGGCGCCATATTTCAGGGCTACCATCGCGTTCATCCCGCACGGCTCGAAATGCGACGGGATGAGAAACAGATCCGCCCCGCTGTAGATGAGGTGGGAAAGCGCGATGTCGGGCGCCTGATGATAGGCGAAGCGATCCGCATGCTGCCGGCTGGCGATCGTCAGTTCGCGTTCGAACGAAGCGTCGCCGCTGCCGAGGATGATCAGCCTCACGTCGTGCGAAAGGAGGCGGTCGATGAGCGGTAGGAGCAGATCAATGCCCTTTTGCGGCGCCAGCCGGGTGACCATTGCGAGGACGGGACCGCTCGGCGCGGACGCGAGTTCGAGCTTCGCGAGGAGGGCGTCCCGGCATGCCATTTTGCCCTCCATCGCAGCCGGCGAATACGTCGCTGGCAGCAGCGGATCGGTCGCGGGATTCCAGACGCGATCATTCACGCCGTTGAGGATGCCACGCAGCTTTCCCGCGTGCTCGCGCATCACCGCATCGAGGCCGCAGCCGAATTCGGGTGTCTGGATTTCCCGCGCGTATCGTTCGCTGACCGTCGTGAGGCGATCGGCGAAGAGGACGCCGCCCTTGAGGAGATTGACCTGCCCGTAGAATTCCACGCCGCGCGCGGTGAAGTAGTCGCCGGGTAGATTCAGCAGGCCGAAATCGGGCGCCCAGAAATTTCCCTGGTAGGCGAGATTGTGAAGCGTGAGGACGCTGCGAAAGGGCAGCCTTTGTTCCTTGATCAGCACGGGAACGAGCGCCGTCTGCCAATCGTGCGCATGCACGATTTCCGGCCGCGGATTGATCCGCCGCACCAGTTCGACGACCGCCTTTGAAAAAAAGATGAAGCGCTCGGCATTGTCGTCGTAGGCGCGGCCATCGGTCCCGTACAGCGCGGGCCGGTCGAAGTAATCATCGTGCCGGATCAGGAAGACCTGGACCCCATTGGGCGCGGTGCCCTCGAGGATCTCCGCGGACACCCTTTGGTCGCGGAGTGGGAACCAAAACTGCACACCCGTCGAACGCACTCCGAGGGCCGGGTCTTCGCGCAGGCCGCGATAGCACGGGAGGCATACGCTCACTTCGTGGCCGCGCGCGGCGAGGCTGCCCGGCAGCCCTTCGAGCGCGTCGCCGAGCCCTCCGGTGTGGGCGAAGGGTGACAGTTCACTGGCTGCAAAAACGATTCTCATGAAGTCGCCGAAAGCGGTTGCGAAGGCGCCGCAGTTGAATCGAACGCCCGTCGCCGACGCAACCACGTTTTCGCCCGCGAACGAAGCCTGGCGGAAGCCAAAACACGCTTGTCACGCAAGGGGCGGTGTTACACATTCCCCCGACCTTCGCTGCGCCAAGGCACCTCCTCTACGAATGACGCTCGGTAATCTACTCACGGTCTCTCAAATCCTCCCGGAAATGAAGGCCACGGAACGGTGGTCGGCGATCGTCGAGTTGGTCGATCTGCTCGTCGCGCAGGGGCAGGTCAAGGAAGCGGATCGCGACACCGTGCTCGCCGCGCTCCGCCAGCGGGAGGAGACGATGAGCACCGGGATCGGCTTCGGGATCGCCATTCCTCACGCGTCCTCGGATCGTGTGGAGAAAGTCGTTGCGGCTTTCGGGCGCTCGACGACCGGGATCGAGTTTGAATCGCTCGACAATGCCCCGGTGAAATTCATCGTCCTCTTCGTCGTGCCGAAGGATCAGTTTCAAACCCACCTGCGGACCCTGGCGGCGATCGCAAAATTTCTCAATGACCGCTCGGTTCGCGAGCGTCTGGGCGCGGCGGGCAGCGCGCAGGACATCCTCGCGATCTTCGAAAACACGGCGCCGCAGAAGGCGTGACGCGGCGGCGACTCCGTCGACCTGGGCGGAGCGAGCCGAGTCAAAGGATGGCCGCCTAACCGGTCACCGATTCCTTCATGGAAACCCTCTCCTTGCTCCTCGCTGAAAAAGTCCGAGCCGCGCTCGCGGGCATCGCCGACGTCTCGCCGCAAGTCACGGTCGCGACCGATGCGCGTTTCGGCGACTACCAGACGAACGTCGCAATGATGCTCGCCAGGCAGCAGCGCGCGAATCCCCGGCAGGTGGCGCAGCAAATCATCGACGCGCTTGAGCTCGGCGAAATGTGCGAACCGCCGGAAATCGCCGGCGCCGGGTTCATCAACTTCCGGCTCAAGGCCACGTGGCTCGAACAACGCTTCACAAGCCTCGCGGGTGACGCGCGCCTCGGTGTCCCCGAGCCAGAACGGGTGAAGCAAATCGTGATCGATTTCAGCTCGCCGAATGTCGCCAAGCCCATGCACGTCGGACACATCCGCTCGACCATCCTAGGCGACGCGCTCGCGCGGATCGCGGAGTTCCTCGGCCACCGGGTCGTGCGCGACAATCACATCGGCGACTGGGGCACACAGTTCGGCATGCTGCTCCTCGGATGGAAAACGGAACTCGATCGCACCGCCCTCGCCGCCGACCCGCTCGCCGAGATGGAGCGGATCTACAAGCTCATCTCCGCGCGCTGCCGGGAGGACGCGGCGACGCTCGATCTCGTCCGGCAGGAACTCGTGAAACTTCAGGCCGGCGATGTGGAGAACGGGGAGCTGTGGCACGAGATGATCCGGCTCTCGCAGGCGCAGTTTGAAACGGTTTACGGCCGCCTCGGCGTGCGCTTCGACGTGACGCTCGGCGAGAGCTTTTACAATCCGTGGTTGCGCGACGTGGTGGAGCAACTGCGCGCGCGCGGCATCGCGACCGAAAGCGAGGGCGCGCTCTGCGTTTTCTCCGATGGCGCGATGAAACCCGAGGACGATCCTTTCCTCATCAAGGACAAGGACGGCTGGCGGCCGAATCCCGCGCTCGTGCAAAAAAGTGACGGTGCCGCGAACTACACCACGACCGACCTCGCGACCCTCCAATACCGACTCAAGACGTGGGCGCCGGATGAAATCATTTACGTTACCGATGGCCGTCAGCAGCTCCACTTCCGGCAGCTCTTCGCGATCTTTCGGCGCTGGAGTGGCAATGATTCGGTGAAACTCGCCCACGTCTGGTTTGGCTCGATCCTCGGCGGCGACGGCAAGCCTTTCAAAACGCGGAGCGGCGACACGATCAAGCTCACCGACATGCTCGACGAAGCGGAGGAGCGCGCGTTGAAACTCGTCACCGAAAAAAGCCCGGAGCTGCCCATCGAGGATCGCCGCGAGATCGCGCGCATTGTCGGCTTGGGGGCAATCAAGTACGCCGATCTGCTGCCGAACCGGCAGAGCGATTACATCTTCTCCTGGGATAAGATGCTGAGTTTCCAAGGGAACACCGCGCCGTACCTCCAGTACAGCTATGTGCGGATTCGTTCGATCTTCCGGAAGGGCGGGGAGTCGGAAGTCAGAAGTCAGAAGTCAGAAGTCAGACTCACCGAGCCTGCGGAACTCGGGCTCGCGAAAAAGTTGTTTCAGTTCGGTGAAGTCGTTCCGCAACTCATCGACGACCATCGGCCCAACCAACTCGCGAACTACCTCTACGAACTCGCGTCCACCTTCCACAGTTTCTTTGAAGCCTGTCCGGTGCTCAAAGCGGAACCCGCGACGCGCGAATCCCGCCTGCTGCTTTGCGATACGACCGCTCGCATCCTGCGGCAGGGCCTGGCTTTGCTCGGCATCGAAGCGCCCGAGCGGATGTAGGCCCAGCGCCCGCAATCAGGCGAAATAAGGATTCGTCGCCCGCTCGATCCCGATCTTCGTCGCGGGACCGTGCCCCGGCAGCACGGTGACGTCATCGGCGAGCGCGTAGACCTTGGTGCGAATCCCTCGGAAGAGCAGTTCCTGGTCGCCCCCGGGCAGATCCCAGCGGCCGACGCCTCCGGCAAAAAGCACGTCGCCTCCGAAGAGCACGCGCTCCTCCTTATGCAGAAAGCAAAGACTGCCCGGACAATGCCCGGGGACGAGCAACACCTGAAAGTCGATGCCTTCGATGACCTGCGAGTTCGTTTCGTCGATGAGTTCGCCCGGCGTGATCGGCTCGATGTCCCAGCCGTATCCAAAGTCCCGGAAGAAATCCGCCTGCGTAACCATGGGCTCCGTGTCGCGGTGATAGCCCACGCGGCAGCCGTGTTCGCGCTGGATGCGCGCCGCGTCCCAGACATGGTCGATGTGACCGTGCGTGAGGAGCAGCGTCTTCACCCGATGCCCCCGGCGTTCGAGCCATCCGGCGGCATCCTGCGGTGCGTCGATGAGGATGCCCGCGTCGGGGAGAAAGAAGCAATTCGTGTCGAAGACGCCGCCGGTGAAAGTGTCCAGGTTGGTCATGCAGTGGTGGGATGGTTGAATCGGGACGTAGGGTTTTTCGGAGAGCGGAATGATTTCCGCGCCGGAGAAAATGTCATCCTGAGTTCAGGAATGACAGGGTTTGGTTCGCGCGGCCCGCGAATGCCCGCGATCTACTTCAGCGATGCTGCAGGATCGTGTGGATGACAAACCACATGCAGGCCACGAAGCAGAGGAACGCGAGGATGCGGAGTTGCCCCAGCCGCTTGGTTGGCAGGAAAAATCGATAGGAACATTTCGTGCAATAGGTCTGCACGAATCCGCGGCGATCCCAGTTCGGAGGAATGGTGAGCTGTTGCACCGCGCCGCAGCGGCCACACTTCACCGGGCGCTTTTCGCCGGCGCTGGCCGGTGGTGGCACGAGGTGGCGCGTCGCCTTTTTGTCCGTGGGAGAATGTTTTGTCATTCGGGGGAGGAATGGAGCGGCAAGCTATTGCGAAGTGATGCGCGATTGCCGACACTTTTTTTCCGGCGCGCGGCAAATCGTCCGGGCCCGGAGGTGGAGCAAATCTTGCGATGTCCCGTTCCGCTCCCTATTGATGCCTCATGTTCCGATCGGCCCTTCACTCATTGTGCCCGCTTCTGATTACCCTTGCCTCGACCGCATTTCTCTTCGCGAGTTGCCAGCGGCAGGAACAGCCACCTTCCATCGCCACCCCGGCTCCCCCGCGAGCGGAACTCGAAGAGAGCAAGGTCAAGCTCACCGATGCGGAAACGAATCTTACCGCGAAGAACGGCGAACTGGCGCAGGCGAAGGCCGCGCTCGAAGCGGCCCGGACCCAACTCGCCGAACGCGATCTGGTCGTCACCCAGCGCGACACGCAAATCCGCGCCGCGCAGGCGGAGGTGGAGACGCTCAAGAAACGCGACGCCTTCGTCTTCGCGGAGATCAGCGCCATTCATCAGAAAGGGGAGACGGTGAACGCCTTGAATCGGTATCAGCAATTCCTCAAGGACTTCCCGACCAGCCCGCTGACCATTCACGCCAACAGTGCGATCGCCGCGATCACGGCGGTGAATGAACGCGAAGCTCCTCCGAAGCCCGACCTGCGCGACCCCAAAGCTCGGACCCGCGAATTCGTGCAGCAGTTTGAGGACGGCATTCTGACTCTGAAGGAACTGGCACCCGTGCTCAAAAACAGAAGCGTCTCCCAAGTGCTCGCCTTGATCGGACCGCCGCACCGGATCTTCGGCGACGGCACGGAGATCGGCTATGTGGACAGGGCACTCGACCCAGTGACCTCCAAGCGCGGGTTGTTCATCGTCGCCTTTGAGTCCGGCACGGTCGCCAATCTGCGGGTCGAATACGCAGGTCGCAGAATGATCCCCTAAGAGGCGTGACATAGGTCACTGCCGCGTTGTAGCGAGCCGGGCAGAGGGAGAATCCGCCATGAATCCACGATCAACGAAATGCCGCCCGGTGATGCTCCGATGGATGACCTGCGGAATGATCGGTCTTCTCACGAGCGGGGACATCTTCGCGATTGGACCGAATGGCTTGGGGGCGACTTACGAAGCCGCGCAGGAGAACATCACCTTCCGCGTCTTCTCCAGCTCCGCCACGCGGATCGAAGTCTGGGTTTATGACCAGCCACTCGGCGCAGCTGAGAAGGCGCGATATGAGCTGACTGCCGGCCCGGCGGCCACCGATCCGACAATACAAGTCTGGACGAAGACGGTGACGGTCGATGATCTGAAATCCAAGGGCGTGAGTGGAACGGTCTATTACGGGTATCGGGCTTGGGGGCCGAATTGGACATTCGACGCGAGTTGGGCGCCGGGATCTCTTGCGGGCCGCAAGTCCGACGTGGATGACGATGGGCAGCGCTTTAATCCCAACAAGCTCCTGCTCGATCCATACGCGCTCGAAAGCAGCCACGACCCATTCAACGCGCAGCAGACCGATGGTGGTATCTACTCCACCAAACAAACCAACGTCGATACAGGGACACGCGCACCGAAAGGAATCGTCCTTGCACCGCGAGCACCTGCGTTCGGGACCAAACCGACACGCCCTTTTCGTGATGAAATCATCTACGAAGTCCATCTCCGCGGCCTGACTCGAAATGATGCGAGCGTCCCGGAGGCGGAGCGCGGCACCTATGCGGGAGCTGGCCGCAAGGCTGCGTATCTAAAAGAGATCGGCGTGACGGCGGTGGAGTTTCTTCCCGTGCAGGAAACTCAAAACGACCAGAACGACCTCCAGCAATCAGCGGATGGGGATAACTACTGGGGCTACGATCCCATCGCTTACTTCGCGCCGGATCGGCGCTATGCGGCGGATAAGTCGCCCGGCGGGCCGACGAAGGAGTTCGCGGCGATGACGGCGGCGTTTCATGCGCAGGGAATCAAGGTCTATATCGACGTCGTCTATAACCACACCGCCGAAGGGAATTCCTATGATCACGGCAATCACGCGCGACTGCTTTCCTTCCGCGGCTTCGACAACCCCGTTTACTACGAGGTCATGGACGATGCGCGCTTCTACCGGAACAGCAACGGAGTCGGCCCGAACCTCAATGCGGCGACAGAGCCAGTGCGCAACCTGATCGTCGATTCGCTGACTTACTGGAAGGATGTGATGGGTGTCGATGGCTTCCGCTTCGACCTCGCGCCGGTGATCGGAAACATCTGCGAGCGGACCTGCTTTAACTACAACAAGTTTGCCCCGAAGAGCGCGCTCAACCGTCTCGTGCGCGAGTTGCCCGTGCGCGGCGCGGATGGCGGTGATGGCTGCGATCTGATCGCCGAGCCGTGGACGATGGAGAGTTATCAGCTGGGTGATTTCCCCTCCGGCTGGGCGGAGTGGAATGACAAGTATCGCGACGCCGTCCGTTCAAAACAGAACAAGCTCGGCTTTGCGCCGATCCCGCCCGGAGAGATGGCCACGCGCTTCGCCGGCTCGGCGGATAAGTTTCAGGACGACGGACGCAAGCCGTGGCACTCGGTGAATTTCATCGTCGCGCACGACGGCTTCAACTTGCGCGATCTCTATTCCTTCAATGGAAAGAAGAACAACCAGCCATGGCCCTTCGGCCCGTCCGATGGAGGTTCCGACGACAATCGTTCCTGGGACCAGGGCGGCAACCCCGCCCTCCAGCGCCAGGCCGCGCGCACCGGCCTCGCGATTCTAATGCTTTCGGCGGGCGTGCCGATGATCACCGGCGGCGACGAGATGTATCGGACCCAGTTCGGGAACAACAATCCTTACAACCTGGACTCCGACAAGAACCACCTCGACTACGCCGACGCGACTCGGTCCCCGAACTTCTTCAACTATAGCAAGAAGCTCATGGCCTTTCGCAGCGCGCATCCGGCGCTGCGGCGGAAGGAGTTCTTCACCGGCCAGGACAAGAACGCGAACCAACTGAAAGACATCACCTGGCTCACGAGCGACGCACAAGAGGCCGACTCCGGCTACATGGCAAATCCAGACAATCACTTCCTCGGCGTCCGCATCGACGGCACGGAGGCGGGCGACAGCGTCACTTCAATCTATGTGGGCTACAATGGGTGGAGTGAAAAGCTTCCTGTCCAGGTACCCGCGAACCTCGCGGGGAAGCAATGGTCCCGCGTCTGCGACACCGCGGCGTGGATGGAGAGCCATGATAACTTCGTCGCGCCGGGGGCGGAGGAGTCAATCCCCAGTGGAACCTACGAAGTGCATGGCCGCTCGGTCGTCGTCCTGGTGGAGCGCTAGGGCTGAAACGATGCCGTGAGGAAACGCGCAGCGCCGGAAGACAGGAGTCCTCCCCGTCACGGCAGCAGGAATTCTGGACGCCGGACGCACACCGTGGCGCGGACGGCGCGGCCTATGAACCAGCGTGCCGGCCCTTGAAGGTCAGCTCGGCGATGCCGCTCTTGTCGAGGTCGCCCAGGCCTTCGAAAACCATCTTGTCGTATTGCGCTTTCGTGGCCTCCGCGAGCGGCAGTTCGAGTCCCGTCTCCCGCGCGAGACGCAGCGCGATGCCGCTGTCCTTCGCGGCATGCGCGGCGCTGAAGTAACACGCGTGGTCGCGGTTCTGCATGTCTTCGCCATCGGTCTGGAGCACTCGCGAGTTCGCGCCGGTCTCCGCAAAGACTTCGCGCACCATTTTGAGATCGAGTCCGAGCGCGTCGGCGAGGCCGAGGCCCTCCGCGAGACCGGCAGTGTTGATATTCATCACCATGTTGACCAGCGCCTTGAGCTTCGCGGCCTGGCCGGTGCCGCCGATGTATTTGAGCGAAATACTGAGCGCGGTGAGGACGGATTTCGCCCGCTCGAAGACTTCCTCTTTTCCCCCGCACATGAGATAGAGCGAGCCCTCGCGCGCCTGCGTGATGCTCGACGCCATGCAGGCTTCGAGGGATTGCGCGCCGGCTTCCTCGCAGCGGCTTTCGACGAGTTCGTGGGTGCCGGGCGAGACCGTCGCGCAGTTGATGAAGAGCGTGCCTTCCGCGACGCCGACGCCGCTCGCGCTGCCGAGGAGCGAATCGTTCCCCGAGCCGACGGAGCCGAAAATGTCGTCCATCGCTTCGTCGTCGGTGACCACGGTGATGACGATTTCCGCCCCGGTGGTGACTTCCGGCAGCGTGGCCGGCGCGGCACAGCCGAGTTCGGCAGCGAGGGCTTCCGCATTTTCGCGGTGCGCGTCATAGACCGCGGTGATTTCAAAGCCCTGTTCTTTCAAGCGGCGCGCCATGTTTGCCCCCATGCGACCGACTCCGACGAATGCGATTTTATCAGGCATGGGGAGGAAGGTGCGGAGCCCGCGCGGCCTTGGCAAGGCGCAAGAGAAGCGGGGCCGGGGGCGAATCAAGAAACCTGGAGGGAAACGCTCCGTCGTGTCCCCATTCTCTGTGGGCGGAGGTGGCGCGGAGCAGCGGAGGCCGGAGCCGCGGCCCTCGGGATCTGGGACACGACGGAGCGTGTCCCTCCAGGGCGCGCCGCCGTCGACAATTCGCCGATCACCGCTTCTTTGGCTCCGCCACCCACGTCGCCTTCTTCACCGGCATCGGCGTTGCCGGGACCTTCGTGGATTGCCGCCCTTTCGCGCCGTCCGTCGGCATCGGGAGATCGTCGAGATATTTCTCGAAGTCCTGCTTGGTGAACGCCTGCTTCGAAAGTTCGCTCCTGGCCAGTTCGTCGCTGCTCGTCTGCGCAATGGCGTTCGCGTCGTTCACGATGTACGGCGTCAGGAAAATGAGCAGCTCCCGCTTCTGGTCGTCGCGGATCGTCCGCCGGAACGGGATGCCGAGGATCGGGATATCTCCGAGGATGGGGACCTTCTGGATCGACTCGCTCTTCTGCGTCTCCATGAGGCCGCCGATCACGACCGTCTGCCCGTGTGGCGTCACGACGACGGTTTCCGCGGAGCGTTTGTCGATGGTCGGCGCATTGACGGTGTTGGAAATGGGGACGGTATCCACCCGGTTCAGCGACGAAATCTCGGGCGCGACGATCATCTCCACGCTGCCCTCGGAGGTAATGAACGGCGTCACCCGCAGGATGATGCCCACGTTGTCATACTGGATGGTGTTAATCGTCTGCCCCAGTGAGTCGGTGCGGCTGTTGGTGATGAAAGGCACCTCCTGGCCGACGACGATGACGGCTTCCTGATTGTTGCGCGCCATGATCGAAGGACGCGACAGCACCTCCACTTTGCCTCTCGAGGCGAGCGCGTGGAGCGTCGCGTTCCAGTCGTTGCTCGCGAGCTTTAGAAAGCTGCCGGTGAGGGGCGATCCGAAGACGCTCGAGAGGGCCGCGGTCTCGCCGAGCTTCGCCGCAGTTCCCAGTGCGGAGGTGAGGGTCGAGCCCACCGTCGTGCTGCCCGTGGTGCCATTCACACCGCTAAAACTGCTGCCCGTTCCCGTCCCGATCGGCACCCCGGTGGCCGTCGCCGAAGTCGTCGTCGTGCCGTTGTTCGTCGTCGTCTGCGTGGTCGTCGTGGTCGAGCTGCCGGTGATGGCCGGCACCGGGCTCTTGAGGTTGAACGTGTAGCTTCCTTCGATGCCGACATCGTAGCCCTTCTTGTAGGTCACTTGAAGGAACACCACCTTGATCAGCACCTGCGGCTTGGGCTTGTCGAGGGTCTTGATCACGGTGACGAGCTCGCGGTGGGTGTCCTCGTCGGTGACGATGACGAGCGAGCGCGTCTCGGGATCGATCTGGATCACGGCGTCGCCGAGTTCGGTATTACTGCGATACTGGCGTGCGCCGCCGGGCGTCACCCGGCTGGTGCCGAGGCTGCCGCCCGAACGCGCGTTGCCGCCCCGCGCGGTGGCGGTGGAACGCCCCGAAGCGCTCGGCCGCGCCGACTGGGCGAGCAATGGCGTGGCGGGCAGAAGCATGACAAGGAAGGCGCTGAGCAGCGCGCGAGAGGAGATTTCAGTCATGGAGATGGATGGGTGAGGGGGGTGAAGCGTCAGCGCGAAGAGCGGCCACTATTGCCGCCGCCCCCGCCGTTGCTCGTTTGCTGGGTATCCATGGAGGCGCCGCTCGCGCTGCGCTCCGTCAGCCGGCCGGCGGCGTTCTGGGTGGTGGTTGCGGTCTGGTCGCCGAGCATGCCGCGGAGCACATTGGCCACGCTGTCCACGTCGGCATGTTCGAGGGAATGAACGTAGATGTGCTGCTTCTTTTGATCCGTCGCATCGAGGCGGCCGATCATTTCCGCGATCTCCATCATCGCGCTGGCCGCGGCGTTGACGAGCAGCGCATTCGTGCGCGGATCGCCGACCGCCACGACTCGCGCCTGCATCAGCGCTCGCTCGCTCTGCCCGCCGCTCGCGCCCGAGCTCTGCGGCTGCCCCGGGAACCCGGGGAAGGGCGAGCCGCCCTGACCGCGGCTGTTGTTGCCGTTGCGGTTCCGCGACTGGCTGGTCTGCGAAGTCGCGTCGCTGTAGAGCGTATTGATGATCTCCGCCGTCTCCACGGCATCCGCGTGGATGAGATTGAAGATGCGCGTGCTGGTCACGTCGGTGGTGCTGGTATCGATCTTCGTCACCACCTCCGTGATGGAAGGAATGAGATCTTCCGGCGCACTTACGATCAGCGAATTGCTCTGATCATCGGCCACTGCAATCACCCGCGAGTTCGCCTGCCGCGCCTCGCTTTGCGGAGTGCTGGAAGATCCGCGACTATCCCCGCCGCCCGGAAAGGGAAAACCAGGAAAGCTTCCGCGCCGCCGATCGCGGTCGCTGCCGCCGCTGGCTCCCGAGGTCGTGTTGTTCGCATAGAGCTGGGTGATCACCGTCGCGAGCTCCTTCGCGTTGGCGTATTGGAGCGGGTAAACGTGGATCGTCGAGATGCTCGCCACCGAGGTGTCGATCGCGCGGATGATTTCCGCCATGCGGCGAATGTTCGTCTGCGTATCGGTCATGAGGATCGAGTTGCTGCTCTCGTTCGCGCTGATCGTCGCGTTATCCGGGAGCAGCGGCCGCAGGTTTTCCACGAGCTTTGCCGCTTCGCCGAAACGCAGCGGCAGGATCTGCGTCACCATCCCGTCGTTGCGCGGGATCTTCTCCGGATCGCTCCCGGTCTGCACCGGCAGATCCCGCTTCTGAGCCCCCTCGCGTTTGACGATCTTGAGGATGCGCCCGTTGCGGATCGCGATGAAGCCCTTCTCGATGAGCACCGTATTCACGAGGTCCACCGCCTCCTCGGCCGTGATCGCCTGGCGGCTCATCACGTTCACCGTGCCGCTCACGGGAGCCTCCTGCACGATGACAAATCCGGCGGCTTCGCTGAGGTAGTTCAAGACGTCGTTCATCGACGCGCCCTGAAAGTTCAACATGATCTCGCCCTTCGCCGGCTTCGGCATCGGCGCCACCGTCGTCACCGTGGTCACCGTCGTTGCGGTGGTCGCCGGCGTTTTCGGAGCGGGCGCGGCTTCGAGTTGGAAAGGAGGCTGCTGGATCGCCGGCGCATTGAGCACGGCCGGCCCGGGCGTCGCCGCGGGCTGTTGCGCGCGGGATGGAGGCGAAAGCAAAAGCGCGATGCCCAGTGCGGCGCCGCAAGGAGTAAGGAAGAGTCGGGTGAAGTTCATGGTGGGAAGATTGAAAGAATCGAACAAACGGTGATGGAGAATGGTGTGCGCTCTCATTGGCCGCCCTCCTTGGCGCGCCGCTCCATCATCCGGCGCAGGATTTCGGATTTGTCACCAGCCGAGGCGGGCAGCGTGGGCAGGCCAGGCGTTTCTCCGCCGGGATGCGCTGCCGCTTCCACGATCGGTCCCGCGGCGGCGGGATCGCCCGGCGCGCCTTCGAAAGTGATCTGCCGGCCCACATCGAGTACGATCGATTTGCCATCGCGCTCCAGCGAAACCTGCGTCGCCCTGATCTCGGTCAGCTTGTAGCTCGCGACGCTGTTGCCCACCGAGATGACCCGGTTCCCGTCCGCCGCCGAACCGCCAAAAAACGCCAGCGCCTTCCCCTCCGTCACCATCGTGCCGGTGAGCGCGAGCGAGCGGCCCCGGCTCGATGTCGTCGAGCCCGCCGTCGGCGGTGTCTCGATCCGCGGACCCCGCCGCGAAGGATCGAAGATGTTCTTCGTCCGCACATTGCGAAACGCATCGTAGCCCTCGGATTTTGCCATCGGTTCCTTCGGGCTCGGCGGGTTTGCTGATTTGTCCGCTTGCTCCCGCCTCTCCGCTTTTTCCTTTTTCTCCGATTCCTTTCTCTCGGACTTCTCCGTCTTGTCGGGCTTTTCCTTCGCGGCGACATCCGCGCCTGACACGACGAGGAATCCTGTGAGGAGGTAAAGGAATGTCTTCATCGCGCGCTCCTTACTCCATCTGCGATGCGCACAAAAGTGAAGCGCAGCGCGAGGGTGAGTTGCTGCCCTTTCCCATCGCGGGTGGCGATCTCACAATCCTCCACGCGCGCCGGCAGGGGGTCCGCCTCGATCTCATAAACGAGCCGGCCGAGCGACGCCTGGTCGCCCGCGGCGGTGGCCCGGCATTCGTAAGTCTCGTAGCCCTCCTCATGCGGACGCCACGGCGAAAACGTGAGGCTCGTGAAACTGATCCGGCTCTGTTGCGCCCAGCGACTGAGAGCTTTGATGACATCGTTTTCCGCGGCGGATGAATCGTCATTCATGTCCGTCCGCTGCATCTCGGCCCAGCGCGCGCGGATCGATTGCTCGCGCTCCACGAGCTGCCGCCCACGCTCCACTTTCTCCCGCAGCGCGGTGAGCCGTTCGCTCTGTTTCCTCCAGCTCGCGATCGCGGGCGAAAGCACCATGCGATCGAGCAGGAAGAGCCCGACGACAGCGCCGACGATGATCTTCAACCAGGTTTCGCGGCTCTTATCTTGCATCATGCGGCTCCCATTTATAGGTGACGGAAAATTGGATCGGGTTGTCGCCGCGCACCTGCTGCACCTGCACCCCGGTGACATCCTTCCGCGCGCGGAGCCGATCGAACCACGCGAGCAGCGCCGACTGGCTTCGCGCAAATCCGTTGCACGTCACCTTCGTGCCATCGGTCACCTGCACGCTCTTCGCCCAAACATCGCCCTGGTCGGGGAACGCGGCGGCGAGCCCCTCGACGATCTGCAAGTTCTGCGGCGCCGGCTCGAACCACGGGCGGAACTGGCGAATGCGCTGCTGGAGGGATTCGAGATCGGCGACCTTGCGGCGCATCCCGTCCCACTCCGCGTCGAGGCTGTTCGCGATGTGCGAGCGGACCATGAAGGTGATCGCGAGAAGCAGGATGGAGCCGGCGATGGCCCCGGCGATCCAGCGCCGGCGGGGATCTTCGAGCTGCCGCACGGCCGTCGCCCAGCGATTGATTTCCGGCGCGAGGTATTCAAACACCACCGGCTGATGCCGGAGATGAAGTTCCGCCGCGTCGAGCGCCGCGCCGGGATGCGCCCCGTCCGCCGGCGTCTGTTGCAGGCGGCTGTCGATGCCCATGCGGGCAAGGTGCTGCCGGATTTCGAGGCAGAGATTTTCCGCCGCCGCGGCAGCGCCGCTGAAGCGGGCCTGCGTGACCTGCTGCCGCAGCGCATCCGGCAGGCGGCCGAGCGTGATCCGCACTTCACGGGAAAAGCCGGCCGCATCAAAAGCCTCCGCATCGGCGGGGCTCGGCAGTGAGCGCACCGCCGCGATGCCGCCGCCCGCGGCGATCACCAGATCCACGTGCGTGCCGTTTGCCACGAAGTGCATCGCCGCGGGCAGTTCGCTTTTCGGCAGACAGGAATCCAGCCCGAGCGAAATGGAAACGGCGCGGCACTCGGCGGCCGCGAGCATTCGTTCGATCGCTTCCATTTTTCGAGCCGGCACCGCGGCGAGCGTGGCGCGCTGCTTTCCATCCGGCGCGGTGAAGGCGCTGTGGGCGAGGCGCAGCTCGGCGACGGGAATCGGAAACTCGCGTTCCGCGCGCAGTTCGAGGTAGCCGCGAAGATCATCGGCGCCGATCTCCGGGACATCCGTGGAAGTGGTCAGCGCCCAGCTCGCGGGAATGCAGACCACACAACGCCGCTCACGGATACCCGCGGTGGCGAGTTGCGCGGCCAGTTCCCTGCCCGCCTTTTCGCCATTGGCGACCACCGCGTCCGCGCCCATCGGCAGCTCGAACGAAGCGGCAACCCGGCTGGCCCCGTCCTCGCGCTTCACCAGATCCACCGCCACGCGGCCGGACTCCACGGTGATGGCGAGCGTCGAGCGCACCTGGAAACGCTTTTTCAATTCGGCGAGATCGAGCTTCATCATCGGACTTCCTTTTTCATGGCGAGATTCTGCCGGATGTCGCGACCCAGCGCCCAGCCGAGCGGCGCGAGATTGCGGCGGTAGATCGTTTGCGGTCCCTTTTCCTCGTCGCTCGTGTCGATCACCACCCGCGCGCGCCGATAACCGCGCCCGTGCCGGCCCACCGCGGCGACGTCTGCGCTCACCTGGTAGCTTTGGCCGGTGAGGTACGGTCCGGCTTGCCCGATTTCGCCGGGAGTGAGGCGGCGCGCAGCCCACGCCAGCCCCGTGCTTTGAATGCCGCGGCTGAGCCGTTCCGCGATGAGGTCCATCGCCTTGTCTTGAAGCCCGGGAATCATTTCAAGCACTGTCTGGCTCGCCGTGTTCACATTGATCAACCCGACCAGAAGGGGTTCCCCCGGATTGGCCGGATCTGGTCCGGCCAAATTCGGCGCGATGGTGTCGAATTCCTCGTCGCTCAGCACCGCCTGGACACCACTCCGCGTGAAGAAATCCATCACGCTGGTGAATGTTGCCGGCACGAGATTCTGACGCAGTGCGGCTTCCCGATCCGAGTAGGTTTCGACGATCATTGCGATCAGCGGGTCGAGCGAGCCCGGCGTGGTGAGCGTGTCCACGACGATCCGATCGGTCGTGCCCCCCTTTTGGGTCTTGGGCTCGCGACTGAAGACGGTCAGGTATTCCACGATTCCCGCGTCGAGTTTCCCGTCGGAGTTGTCGTTCGGAAGCGAGCGCTCGCCGTCGTCTTCGTTGGCATCGAGCACTCCGTTCAGGTTCGCATCTTCGCCGTAGAGAATGTCGCGCGTGGCGCCGGCGAGCATGGCCAGTTCTTCGATCGACTCGAAAGGCCCATGCTTGATCGTCCCAGCCGTGATCCCGCCGCTCCCAGCGCCGCTGCCGCTTTCATCGCGCCAATCCAGAATCGCGAGGGCCAATTCCTCGGTCATCCCCGGAAGGTATTCCAGCATGTCCGTGGTGAGTTGCGGCGCATTCAGGTTGAACTTCGAAGCTTCATCCACCAATGCGAACTCCCGGGTGTTGCTGCTGCCCGGATCTTCCGGTCGTCCCAACAGCCAGAACGTCGCCTCGCCCACCGTCAGCGCTTCACCTTCATAAATCGACACGTCCGGAAACGCTCCGGGTGTCTCGGCATCGACGAAGAGCGACTTCGCGTAGCGGATCGCGCCCTCGATCGCCTGGTCCGCCTGCCGCCCGGCGAGATCGTTGTCCGCCCCGCGATAGGTCATGACCATCGAGTGGCCGAAGAGCAGGGCGATGCTCACCAGCCCGACCGATGCCCATAGCACCACGATCAACACGGAGCCGCGGCGTGCCTTGAGGTGGGGATGTGGATGGCCGAGATTCATGGCTGCGGAATGGCCGGTTGAGTCGCCCACGGCACGAGCACCTCGATCGGCGGCGAGGCTGGCCCCATTTTCAAGCGCACGCGCACCGCTTCCGGCACGGTCTTGTTGTCGTCGGAGTACGTCCACGATTCCGCCCAGCTCTCGCCGTCAAAAAATGAAACCTCCATCGATTCCACTCCCCTCAGGAGCGGTTCCGCCGTCGGCGTTTCGCGGATGGTGGCGAGGAGATCGCGATCCGCGGCGCGGACGAGCATTCCGGCTTTCCGCTCCGTGGCGGCGGGGTCGGTGGTCACGTAATACTCCACCTGCTGCAGATCGTTCGACGGCGCGGTGCGGTCATCCGGGGTCGTGGTGGTGATGAATTTCAGGTAGCCGGGAAATCCCCCGCCCGGCGAGGTCGCTGAGCCTTCCAGGACGGCCGCCATCGTGCCGCCGGAGATGCGCGCGTTGCGCAGGTCGTTGCGGACCACGGATGCCGCGTGAGCCCGCACCCGCACTTCCCGAGTCCGCGCCATCGCGTCGTCGCGCAGATGCACGGCGCGGGAAAAGATGCTGTAGATCGCGGTGAGGATCACCGCGCAGCCGGCCAGCGCCATCACCATTTCGATGAGTGTGAAAGCGCCCGATCGAGGCGAGGCCTTCCCCAAAAAGCCCGTCATTCCGACCGGAGCGTAGCGCCGTGGCGGAGCCGAGCGAAGCGAGACAGCCGCGGGCGAAGGTGGGGCAATCTCTCGCATCCGAGGGCGGAGCCGGTGCGGAGCGTCTGGCACCTGCTCCGCGCCGCCTCCGCCCGCGGATGCGAGAGATTCCTCCACTCCGCTACGCTCCGGTCGGAATGACGGCGTTGTAGTAGTGTTCATTGCGGGATGAGCGTTTCGCTGACCAACGTGCTCAGCCGCACGTCGTGTTCGCGGCCTTGCACTTGAAAGAAAACTTCCAGCGTCAGTTCCGTCATCGCGCCGGAATTCCAGTCCGCCTGCTTCAACTCCCAACGATACCCCGGCCAGTCTGCGCCGAAATCTCCGCGGCTGCTCTCGGTGGTCCACGCGTCGGCGAGCATCATTTCGCCGAGCCGGTTTTCGCCCAGTTGCATCGCGATCGTCGATCGTTCGGCCACGCCGGCCGCGCGATTGGAGACCATCAATGCCGAGACCACCACCGGGATGAGAATGGCGAGGAACGCCATCGCGGCGAGCATCTCGACAAAGGTGAATCCGTGGTGGTCGCGGTTCATCGCTTCTCCTTCACGATCTCGTATGCCCAGCCGTCGCTGGTCCGTGCCACGGTGACGAGCGCCTGGAAGCGATCGACGAGGCGGACGGCGTCGATGCTCGTCGAGGAAGGCGCGCCGTCCGGCGCAAATTCCATGATCTCGACCACGCCATTCTGCGTCGCGGTCCGGTCGATCTCAAAATGGATGTCCGCATTCAAATCAAACGTGCGCGCGCGGCTGGCGTCGCCGTCGTAGCCCGTCTTCGGCTCGACGCCGAAACGCTGCGCCTTGGGATCGATCCACACCGTCATCGGCACTCCTTGGGACACCGCCTCGTCGCGTCCGTACTCGGCAACCGCGAGCAGGCGCGCCGCTTCGCCGTCGAGATTGCGCTGGCGCAGCGAGCGCGCGAGCGACGGCGCGGAGAAGGCCGCCACGACCGCGAGCAGGGCCATGACGAGGATGAGTTCGACGAGCGTGAAGCCCGGCGATGTCTGGTCACTTTTTTGCATCCCAACTGTTGATGTCATCGTCGCCGCCCGCCTGTCCGTCGGGGCCCATCGAGCTGATGTCGTAACCCTTCGGGGTGTTCTTGCCCGGGTAGCTGTAGGTGTAGGGATTGCCCCAGGAATCGAGCGGGATGCCTTGCTTCAAGTAAGGGCCTTTCCAGCCCCGTGTGCCGCTCGGTTCGTTGATCAGCGCGTCGAGGCTCTTGGGATAAAAGCCGGTGTCGGCCTCGAACATATCGAGCGCGGTTTCGAAGCCTTTGATCTGCGTGCCCGCGGCGGTGACTTTTGCTTGCTGGCTGCGACCGGACATTTTCGGGATCACGATCGCCGCGAGCACGGCGAGGATCACGAGCACGAGCAGCATTTCGACGAGGGTGAAAGCGCTCGCATTCTTACTCTTTCTCCTGCTCTTGCTCTTGCTCAGAAGCGACGGGGAGCAAGAGCAAGAGCATGACAAAGAATAAGAGGGGACGGAGGGAGTGAGCATGGAGTGGTTCATTTGATGTAGTCCTGGATGGTGAAGATCGGGATGACCATCCCGACGAAGATGGTGCCGATGAAACCGGCGATGGCGAAAAGCATTAGTGGCTCAGCCAGCGCCACCGCGGTCTTGAGCTGCCGGTCGAGCGTGATCTCGGTGACGCTCGCGAGGCGGACGAGTTCCTTGTCGAGCCGTCCGCTCTCCTCGGCCACGGCGATCATTTCCAGCGTCGAGCCGGCGAAGAGCACGCGAGAATCCGCGAGGCTCGCGCCGAGCGCTTCGCCTTTCTTCACGCGCTCGGTCGAATCCGTCACGAGGTCGATCAAGGTCTGATTCCCGAGCGAGCGGCGCGCGACTGAGAGCGCCGTGATCAACGACACACCTGCGCCGAGCAGCGTGCCGAGCATCCGGCAAAAGCGCGCCATGGCGATCTTCGCGGCGAGCGGTCCGACGATCGGCGCGCGCAGGATCCACCGTTCCCAAGTGCGCCGGCTGCTTTCGAGCGCGAACCACTTTCGCCCGAAATAGACCGCCACGCCGAGCGCCGCAACGAGCCACAATCCATAATGCCGGATCACGTCGCTGGCTCCGACGATGACTTGCGTAAGCACCGGCAGCGCGGCGTCGAATCCCTCGAAGAGCGTCTGGAAACGCGGGATGAAAAACACCATCAGGAAAATCAGCACCGAGATGGCGAGCAGGAGCAGGACGGCCGGGTACGTCATCGCCGAGAAGATTTTGCCGCGGATCTCCTTTTCCCGCGCCTGGAAGTCCGCGATCTGGTCGAGCACCACGTCGAGAAATCCGCCCGATTCGCCCGCCTCCACCATCGCCGTGTAAACGCGCGGGAAGACATCGGGGAAACGATTCATCGCCTCCGCGAGCGGCACGCCGTCGATCACCAGATCGTGCAGTTCCCGCCACTTGGCCGCGGCCACGGGTTGCGCGGTTTCCTTGTAGAGAATGGTGAGGGAGCGACTCAGCGGGACATTCGCCGCGAGCAGGCTGGAGAGCGAGCGGGTGAAATCTTCCAGCGCCGCGAAGGTGACTTTCTTCGACTGAAACAAAGACTGCCCGGACGCGGGAAACTTGAAGCCGCCGCTGCGACTGGCGGGCGCCGCGCTCGTGGTCTCGGTGAGCCGCACCGGTGTGAGGCCGCGCTCCTCGATGATCCGCGCCGCATCCTGGCGCCCACCGGCTTCGACCCGGCCTTCGGTCGCCGCACCGTTGGCGGACACTGCTTTGTAAGCGAAGACAGGCATGGCTTAGTGGGTGGAGCACTCGACCCGAGTGCATTTTTCGGCGACCCGCCGAAAAAACGTCGTGCGCGCGGGAAGCACGGCGGTCGTCTTATGGGACGCGCCGGCTTCACGGTGTTTGCGGCGGGTCGCCGCAAACAGCACTCGGGTCGAGTGCTCCACCCGGAACTCCGGGTCCGATCTGGTTGCAAATTCGCGCATGGTCAGGTGGCGATGGCAAAACCGTCGGTGCCTTCGTCTTTGGAAACTCGAAGCACTTCCGACGGGGTCGTCACGCCGTCGCGCACGAGCCGCCAGCCATCGTCGATCAGCGATTTCATGCCCTCGCGCCTGGCCGTTTCCTTGATCTCCACGCTCGATCCGCCGCGGAGCAGGATCGTGCGGATCGGGCCGCTCATGGTCATCAGCTCGAAGATCGCGCGGCGCCCGGTGTAGCCGGTCATGCGGCAATTCTTGCAGCCGACGGCGCGGAACGTTTTCGAGTAACGCAGCGACTCGACCCGCTCACGCAGCGCCGTGGTGCGCGCCGTGTTGTCGTCCAGTTTGCACTCTTCGCAGAGCACGCGGACGAGCCGCTGGGCGATCACCGCTTCGAGCGAGGAGGCGACGAGGTAGGGCTCGACGCCCATGTCCACGAGCCGCGTGAGGGCGCCGGGGGCGTCGTTCGTATGCAGGGTGGAAAAAACCATGTGGCCGGTGAGCGATGCCTGCACGGCGATCTGCGCGGTTTCCTGGTCGCGAATTTCCCCGATGAGCACGACGTCCGGATCGTGACGCAGGATCGCGCGCAGCCCGCGGGCAAAGGTCAGTCCGGCTTTTTCATTCACCTGGATCTGGTTGATCCCCTTGAGCTGATACTCCACCGGGTCCTCGATGGTGATGATCTTGCGCACCTCGTCGTTGATCTGGTGCAGCGCGCTGTAGAGCGTCGTCGTCTTGCCGCTGCCGGTCGGGCCGGTGACCAGCGCGATCCCGTGCGGCATCTCCAGCACTCGCTCGAAGAGTTCGCGCTCGCGATCCGCCATTCCCATCCGGGCGAGGCCGATCACGCCGGCTTCCTGCCGCAGCAGACGCATTACCACCGCCTCGCCGTGCAGCATCGGGATGACGGAAACGCGGATGTCCACGTCGCTGCTTTTCACCCGGATCTTGATTCGCCCGTCCTGCGGGACGCGCTTCTCGGCGATGTTCAGATTGCTGAGGATCTTGATGCGCGAGACGATCGCTGGCTGGAAGCGCTTGATCTGCGGCGGCACCGGGATTTCCTGCAGAAGCCCATCGATCCGATAGCGAATGCGCAGCTCATGCTCGAACGGTTCCACGTGAATGTCCGATGCGCGCAGCGAGATCGCGTCGCCGAGCACCTGGTTGACGAAGCGGATGATCGACGCGTCCTCCGCCGCCTTGTCGAGATCGCCATCGTCGGGGTGTTCGTCGGTGACGACCTGGAAACCTTCCTCCTGCTCGAGCAGATTCAGCGTGTCCGCGCCGACGCCGAGGAGCTTCTTGAGCTCGCGCTGGAGCGCCTCGCCGGGCGCGAGCACCGGCTGGAGCTTGAGCGGCGTCACCGCGCGCAGGCTGTCGAGCCCGGGAGTGGCGAAGAGCCGGCTCAGCGCGACTTCTACCACGCCATCCTTCTCCCGCAGCGGCAGCAATTCCTCCTTGAGCAGGACGCGCGTGGGAAAGCGCCCGATCAGCCCGCGATCGAGTTCGAGGTTGTCGAGCGTCGTGTAGCCGAGACCGTATTCCTCCGCGAGCCAGCGCAGGACATCCTCTTCCGTCTCCGCCCGCACGAGGCCGCGCGCGCACTGTTGCGCGAGCGCGTCGGCGTCCATGGCGGAGAGTTGCTGGCTCTCCACCATGGACGCCAGCAGGGGCTGGCGTGAACCCGTCGCGGGCGCGGTGGGATCCTCGATCACGAGCGGCTGACTATTCGAGGATGCCGTAGGAAACGAGCATCGCTTCCTGCCGGACGGTGAGCACTTTCCGCAATTCCTCGCGTGCTTCGGCGAGTTCCGCCGTGGATTTCTTTCGCACCTCGCGCACTGCCGTGAGCTTCGCCTTCAAGGTCTCGGGAGAAGTGCCTTCATTTTCCAGCGCTGCGCGCAATGCCTCGCGCTCCGCGGAACCCGCGCGGTCGGGCCGGTTCGGATCGTTGCTGCTTCCACCACTCGAAGACGAAGGACTGCCCCCGCCCGGTGTGCCGCCGGGGCCGCGCGTCGGCCCGCCGCCGCCGAAGCGGCTGCCGCCCGCGTCGCGCTGTTTGGTCGTGACCTTCTCGATGAGCGGTTGAATCACGCTCCATTCTTCGTCCGAGACTTTGAGGGAAGTCTTGAGCCGATCGGCCATCATCTTGCGAAAGTCTTCATAGCTGCGGGTCCGGTCGCCCCCACCGCGCTGGCGGTTCGGGTCGTCGTTTTTTGGCTCCTGGCCGTGCGCCAGGAAAGCGCTCGCGGTCAGGGCGAGCACTGCGATCAGGGAGGTCGATTTCATTTTCATATACTGAGTTGGTTTGGCTGAGGGTTGGTCGCGGAAAGGGATCGGCGGTGTGCGCGGAGCACTCTCGGAACGCCAGGTGGCGATCATCACTACAGCCTGATTGTTAAGTGCCGGTTTGGTGGGCCGGAGAAAATTGTTAAGACTCGGTTAAGATTGCCGCGCATTGTCCCGAGACAGCCTACAAACCTCCTTTTCGATCCATGTCTTCCCCGACCAATGCCGCCACGCGCGTGCTCGTCATCGATGACGACCGCGAGCTTTGCGCGTTGATCAAAGCCTACCTCGAGCCGCTCGGCTACGAAGTGGCCGCCGAGCATGATGGCCCCGGTGGCGCGGAGCGCGCGCAGGCCGAGAAATTCCAGGCGGTCATTCTCGATGTGAATCTGCCCGGCATGGACGGCTTCGAAGTGCTCAAGCGATTGCGCAGCCACTCCGACGTGCCCATCCTCATGCTCACTTCCCGGGGTGAAGAGACCGACCGCATCGTGGGCCTGGAGATGGGCGCCGACGACTATCTCCCGAAGACTTTTTCCTCGCGCGAATTGCTCGCCCGCCTCCGCGCCGTCACCCGCCGCACGGCCCGCCCGGCCGCGCCCGGCGGCGAGCGGCCCGAGGCGGAGATCGTGGTCGGTCCGCTGCGCATCAATCCTAACGCGCGCGTGGCCATCCTCGGCGAGGAGCCGCTCACGCTCACCACGCTGGAGTTTGAATTGCTCGCCTCCCTGGCCCGTTCGCGCGGCCGCGTGAAGACGCGTGAGCAACTCATGGAGACCATCGCCGAGCGCAGCTACGACGGACTCGATCGCTCGATCGACGTCCACATCTGGTCGCTCCGGCGCAAGCTCGGCGACGACCCGAAGAACCCGCGCTTTATCCGCACGGTGCGCGCGGTGGGGTACATGCTCATCAATCCGGAGGCACCGTGAGCACGCGCCATAGAAAGAAAGCCCGTCATCCTGAGCGGAGCGGAGGGAGCCTAAGCGACTGGAGCGCAGTCGAAGGATCTCTAACAATTTACCAGCAAACGACCCCGACGGCCGAAATAGTGAGAGATACTTAGACAGCGCGCCCCCAGCAGGCCCCCCACCGCACCGCACAGGATGACAGCGTTCATTTGGATTCACC
>JANOAZ010000357.1:0-29338 GCA_031411395.1 Chthoniobacteraceae bacterium
CCGATCATCAAGATGGTCTCCATGATGCTCGTCGAGGCTTACAATCTCCGGGCCTCGGACATTCATCTCGAGCCGCTGGAGAAACGATTCCGCGTCCGCTTCCGTATCGATGGCGTGCTCAACGAGATGCAGAATCCCCCGAAAAAACTCCAGACCGCGATCGTCTCGCGGCTGAAGATCATGTCGGGGTCGATGTCCATCGCGGAGAAACGCCTGCCGCAGGACGGCCGCATCCAGGTGCGGATGGGCAAGAAGCAGGTGGACTTGCGCGTCTCCACCATCCCGACCAGCCACGGGGAATCGGTGGTCATGCGTATCCTCGATAAGTCTTCGCTCTCGCTGGGACTGCCGCAGCTCGGCTTCCTCTCCGACGATCAGGAGACGGTCGAAGGCCTGCTCAAGCTGCCCGACGGCATCCTGCTCGTCACCGGCCCGACCGGCTCGGGCAAGACCACGACGCTCTACGGCTGCCTGCATTACATCAACAAGCCGGACAAAAAACTCATCACCGTCGAGGACCCGGTGGAGTATCAGATGAACGGCATCAACCAGGTGCAGGTGAATGCCGACATCGGCATGACCTTCCCTGCCGCGCTCCGCTCGATCCTGCGTCAGGCGCCGAACATCATCATGATCGGTGAGATCCGAGATGGCGAAACCGCGAACATCGCGATCAACGCCGCGCTCACCGGCCACCTCGTCTTTTCCACCCTCCATACGAACGACGCCCCGAGCGCCGTCGCCCGTCTCGTCGATATCGGCGTGCAGCCCTTCCTCGTCAGCTCCGCGGTGCGCTCCATCATGGCGCAGCGGCTGGTGCGGCGCCTCTGCGACAAATGCAAGCAGCCCGTGGAAATGACCGAGGTCGAAATGGCTGCGCTCGGGCTCGATTACACCCAGCTCGGGGAAGCGACGGTGATGGGCAACGTCGGCTGCGAAGCCTGCAAACATCGGGGTTACAAGGGCCGCATGGGCATCTTCGAGATCTTCATGATCGACGACGAAGTGCGCCACATGGTGAACCAAAAAGCCTCCACCGTGGAACTGCGCAAACGCGCCCGCGAGATGGGCATGCGCACCCTGCGGGAAGACGGCATCCGCAAAGTGCTCGCCGGCCTCACCACCGCGGAGGAGGTCATCTCCACCACGATGTCCGACGCGGATTAGCGCCGGCTGGCACACGGAGTTTGCGCTTGGTAGCCGACCACTCCGCCGCCGGGCGGAAAGGCGGGCCTTT
Source organism: Chthoniobacteraceae bacterium (assembly GCA_031411395.1). Classification (GTDB taxonomy): domain Bacteria; phylum Verrucomicrobiota; class Verrucomicrobiia; order Chthoniobacterales; family Chthoniobacteraceae; genus Chthoniobacter. Next base: position 1,238 of record JANOAZ010000357.1, read on the forward strand.
TTTTAGGATGCAGCGCAGCCGGCTTCCGCTAAACCAAACCCCATGACGGAAGAAAACATCCTCGTGGTGCGCCGCGAACTTTTTGATCAGCTCGGATCCTTTCAGGGCCTGAGCTTTGACGTGGATCGCTACCTGCCCGCGTTTCTGGCGCGCGAAAACAATTTCTTCACCCCCCGTGCGGCGGCGGAGACCAATCCGGCGCTCAAGCAGATCATTCCGTATGTGCTGCTCGTCCACGGCGGGCGGGTGTTTCACTATGTGCGGGGAAAAAAGTCGGGCGAGCAGCGGCTAGTGGCGAAAGGATCGATCGGCATCGGCGGGCACATGAACGATGGCGACGAACATCTCTTTGCGCTCGATCGCGACGCCTACAATGAAGCCGTGCAGCGGGAGGTGGCCGAGGAGGTCCGCCTCGACGCGAAGTATTCGAACCACGTCGTCGCGCTGATCAACGACGACTCGACCGAGGTGGGCCGAGTGCATCTCGGGGTCGTGCACGTTTTCCAACTCGAATCGGATGCCGCGCGAAAGCGCGAGGCGCAGATCACGGAAGCGGGCTTCCTGTCACCCGAGGAACTGCGCGCGCGGCGCGATGCGCTGGAGACGTGGTCGCAGTTCTGTCTCGACGGCCTGGACCGGTTGCTCGCGGCGGCGGTGAAGTAAGCCCACGTTGCGGATGGAGATCTTCGAGCAAATCCTCCGCGGTGCGACCGCTTCGGGTGCCTCGGATATTCACATCAAGGAGGGGGTGCCGATCACCTTCCGCATCCAGCGCGATCTCGTGCCGGTGGAGGCGCCCGCACCGACCGCGGAGTGGGTGGAACGCGTGCTCAATCACATCGTGCCGCCGCACCTGCGCGAGCGGCTGGAGAGCGAGCACGAGGTGGATTTTGCTTATGCGCCCCCCCTGCTCGGGCGGTTTCGGGTGAATGTCTTCCAGCAGCGCGGCAACTTCGTACTCTCGATGCGACTGGTAAAATCCTCGATGCAGAATTTCCAGTCACTGAACCTGCCGGAGGTGGTGAGGAAAGTGGCGGAGCAGCCCCGTGGAATCGTGCTCATCGCCGGCGCCACGGGCTCGGGGAAATCGACGACGCTCGCGGCGATGATCGAGCACATCAATCAGAGGGCGCGCAAACACATCATTACCCTCGAAGACCCGATCGAGTATCTCTTCACGGATCGCATGGCGATCATCGAGCAGCGCGAGGTGGGGCTGGACACGGGTTCGTTTGCGAGCGGACTGAAGAACGTGCTGCGGCAGGATCCCGACGTGCTCGTGATCGGCGAGATGCGCGATCCGGAGAGCATCTCCGCGGCGATCAGCGCGGCGAATATCGGCCACCTCGTCATTTCCACGCTCCACACGGCGGACGCCGCAAAGAGCATCCAGCGCATCCTGGAGTTCTTTCCGAGCGGCGATCGCGAGTCCGCCCGGCGACAGCTCGCCACGACCTTGCACGCCGTCATTTGCCAGAAGCTCATCCCAGCGACTCAAGGTGGCTTGCTGCCCGCGGTGGAGATCCTGCTGAACAATCCGGCCGTCACGAAAGTGATTCAGACGGGCACGCTGGAAAAGCTCGCGGCAACGATCGAGATGGGCACGGGCGACGGCATGCAGACCTTCGACCAGGCGCTGCACGAGATGGTGAAGGCTGGGAAAATCAGCGCGGCTGAAGCCATCGAGCATTCTCCCACCCCCGAGGCGCTGCGGATGCGCTTGCAGGGCGTAGTGTTGAGCGAATCCCGACGAATCCTCGGCAGCCGGGAGTAGTCGCTACTCGCTCTCTTCCGACAACGCGACCTCGAGCCCGCGCACCCGCAGGGCCGCGAGGCAAATCGCGGCGGCTTCGCTCCGGGCGCTAATCGGAGGGAATTCGCCGAAAGCCGCGCACCAGGCGGTACGATCCCGCCAGATTTGGAGCGCCTGGCGCGGGGTCGCGATGCGCTCCACGACCCGCCACGCGATGGCAAGGTTGGAGGAATACGGCGGGAACTCCTGAATCTCTCGCAGGACCGTTTCCGACCGGACGCTGGCGGGGATGAACTGCTGAAAGTACGGCTCGCGCAGCGCTTCGAGCGCCTCGTCCACCGACTCGAAACGCATGTGGGCATGCGAATCCTCCCAATGAATCTGCGGTTCCTCGCCCGTGATATACCTGCCCACCAGCGAATCCAGCGCCGCGAGCGACTCCACCTTCACCCATTCCATCTCGTTTTCGTTCCTCATATGAACTCTACCTTTTCCCATCGGTCGTTCGTGACGCAAGTGTCAAATGCTCAGGCTATCCCATTAACGCCGACTAAGGCGATAGAAGAGCCACGCACCCAAACCAATGAAAAGCACGTTTGGCGTCCAGATCAGCAACTCGGGACGCACGGACGGATTTGCGCGCAAGACGTCGGCCACGATGATGAACAGGAAATACACCAGCGCGACGATCAAGCTCAGTAAAAAACCGGCCGACGTCTCCTTGCGATGCGCGGTGATGGCGAGCGGCACGCCGATCAAGGCGAAGGCAAATGACGCGAGGGAAAGCGAGAAACGCTTGTTCACTTCGGTCTTCAGCGAAGACAGCTCTGCCCGGGCTTCCTTCGGGGTCTGGAGCCCGGCCGCTTTTTCATCGTGATTCAAACGATCGAGCAATTCACCGGCGGTGAGGCTGCTGATTCCTTTGCGCTTCTTGTTCTTCTCGTAAAGCTCCACGAGCGAAATCGTCAGCGTGCTCTCCTGCATGGTGATGCCCTGCTTGATCTTCATGAGGTTGTCAGGCTCCGCCTCATCGCGCTGCTCGAAGCGGCCATCGTAGATGTGAAGAAGGAGCCGCTTGTTTTCCCGGTCCGGCTCGATCAAGCCGCGCCGCGCATGCACCACGGTCTTCGGCTCGAAGGTGTCGCTCATTTCATAAACGAGCAGGTTGAAGAGCTCCGCCCCCGCGTTGCGTTCGACGTAGATCTTTCGCCCCGGAAAATCCTCGATGACCTTGTCGCTCCCGAACATCGCCAGCGGATTGTTCGTGGCGATGTTGTAGAGCGATTCCTTCATCTTGATCTGGGCCCTGGGAGCGACCTCGACATTGATCCACAGGCAGATACCGACGCAGACGAGGGCCATCGCGAGCACCGGGATGCAGATCCGGGGAATACTGACGCCACTCGCCCGCAGCGCGATGAGTTCGTGCTCGGCGGACATTTTCCCGAAGACGAGGAGCACCGCGGTGAGAAAGCCCCACGGGATGGTGAAGGTGAGCGAAAAGGGCAGAATGTACGCGACGAAGCTGAGGATCAGTTCGAGGGGGGCATCGTGATTGACGAGCAGTTCGAGCAGTTGCTTGAAGATATTGCCCAGCACCAGCACCACGCTCAGGACCGAGACGGCAAACAGGGTCGTCACAAACACCTGTCCGAGTACGTAGCGATCGAGGATTTTCACGAGCGCGGCATGGTTCGGTGTCGCCGCAGCGTTGGCAAGTAGTTTGCCGGGAAGCGACGGCTCAGGGGGTTGCTTCCTCTGCCGTTGCGATCGCCCGTACCGCGGGCGCCTGGAGCACTGTCGCCCGCGGGCTCCCAAACCAACTCCTCCAGCCTTCACGCAATTCGAGCAGCAGCCAGCGCCCCGTGGCCCATACGACGAATTTCACGTCGCGGGGGCTCAGCGAAAAACTCGGGAAAAGGTAATTCCGCGCGTCATTCGCGAGGCCGAGCGCGCGGCGCCGGCGGCGCTCGCGGGCGATGGCGGCCATACGGCGATTGTAGGTGCGGATGAAATAAAACACCGGGGACGAAACCGCCGGCGCAAATGGAGGGATGCTCAGCGCCTGCGGGCCAAACTTGAACGGCTGGGAGACGATGCCGAGGTAGTAAAGCCCGAGGTCCATCCGGAAAGCGATGCGCAGGAGGTCGAACTCGCCGAGGTAATCGTACTTGTCCTGGTAGATCGCTTCGAACCAGCGTCGGTAGCTCCGGGTGAAGTCGGCGTTGTGCTTCTCGACGAGCGGCGCGACCGCCTCTCCCCGGCACTCGGCGGCGATGAGCGCGGTGATCGCCGTGGCGGTGAAGGAAACCCAATCCATGCCGGGGCTGTAGAGCGGATCGAGAAAGGCCGCGGCGTCGCCGACCAGCGCGAAGCCGTCGCCCGCCATGATGCGGCTGGAATACGCGAGGTTCTTCCGCCAATGCGCATCGCCCTCGATCCATTCGGCATCGGCGAGCATCTCGCGCCCGACCGGATGGCGGCAGAGAAATTCCTTCAGCCGGTCGCCGATCTTCGCGTCACCCTGGGGGAACTGCACGAGCCGCTGATCGAAGACCACCCCCACGCTGACATCGCCACCCTTGAGCGGAATCCACCAGCTCCACCACCCGTCGCCGACGATGTGATTGGTCGCCGTATTCCGCGTCGCAAAACAGCGAGCCGCCCATGCCGGATATTTCTTCGCGAGTTCACAATCGTCCCAGTCCTTCACCCCGCGCCAGCGTGCCCATGCCGACGCCGTGGGATGGTCCGTATTCGGCTCGATCCAACCCTCCTGCCGGGCCAGCAATGCCGCAAATCCGGACGCGTCGATCACCCAGCGACAGGAGATTTCCTCCGTTCCCGCGCCATCGCGGAGGGTCACGACCTGCTGCCCTCCGGGCGAAAGTTGCACACCCGTGACTTGCGCGGGCCGGCGCAGCACCGCACCCGCCGCGACCGCGCGCCGGAGCACCTCCTCATCCACCACCGCCCGATCGAGCTGCCAGGCGGGCAGGCGCACGTTATATTTCGGGCCGATCTCGCTCGAGTCCCCGAGCGATTCCGTCCGCTCATTGGCAAACCAGAAACGCATCCCCTGCTTCACCAAATGCTGATCATTCAGATGCTGCGTCAGCCCGAGCACGCGCCCCAGAAAGTAGCCGCTGATCTCGACCGTGGCCTCGCCCACCCGTCGTCCGAATTGCGCCGCGCGCTCGATGATCAGCACCTTCAGCCCGGGCAACTCGCGGAGGAGCAGCGTCGCCGAGGCCGCGCCCGACAACGAGCCACCGATGATCACCACGTCGTAATTCATTGTGGAGCGACTGTTTCGCATGGTCGCACTACCGCCAATGAAAATTATTCGCTGTTTGCCCCGACTCCTTTGCCGCATTTGAACGACTGTCGGAAAAAACCTGCCGTTGACGTTCTCAGGAATTCTCCGACCCTGCCTTCACGCGACTGGCCAGCGCCTCGACCATCGGCTGAGAAGTCGAAGCGGTGAGCGGATGCGGGTGATACCGGGCGGAAACCAAGTTGGATTCGTTAGCAACTAGTCTTTCCGTTTCGAAAACCCGCTGTCCTTATGAATATGTCAACCGCCGCGGTGCTTCGTGCCGCTTTCATCTTCGGCGTGATCGGCTTGGGTAGCGTCGCTCATGCCGCAGCGTTTTCCGACCCGCCGACCGAACAGGAAATTTTCCGCGCGCATTTGTTTGAAGAACCGCTCGTCCCGATCGGTGGTCACGCTTCGGCGGAGGAAAACAAAGCTCTCGCGCAGGCGCTCACCGCTTACACCGCACGGACGTCGAATGACGAGGTTGGAGCGCTCACCGGCTTCCTCGAGAGGCATCCGGAGTCGCCGTGGCGCGTTTCGCTGCTCACCAATCTCGGCATCGTCTATTATCGCACGGGTCATTTCTCGAAGACCCTCGGCGTCTGGCGGCAGGCTTGGGAGGCGGGAAAAGACACACCGCATCCGCTCGTCGATCGCGCGGTCGGTGAACTGGCGAAAATGCACGCGAGGCTCGGCCACGTGACGGAGGTGACGGCGCTGCTCAGTTCGATTGGCAATCGAAAGTTGGTTGGTCCCGGCCATCTACTTCTCGATCACGCCAAGGAAGGTCTGTGGCAGATGGAGAACCGGCCCGATCTCGCCTTTCGCTGCGGACCATTTGCCTTGCAGCGGATCCGCGCGTCACTGCGTTTGCCACCGGACGAGCGGGTGAATACCGCCCCATCCACGCCGAAGGGCACGTCTCTCGCCTTCGTCGCCGAATTGGCCAAACAGGCGGGGATGGATTTGCGCCCAGCAAAACGCGAAGATCCAAACGCCGCGCTGCCGCTGCCGTGTGTCGTTCATTGGAAGTTGGGGCATTACGCCGCGCTCTTAAAGTCCACGAACGGCCGCACCCTCTCCCAGGACCCGACCTTCGGCGACGAGGTCTGGCTCAGCGCCCAGGCCATCGCAGATGAAGCCAGCGGTTACTTTTTAATTCCGGACGGGACGATCCCGGCAGGTTGGCGCGCGGTGGACGACGCCGAGGCGCAGGGGGTATGGGGCATGGGAAACACCGCCAAAAGCGATGCGAACGGAACGACCCCGCACGATGAGATGTGCCCCGACGGCAAATGCCCAAAGGGCATGGCGAGTTACCGCTTTCACACGATGCTCGCGAGCCTGAGCATCAGCGACACGCCGATCGGTTACGCCCCGCCGCGCGGGCCGGAGATCGACTTTTCGCTGACTTACAATCAGCGCGAGGCGAATCAGCCCGCCGTTTTCTCCTACTCGAACTTCGGCGTGAGCTGGACGTACAATTGGCTTTCCTACATCACCGACGACCCGGCCAACACCTCCGCCGCCGTCACCTGCTACGTCGCCGGCGGTGGCACCGTGACCTTCTCCGGCTACGACGACACCACGTCCACTTTCGCGCCGGAGATTTACACGCACGATCTCCTCAGGCGCACCTCGCCGACCAGCTACGAGAGCGTCAGCGCGGACGGCTCCCGGATGATTTTCAGCCTGCCCGACGGTGCGGCCAGCTTTCCGCGGAAACTTTTTCTCACGCAGATGATCGACCGCACAGGGAACACCGTGCAGATCGGCTACGACGCAAATTTCCGCATCGCCACCATCACCGACGCCATCGGGCAGGTCACGACGCTCAGCTACGGAAACGCGAGCGATAGCTTCAAGATCACCAAGGTCACCGATCCCTTCGGGCGCTTCGCGGCGTTCGACTACGATGCCGGCGGAAATTTGATCAAGATCACCGACGTCATCGGTCTCACTTCGCAGTTCGCTTACGATGGAAATTTCATCAACACAATGACGACGCCCTACGGCGACACGACGTTTACGACCGGTGTGGATGGGCGTACCTCCTTTATCGAATCGACCGATCCAGACGGTGGACAAATGCGGGTTGAATACAATGAACGTTTCGACATCGGCACTGACGCGGACCCAGCGCCGCTCCTCCCGCAGGGAATGCTTGTCGGGAACGTTTTCATGTATGCGCGCAACTCCTACTTCTGGGATCGCAAGGCGATGAAAGACGCCCCAGGAGATTATCAACAAGCAAGGCTGACACATTGGGTTCACCAGCAGACCCCCGGTTTGGTTGCGGGTCGCACCATGGAAAGCCAGAAGGCCCCGCTCGAAAATCGCGTTTGGTTCAACTATCCCGGCCAGCTTGGCTTCCTCGACGTGCGGACCGAGGGCACGTCCAATCGTCCGACCAAAATCGGCCGCGTTCTCGACGACGGCACCACCCAACTCTTCCAATACGACTACAACACATTCGCCAACGTCACACGAGCCATCGATCCCTTGGGCCGCACGACTACCTTCACCTACGCCGCCAATGGCATCGATCTGCTGGAAGTGCGGCAACTTAGAGGCGCCGGCTCCGACCTTCTCGAAAAGCTCACCTACAACGGCCAGCACCTCCCACTCACGATCACCGGCGCCGCGGGCCAGACCACCACGCTCACCTACAACGCGCACGGTCAACCCCTCACCATTACGAACGCAAAAGCCGAAATCACGACGCTGGCCTACAATGCGAATGGCTACCTTCTCTCGATCGACGGTGCACTGCCAGGAGCGATCGACACCTTCACATTCACGTATGACCCTTTTGGCCGCGTCCGCACGGCTACGGAGCCAGAGGGATACACCCTTACTTACGATTACGACGCGCTCGATCGCCTGACAAAGATCACCTATCCGAATGGCAAGACCGATTTGTTCACCTACGATAAGCTCGACCGCGTCAGCGCCACCGACCGGTTAAATCGGACGACGACTTACGAATACGATGCCGTCCGGCAACTGAGCAAATTCACGGACCCGCTCGCGCGCGTGACCCAGTTCGCGTGGTGCCGGTGCGGCGATCTGAAACAACTGATCGACCCGCTCGGACGCGGCACCACTTGGAGCCATGACGTTCTCGGGCGCAAGACCGCGAAAACCTACGCCGACGGCTCGACCATTTCCTACCAATACGAGAATACCACGAGCCGCCTCCGGACGATCACGGATGCAAAAGGTCAGACGACAAACTACCGCTACTTTGGCGACGACCGGCTTCGGCAGATTATCTACACGAACGCCCAGGTCTCCACACCTCCGGTGAACTTCGGATACGACGCGGTGTATCCCCGCAGGACATCGATGAGCGACGGCAGCGGCGCCACGACCTACGCCTATCATCCAATTACTACGCCGCCCGCGCTCGGAGCGAACCGCCTCGCCACCGTTGACGGCCCGCTGGCGAACGACACCGTCGCCTTGAGCTACGACGAACTCGGCCGCGCCCTTGGGCGTGCCATCGGCGGCGCGGCACAGAACCGGACGTTCGACGCGGCTGGGCGAATCACCGGGGAAACCAATCCGCTTGGAGCGTTCGTTTACGGCTACGTCAACGGCACGCGCCGCCTCGCGTCGGTCGCGCTGCCAAACGGTCAAACGGAGGCACTCGCCTACTTCGACAACAACGGCGACCAGATGCTCCGGCAAATCCGCCATCTCCGCGCGGACGTGAGCACGCTATCGCAATTCGATTATACCTACAACGCCGTGAACCAGATCACCTCCTGGACACAGCAGCGCGACGCTCAGGCGCCGACGGCACTCACGCTTGGTTATGACGCCACGGATCGTCTCACGTCCGCAACAGGTGGGGGCAGAACTTTTGCCTACGGTTACGACGCTGCCGACAATCGACTCAGCGAGACCATCGACGGCATTGCAAACAACGCCGAATTCAACGGCCTCAATCAGCCAACCAGTCTTTCCAACAGCGCCGCACCCGCAAAAACGTACGAATGGGACGCGGCCGATCGGCTTGTTTCCGTAACCAGCGGCACCCACCGGTCGGAGTTTTCCTACGACGGACTCGACCGCCGCGTGCGCATCGTCGAGAAAGAGAATGGTCCAGTGACAAGCGACCACCGTTTCATCTGGTGCGGGACCGAACTGTGTGAGGAGCGTAATGCTGCGGGTGATACCGTCACCCGACGTTATTTTCCTCAGGGAGAATCTCTTGACACTCTCAATTTATTCTACTCCCGCGACCATCTTGGCTCCATCCGCGAACTGACGGACAACACCGGCACAGCCCGTGCGCGTTATGACTACGATCCTTTCGGCCGCCGTACGAAAGTTTCGGGCGAGCAGGAGTCAGATTTGGGCTTTACTGGCCATTATTTTCATGCGCCTTCAGCCCTGAGCCTAACTTTGTACCGGGCATACGATGCAGAACTTGGGCGCTGGCTAAGTCGTGATCCAATCGAAGAATCGGACAGCATGAATCTTTATGCCTACGTCAGAAACGATACAATCAACCTTGTCGACCCGTTTGGTCTCACCCCCTTGGGCCAGGTCGCGAAAAGCCCCATGGGCCAGATCGCGAACAAGGGTGTGAAGAAGTTCAGAAAGGAGATCGCAAAGCAGGCGAAAGACAAGTTTAATGACCAGGATCACATGCCGACGGACGTGAAGTTGAGGCAACTCGGTAAGGATTACTGGAATGATGTAGCCAGGATAAAGAAGCAAAAGTTCGCTTGTGAGGAAGACAGGCAAAGAGCTTTATGGCTAAGGAAACTCCAATTTGATTTTGAGTGGCTTACAACAAAGACTATCAGCGACGCGCAGCATGTTGACGAGGCGGCGGAAGAAGTAATGTCATCGAATTGGGCGAAAGGCCAAGGCGATCAGGCATGGGAGGATTGGACAAAATGGAGGGATGGCAATTCGCATAATCAAAATGTATTCGATCGCATCATGAAAAATGGGCAATGAAATGTGTTGAATCAGATCGTTTCTCGCCACCGCTGAAGGATAGCCGACGCTCAAAATTGTACAAAACCCGCATTCTCTGCGCTTGATCTCGAGGACAACTAATATGAATTCCGTACAAAGGCTCTGGCTCCTCCTGGCGGCGGGGGTGCTGTCCCTGTCTTCAGCTTGGGCAACCTCGCAGATGGTTATTTTCGATGCCGGAGGAAACCTGATCGCCATTACTCCATCCGCTGGTGGAGCCGCGCCTACCATCACCGCGCCGCCGCGCGATCAACTCGGGCAGGTTGGCGGCTTCGCATCATTTAGCGTCTCGGCGGGTGGATCGCCGACGCTTGCTTACCAATGGAAGAGGAACGGCACGGGCATCGGCGGGGCGACGGGCGCAACGCTCTTCCTTAAGAACCTCGCGACGGGCGATTTCACGAGCTACACCGTCGTCGTTTCCAATGGCATCAGCGCGATCGAGAGCAACCCCGCGCAACTGCTCCTCGACTCGACCGGCAGCGGCATGTCGGACGCCTGGCAGCTCGCGCACTTCGGCGACCTGCTGCAAACACCCAGCGGGGATTTCGATCACGACGGCGTCTCCAATCGGGACGAATACCGCGACGGCACCGACCCAGCCGCCGCAAGTTCGCACTATTTCGTCCTCAAGGTCTCTCCAACCTCGGGCGGCACCGTCACCGTGCAGCCAGCGCAAGCTCGCTACGCCCCCGGCGCCAATGTAACCATCACCGCCGTTGCCGATGTGAATGTCACCCTGCTCGAATGGAGCGGCGATGCTAGCGGCAACACGGCCGCACTGCCCGTCGTGATGGATCAAGACCGCACCATCGCCGCGCTCTTCGGCGTCTCTCTCGTGCAGGCCCTCGACGGTTCGAACATCCTTTGGGCCACGAGCGGTAACGGCCCTTGGCATGGACTGCTTCACTCGACCCACGACGGCGTGGACGCGGCCGTCGGTTCTGCACTTACCACCGGCGAGCAGAGTCGGCTTGACGGCACAATGGTCGGCCGGGGGAAGGTCACATTCTGGTGGCGCCTGTTTGAGTTCAGCCAAGCCTTTGTGCCAGGAGGGACCGATTCGCTGACGATGGACCTCGACGGGCGAACCGTCTTCAAATTACAGGTCAACGGCTGGACGCAGCCCACGATTGATTGGGTTCAGGGCACCCTCTATACCACTCCAGGCACCCACGGGTTGGGCTGGCTCTACGCGAAGGACCCGGCCTTCGGGACATCGAGCGTGGCATCAGTGGACGAGGTCAATTTCACTCCCATCACGCCTGCCCCCGGCATGGAGGAGATTAGTTATCCGTTGCGTCTGGCGGATCAGTTCGACACGACGAATTGGTCCACGAATGACCCGGCCACGAGTCGCGGGTTGCTTCAGGCTGCGGACGGCAACTTCTACGGCACGACTCCGCGCGGTGGCACAAGCGGGATCGGATCCTTTTTCCAGCTTACGCCGGCTGGGACGCTGAAAACCCTCCATTCATTTCCAAATATATTTGGAGTCGGAACCCCGGAGGGCGTGTGGCCTAATGCCGGAGTGATACAGGGCGCAGACGGTGCGTTCTACGGAACGACATCGCGCAGCGTGTACAAAATCACCGCCGCCGGCGTGTTGACTACGCTTCTCGTGGGTGGGGATGTGAAAGGGCGAGGACTCGCTACAGACTTGGCGGGAAATCTATACGGCACTACCGGCACTGGAGGGACGCTCAACGCAGGCACAATCTTCAAACTCACACCTGGAGGCACCCTGACTACGCTGCATTCATTCCAATACAACGACAGAGACGGCGGCTATCCCACCGTAGGCCTGACGTTCGGCAAAGACGGGAAATTGTATGGCGTAACTCCCGGAGGCGGCGCGTCACGCGCCGGGGTGGTATTCCAAATCACGCCGACGGGAACGTTTAAGCTATTGCATTCCTTCAGGAGTAATGGAGCTAGTCCAACACAGTCCTGCATGCTTGTACGAGGGATTGACGGGAATTTTTACGGAACTACATCAAACTTTAGAACTGTGGACCTTCCCGAGACTGTGTACCAGATCACACCCACGGGCGTATTCACCGAGATCCACACGTTTGGAGGTGATGAAGGCTCAGGGCCGGTCGGCGGCCTCGTTCAAGCTCCGGACGGAAACTTTTACGGGGTAACTTCCACCGGCGGTCTGTATGGCTTCGGCACGCTCTATCGGGTCGGCCCGGCTGGCGCATTTATGACGCTGCACGCGTTCAATGGTCAGGAAGAAGGCTCGGCGGTGGCGGCGGCGCCGCTCGTCGTCGGCACGGACGGAAAGCTCTACGGGATGACGACTAGTGGCGGAAATGGAGCCGGAGTATTCTACCGCTTCACTCCACCCCCTGTGCCGCCGCAGGCGAAGAGTGTGGTCGGCGCGTACGACGGTCTATTGACCAATCCATCGCCGACGAATGACAATTCAGGTTATTTCACCATAAAGCTCACAACGAGTGGGGGCTTGTCTGGCAAATTGTTCTTCGGGGGAGCCGCGTTCACGTTGCGCGGGAAGTTCGGTGCCAATGACAAATTCACGCAAACCATTCTGCGTCGCGGGCTGAGTTCACTGGTGGTGAATCTAACGCTCGACCGCGGCGTTCCTCCAACAATCGCCGGCACCGTCAGTGCCGGCGCCGACACGTCGGACGTGCTCGCGAACTTGCAGGCCTTTAGCAAGGCACTCAATCCGGTGCAGGCCGGGAAATATACGCTGCTTCTTCCTGCAACGAATGTGGCAGCCACTGGCCCGCACGGCGATGGATTTGCCCTCGTGAAGGTTTCGACCTTGGGGGTCGTCACCGCCGTCGGCAAGCTCGGGAACGGCCGGCCGTGGAGTGCGGGCGGCCTGCTCCGCGCCGACGGCTCCGTGCCGCTCTACGCCGCACAGCCCAGCGTCAAAGGTTCCTCGCGCGGCAGCATCGGCGGAACCCTGTTTTTCCGCGATGTGCCTGCCATGAGCGACTGCGACGGGACGTTCGCTTGGTACGTTCCTGGCACTCTCGGCGGCACCTTTCTTGTCTCATCTCCGGTTTTCGGCGCACGATATACGGTGCCGCCGCGCGACACACGCGCCCTCAACCTCCCCGTCGGCAAGGCTCACTTGAGCGACGGGAACATTGGCTCGGCCCTGGACATTCCATTCACTATCAACGTGAAAAACCGGGTCATCGCTGATGCGCCAAATCCGCACAAACTCGCCGTGACGATCACGAGCGCGTCCGGCCTATTTAGCGGCAGCTTTCTGCACCCGGTCCGGCTTAAGCGGACGCCCTTTAGCGGGGTGCTGATCCAAAAGCAAAACCTCGGTGGCAGCGTCTTCCTCGGCACCGACACGAGCGGCTCCGTGACCCTCGGTGCGCCGTGAGGGAGACGGCGAATTCGGTAGTGGCGCTTGGCGTCAGTCGCGAATCCAGAATCGTCGCTCCGCACCCTATTCACTCGCTGAGTCCAAAATTATTCGGTTGCCGTGGCGCACAGCCGCGAATGAAGTTCCGCGCTCACGCCATGATCCGCACCGCCGCTTTGTTCACGCTCTTCCTCGCCGCCTCCGGACTTCATGCCGCGGAGCCACTGGATTTCACCCCGGTCAAACGCTGGATCACCCGGCAGGAAGACTTCCGCTCCGTCACCGCGAACTTCACCCAGACACGCTCCCTGCGCGCGCTGAAGAGCCCGCTGACCAGTGAGGGCCGGCTGTGGTTCAAGGCGCCGAGTTCGTTTCGGTGGGAAATGGGCACGCCCGCGAAGACGATCGTCCTGCGCCAGGGCGAGTCGATCTTCCTCATCCAGCCGGCGAAGAAACGCGCCGAGAAAAGCCCGGCCGATGCGAAGCCGGACAAGCCGTCACCCATGCAGGCGATGGGAATGATGACCTTTCCGTTCGCGCGCGACTTCGGGGATTTCCAGCGGAAGTTCGAGACGCTCTCGATCACCACGGAAGGTACGCGCTGCCATCTCGAGGTGCTCCCTCGCGACGCGCAGGCGCGGAAGTTTCTCAGCGCCCTGAAGCTCGATTTCAACACGACGAACGGCCACCTCCTCGGCTTCGAGATGGCGACCCGGGAGGGTTCCTCGCTGCGCAATGAATTCACCAACGTGCAGGTCAATCCGAAGATTGCGCCGGCCGTGTTCGAGTTTGATTTCACGGGCTACGCAGTCGTCAATGCGAAGAACTAGCTGGCTTGCGGTCACGATCGTGCTGGTGGTGTTCGTGGCCGCGGGGCTGTCGCGGATCAGCTTCAATATCGACATCCTCAAGCTGCTCCCCACGCACCTGCCGCAGGTCGAGGGGCTCTCGCTTTTCCTGAAAAACTTCGCGCAGCCCCGCGAGCTCATCGTCACCATCGAGGCGCCGACCGCGGAGGCCGCGGAGACCGCGGCGGATGCGCTTGCGGCGGAATTTGGCCGGCATCCCGATCTCGTCAGTCGGGCCGTGGCGCGTCCGCCTTGGGAAAAAAATCCCGCCGAGCTTTCGGAACTGCTCGCCTTTCTCCTCCTCAATCAGCCGCCGGGAAAAATCGCGGAGCTCCGGACCCGGATCGCACCGGAAAATGCCGCGGCCACATTACAGGCAACGCTGGAGAAGCTGAACGACTCGGTGTCTCCGCAGGAGATCGCGCTGCGCAGTTACGATCCGTACGATTTCGCCGAACCTCTGGCCAGCGCCGGGCTGATGTCGGGCGGGCAGCAGTCGGAGTTTTCTTCGGCGGATGGCACCTTCCGCGTCATCTACGTCGAGGCGACGCGGACATTCAAAAACTATAAGGACACGATCGCCTGGCTGACGCGGGTGAAATCGATCGCGACGGCGACGGCCCAACCGTTGGGCGCGAAGCTCGGCTTCACCGGCGAGCCGGCCTTCGTCGCCGACATCTCGGGCAGCACGGAATGGGACATGATGTCGTCCGGCTTCGTGACGCTCACCGTCATCGCGCTGATCTTCTGGCTCTGCTATCGGCGCGCGCGGCCGCTTCTGGATTTGCAGGCGATGCTGGTGCTCATCTTCACGGTCTCGCTGGCGATCGCGGGTCTCTTTCTCGATCAGCTCACGGTCATCGGCGTGGGCTGCGCGGCCATCATGATCGGGCTGAGTGTGGACTATGGATATTTCGTCTATCAGCGTTCGCAGCAGCATCGCGGCACCGTGCGCGAGCTCCAGCGCCAGTGCGTGCAGAACATCGCCTGGACCTCCGGCACCACCGCCACCGCCTTCTTCGCGCTGAACCTGAGCAGCCTCCCCGGCCTCTCGCAACTCGGCAATCTCGTGGGCATCGGTGTGATCGTCGGTGCCCTGGTCATGCTCGGCGTCTTCGCGCCGCTGACCATGCGCTTTCACCGCATCCAGGGGCAGCGCGCGCCGTCGTTCATCGAGCGCCTCGTGTCGTCGCCGCGCTTCCTGCGCAATGGCGCGTGGCTGACGCTCGGCGTGGTGGCGCTGCTGCTCGGGACGCTGGCCGTCAAAGGCATGCCGGGCGTCGATTTCTCCGCCCGCTCCCTGCGTCCGCGCGTGAGCGAGGCCTACTCCGCTCTCGATCGTCTCTACGAGCGGCTCACCGACGACCGCGATCTGCTCAGCCTCGTCGTCCGCGGGGCGAATGAAACCGAAGTCCTCGACCGTCTGCGCCACGCCGAGTCGGCACTCACCGCCGCGCAAGCGCGGGGCGACGTCCGCAGCTTCCGGTCGGCCCTGCCGATCTGGCCTGATCCGGTTCATCAAAACGCGAACCTCGCCACGCTCGCCACCCTCGCCCCGGAAGCTCCGCGGTTGAAGGAGACGATGCAGGCCGGCGGCTTCAACGACGAGGCATTCGCCCTGACCGAGGCGGTGTTGAAGCAGTGGTCCGACTGGAGAAAACGCGCCTCTCAACTTTCAACTCTCAACTCTCAACTCTCCCCCATCTGGCCCGACAACGAATCGAGCCGCTGGATTTTCCGCCGCGCCGCGCATCGCGCCGAGGGGCAGATTCTCGCGATGGGCATGGTCCAGCCGACCGCCGGACGCGAGGAGGCGATCGCGGCCGCAGTCGAGACGCCCGGCGTTTACCTCGTGAGCTGGAACCGCCTCGGTGCCGAACTCAAGCACGTCATTCCGAAGGAATTCACGCGCGTGATTCTCGGCCTGCTCGCCGCCGTGCTCGTCGTCCTGGCCCTCGCCTTTCGCAGCGCGCGAGCGCTCGGACTTTTTGCAGTCACCACCGCGCTCGTCCTCGCCTGCCTCGCCGGGGCGATGTCGCTCTTCGGGATGCAGTGGAATTTCTTCGACCTCGCCGCCCTGCTTCTCCTCCTCGGCACCGGCACCGACTACAGCATTCTGCTCCTCCTCGCGCTGAAGCGAAACGGCGGCGACGCCCCCGCCGCCCAACGCGAGCTGGGCCTGGTCATCTGCCTCTGCGCTTCCTCCGCAGCGGCCGGTTTCGGCACCATCAGTTGGGCAAACAATCTCGGCCTCGCGAGTCTCGGCCAGACGTGCGCCCTCGGCCTCATCATCGACGCGCTGATCTCGCTTTTCCTACTCCCCCGCGCGTGGGCACTGCTCCATCCCCGGAGAGGCGCGCCCCAGCGTGCACCCGATCGCGCGACGTGACGGGCCGATTCGTCGCAGAGGTTACTCCCCGGCTTTTTTCAAGTCAGGATTGTCCTTTTCCACGCCGCTATTCCAGTAGGCGAACATCTCTTCGGCGGTCGGAGTCTTGAGCGGGCGGACGATGCGGAAGCCGAGGAATTGCGCGTCGGTGTGATACCAGATGCTCTTCGGAAGTTGCGGGTCCTGGATTTTCCATTCGGCGCTGGAGGCGCGGCGAAAGGCGCAGCGGAGCTTCGCGGCATCGTCGTCATCCCAGGAGCCGCCGCGAGCGACGTGCGGATACGGCTTGGCCGCTTTGTTCCAGGGATTCGCCGCCGGTGAGTTGGCGTAGTATCCGGCGTCGTAGCCGTCGAGGGTCCACTCGATGACGTTGCCGAGAATGTCGTACAGTCCCCACGGGTTCGGCTTCTTCTTCCCGACCTTCTGATACTTGAAATCCGCGTTCTTTCCCCACCAGCAGTAGTCGCCGATCTGCGCGGCGTCATCGCCCCAGAAATACGCGGTGGTGGTGCCGGCGCGCGCGGCGTATTCCCACTCGGCTTCGGTCGGCAGGCGGTAGAAGTGCCCGGTCTTTGCGCTCAGCCACTGGCAGAATTTATTGGCCGCGTGCTGGGTCATCGAGATCGCGGGAAAGCCATCCTTGCCCATGCCGAAGCTCATCTCCACATACGGCTGCGTGGGGCGCGTGACCGCGTCCGTGAGCGCGTTCAGCGCGGGATCGAGTTTCTTGGATTCGCGCGATTTCTTCTCCTCGTTTGGATACATGAAGAGCTCGAACTCGTTCCATGTGACCTCGTATTTTCCCATCCAGAACGGCGCGATTTCCACGGGATGCACCGGACCTTCATCCGGCTTGCGGCCCGCTTCGCTGTCCGGGCTGCCCATCTTGAATTTGCCGCCCGGGATCGGGACCATGTCGTAACTCACGTCGGTGCCGATGATCGCCGTGGTGAATGGTTTCATCGCCGCGGCGTCCTTCTCGGTCGAGGTCGCGGTGATCTTCTTGAAAATGTCGGCGACGACCGTCGTCTCCGCGCCGGCGCTGCTGGCCACTTCCTTCTTCCGCGCGATGAGCGCCACCCCGTCGGGCCACTTCGCTCCTTCGTTGATCCAGTTCTTCAGCACTTCGGTCTCGGCCTTGGCGAGACGCTCCAGCGCGCCGGTCGCCTTGTTCTTGGGCGGCATCAATTTCTTCGCGTCATCGGCCATGACGGTGGTCGTGTAGAGTTTGCTCTTCTCGGCGTTGCCGGCCTTGATGTAGTTGGAATCCATCGCGGCTTCGCGGGTGGAAAGATCGAAGTCCGTGTCGCCTTTCTCGAAGTCGGTCGCCTTCGGATTGTGGCAGCGGACGCAGTTGTTTTCGAGGATCGGCTTTACGTCCTTGTCAAAATCCACGGCGGCGAAAGCGGGCGCGCTGAGCAGGGCGATGCTGGCAGTACAAATGGCGAGGCGATTCATAGGGATGGGGAGGTTGCGACGGCCAAAGCGAGGCGTCAACTCCGATGGAGCGGCGCCTTTTTCGTAATCGTAATCCTGATCTTAATCGTCATCGGCAAGCGGGACGCGGAAGGGTCAACCGAGGACCGAAAGTCCCCCGAGAGCGATTACGATTACGATGCCGCGGTCAATCGACGCCGATGTCTTCGTTCCACAGCTCCGGCTTATCGCGGATGAATTTCTCCATCATCTCGTAGCACTCCGGCATATCCAGATCGACGACCTCGATGCCATGCTCGCGCATGAAATCCCCCGCGCCGGGAAAGGTGCGGCTCTCGCCGACGATCACCTTCTTGATCCCAAACTGCACCGCCGCGCCCGCGCAGAAGTAGCACGGCATGAGCGTCGAATAGAGGGTGCAACCGCGATAAGAGCCGATGCGGCCGGCGTTGCGCAGACAGTCGGTTTCCGCGTGCGTCATCGGGTCGTCGTTTTGCACCCGGCGATTGTGGCCGCGGCCGAGCAGTTGCCCGTCGCGCATCAATGATGAGCCGATCGGAATCCCTCCCTCGGCCAGTCCCTGCCGCGCTTCGTCGATCGCGGCCTGCATGAATGGGTCGATTGCTGGCATGTGGCACGGATAGAGGCCGTGGCGGAAAAATGAAAGGATGAGTGATGAGGAAGGTACCGGCCCGGCAGTCTTCCTTTCATACCTCATCACTCATACCTCATCCTTTCCCGGGAAACGTGCGAAGCCGTTCCCATTTTGCGTACGGACTTCTAGCGGCGAAAAATGTTGGCGGTCTTCCCGGTCGTGCGGACTATGCTTTTTCTCGTGAAGTCCCCTGCCCTCCTCTGCCTCGCGTGCGCCGCGATCCTCCACGTCTCGGCCCACGCCGCCGATGCCACCGCCGCGCCGACGGCGCCGACGATGCAGGAACTCAGCCCGGGCGTTTACCAAATCGGCCAGATCCGCCTCGATCAGGCGAAGCACGTCGCGACCTTCCCCGGCAAGGTGAACATGGTCGAGGGCGCGATCGAATACCTGCTCGTGACTACCGAAGGCTCGACCCACGAGAGCCTGCTGAGCACCACGGTCCAGCCGTCGGACCTGCATTTTTCCATGCTCCTGCTCGGGGCGAAAGGCGCGGGCATCACCACGCCGGCGCCCGATGACGCGGCGCCGAAGCAGATCAACAAGGAATACCTCCGCGGCGCGCCAAAACTGAAAGGCGACCGAATCCAGATCGCGGTGAAATGGAAAGCGGGGACGGAGGAAAAGACGGTGCCAGTGGAAGACTGGATCGCGAACACGGAAACCAGGAAGCCCGCTCCGCGCGGCCCCTGGCTCTACACCGGATCGATGTTTCACGAGGACCACTTCCTGGCGCAACTCGAGGGCGCCTTCGCTTCGCTGGTCACCTATCCCGCCGCCTTGATCAATAATCCGCGCAAAGGAAGCGATGACGATCTCGTCTGGGAAGTGAACAAGAAAGCCGTCCCGCCACTCGATACCACGGTCGAAATCATCATCACGCTCGAACCTGAAGCCGACTCGAAACCCGCCGCAAAAAAATGAAAGTCACGACCGCCTTCCTCCTCGCTCTCCTCACCACCACCCTCCACGCGGCCGAGCCGCCCCCGCTGCGCGACGCCGGCAACGAATCCGTCCGCAATGAAGTCGCGACGGCGATCAGCAAAGGCCTCGCCTGGCTCAAGGCCCAGCAGCAGGACGACGGCTCCTTCCGCAATCCCCTCATTCCTACGGCCGAACCCGAGCATCCCGCGCTCACCGCGCTGCCGCTCATCGCGTTTCAGCGAGACCCGTCCGGCCCTGGGGCACACGCCGAGGTCCTGAAAAAAGGCTACGCCTTCCTCCGCTCGAAAGTGCAGCCCGATGGCGGGATCTACATCAAGGGCCTCTCGAACTACAACACCTCCGTCTCGCTCATGGCGCTGCTCAACACCGGCGATCCAAAAGACGAGCCGGCGATCCTCGCCGCGCGAAAATTCATCGGCGGCCAGCAGGCCAGCGACATGGTGAAACCGGAGACCAACGGCGGCTTCGGCTACGGCCCCACCGGCTCGAGTCCGAAGCGCCAGCATCCCGACCTCGACAACACCCTCGTGACCCTCGAAGCCATCCGCGCCTTTGCCAAAGCGCGGCCCGCCACCGAGCTCGCCGGGAGCAAGGATCTCAACTGGAAAGCCGCGATCGACTTCATCAGCCGCACGCAAAATCTCACCGCGACCAACAAATCCGAATGGGCGAGCGACGATCCGCAAAACAAAGGCGGCTTCATCTACTACCCCGGCTTTAGCAACGCGGGTGAAACCGACCTGCCCAATGGCCGGAAAGCCCTGCGCAGCTATGGCTCCATGACCTACGCCGGGCTGCTCAGCTTCATCTACGCGGATGTAAAAAAGGACGACCCTCGGGTGACCGCGGCGCTCGAGTGGTTGCAGAAAAATTATACCCTCGAGGAAAACCCCGGCCTCGGCCGGCAGGGTCTCTATTACTACTACCACCTCGCCGCCAAGGGCCTCGCCAGTGCCGGCGTCCGTGAACTCACCACTGCCGACGGCAAAAAAGTGGACTGGGCGCGCGACCTCGCGCTGAAGCTGATCAACCTCCAGGCCGGCGACGGCTCCTGGGTGAACGATACCGCCCGCTGGATGGAAAAGGATCCCGTCCTCGTCACGACCTACTGCGTGCTCACCCTGGAGATCGTGCATCACCAGCTCTGAGCCCGGTAGGCGAGCGCGTCCCGCCTCGCAACACGCCGGCCCGCCGCGAGGATGCAGATTATTTAAAAAGGCAGGGCGCTCCGAGGGTAGCGAGGTCCAGGCTGGGGTGGGCGTGTTGCGCGGCCAGAGGCGCGCGCCTACGGCATGTGAAACGGCGCAGCCCCGGGGGAGCTGCGCCGTTCACTGGGTTCCCAGCGACAGGGTCGCGGGAAAATTATTCCGCCTCGGTTACTCGGCCGGCTTGTCTTCCGCGGCCTTCTTTGCGCGCGGCTTCTTCGCAGGCTTCGCTTCTTCCGCGGCTTCCGCAGCGGGCTCGGCCTTGGCTTCCGCCTTCGGCTTCGCAGCGGCTTTCTTCGCCTTGGCGGGCTCGGGCGCGGCGGTCTCGACGAGCACTGGCGCGTCCACCCACTCGATGAAACACATCTCGGCCGCGTCGCTCTTGCGCATGCCGAGCTTGATGATCCGGGTGTAGCCGCCGTTCCGATTCGCCGCGCGAGGCGCGACTTCCGCGAATAGCTTCTTCACCGCGTCGTCCTGGCGGAGCACGGCTTTGGCCGTCCGGCGCGCATGGAGCGTGTTTTTTTTGCCGATGGTAACCACCTTCTCGGCCATTGGCTTGATCGCCTTGGCCTTCGCCAGCGTGGTCTTGATCCGGCTGTGCTCGATAAGGCTGACCACGAGGTTCGCGAGCATGCTTTTACGATGCCCTTCTTTGCGGCCGAGTTTGACCGTCTTTTTTTTGTGACGCATGGGATGTCGGTAGGTGCGGGGACTTAGCCAGCGATGCTGGTGTCGCCGGCGAGATTGGTCTCGACGACGCCGGGCTCGAATTTCATGCCGAGCGAGAGGCCGAGTTGGGTGAGCTTTTCCTTGATCTCGTTGAGCGATTTCTTGCCGAAGTTGCGGTACTTGAGCATCTCGGCCTCGGTTTTCTGCGCGAGCTGGCCGACGCTGGTAATGTTCGCGTTGTTCAGGCAGTTCGCGGCGCGCACGGAGAGTTCGATCTCGTTCACGCTCATGTTGAGGAGCTTCTTCATCTTCTGATTCTCCTGGCTCTGCGCCTGCGGAGTTTCGTCGAACTGCACCGCGTTTTCGTCGTACGCGTAGAAAGGCTCGAAGTGCTTCTTCAGGATGGACGAAGACTGCACGAGCGCGTCTTCCGGCGTGATGCGGCCGTCGGTCCAGATCTCGATCTCGAGCTTGTCGTAATCGGTGCGCTGGCCCACGCGGGTGTTGCCCACGGCGTACTTCACGCGGGTGACCGGGGAGAAGATCGAGTCGATGGCGATCACGCCGATCGGCTGGTCGGCGTGCTTGTTTTCATCCCAGCGGGAGAAACCGCGACCAACCTTCACTTCGAGTTCGGCTTCAAACTTGGTCTTCTTGTCGAGCGTGCAGATCACCTGATTTTTGTTCAGGACCTCGCACTGCGCGCTGTCGGTGATGTCGCCGGCGGTGACGACACCTTCCTTGTTCACCGAAAGAGTCAGATTGCGGACGTCGTGATCGTGCGCCTTGAATTTGATCTTCTTGAGGTTGAGCACGATGTCGGTCACGTCTTCGACGACGTGCGGCAGGGTCTGGAACTCGTGGCTGGCGCCCTCGATTTTCACCGAGGTGATGGCGGCACCCTCGAGCGAGGAGAGCAGCACGCGGCGGAGCGAGTTTCCGACGGTGTGTCCGTAGCCGGCCTCGAAGGGCTCGGCGACGAACTTGGCGTAGGTACCAGTGGCCGTGTCCTCATCTTTGGCGAGGGACTTCGGCATTTCGAAACGACCTAAACGGGTAGGCATGGTGGTATTGCGGATTGGCGATTGCGGATTTCGGATTGAAGAAGGACGCGTCCAGTCCTCGCGGACCAAATCGCCAATCTACCATCGTCAATCTGCATTCTAATCACCGGGTTACCCCTGGCGCGACAGCAGCGAATCATGAGGACTCGCCACCCAGGGACCAACGGTGCGTCTATTGCTAGTTTTCGCGCGTGGGGCGGTGAAGAGAGCCGACCTCCTCCTGTTTGTAAACGGAAAACTTCGGGATTGCTCCGCGAACTAACAACTGGATTGAGAATCGATTGTCGCAGCAAGCTCCCCCAAATGAAACGCCTCGCGTTCGCCTCGCTGCTCCTTCCCCTGCTCGCCTCCGCCGCCGACGTGGATTGGGGCGTCTATCTCGGCGACAAGGCCAGCAGCCACTACTCGACCCTCGGCCAGATCACGCCGGAAAATGTCACGACGCTGGAAGTGGCGTGGACGTATCAGGCCGGCGGCGCGGCCCCCAACAACCGCACGCAGATCCAGTGCAACCCGATCGTCATCGCCGGCACGCTCTACGGCACGACGCCGGACCTGCAGTTGTTCGCCGTCGCGGCGGACTCGGGCAAGGAACTCTGGCGCTTCGATCCGGCGAAGGTGCCGGGCATGACCAAGGCGGGCGTGAACCGTGGCGTGGTCTATTGGGCCGACGGCGCCGATCGCCGCATCCTGTATTCGAACGACCGATTCCTGCACGCGATCAACGCGGCCACCGGCGAGCGCGTCCCGACTTTCGGCGAAGGCGGAACGATCGACCTCAAGCGCGACCTCGGCCGCGATGTGTCAAAGCTCGCGCTGCAATCCACCACGCCGGGCGTGCTCTTCGGCGATCTGCTGATCATGGGAATGCGGCTCGGGGAAGGGCCAGCGCCCGCCGCGCCGGGGCACATCCGCGCCTACGATGTCCGCACCGGGAAACTCGTCTGGCGCTTCAACAGCATCCCACAGCCGGGCGAACCGGGCTACGAGACGTGGCCGCCGAACGCCCACCAATACATCGGCGGGGTGAATGTCTGGACGGGCTTCGCATTGGATGAAAAGCGCGGGCTCGTCTTCTGCCCGACCGGCTCGGCGGCCTACGATTTCTGGGGTGGAAATCGCGTTGGACAAAACCTCTTTGCGAACTGCCTGATCGCGCTCGACGCGAAGACCGGCAAACGCGTGTGGCATCAGCAACTCGTCCATCACGACCTGTGGGATCGCGACCTGCCGGCGCCGCCAAATCTCATCACCGTCACCCGCGACGGGAAGAGGATCGACGCCGTCGCGCAGGTCACGAAGTCCGGCCACGTCTTCACCTTCAACCGCGAGACGGGCGAGCCGATCTTCCCCATCCGCGAAGTGCCCGTGCCGGGATCCGACCTCCAAGGCGAAGCGGCGTGGCCCACCCAGCCGTTGCCAACGAAGCCCGCGCCGTTCTCCCGCCAACTCTTTACTTACGACGAGATCACCGACATCTCGCCGGAGTCGCATCGGCAGGTGCTCGAGCGTTTCGTGAAGCTGAAGCCGCACGTGCCTTTCCTGCCGCCGAGCCGCGAGGGCACGATCATCTTCCCCGGCTTCGACGGCGGCGCGGAGTGGGGTGGCGCAGCGGCCGATCCCGATGGCATCCTCTACGTGAACGGCAACGAGATGGCGTGGGTCTTGAACATGGTCGAGACGAAGAAAACCGGCGGCGAACCGCTCGCGAGCGGCGAAGCGATCTTCTCCCAAATCTGCGCCGCGTGTCACGGCATGGACCGCAAAGGCAACGCCGCGCAGAACGTCCCGTCGATGATCGGCGTGGAGCAGCGATTGAAGAAAGCTGATGTGCTGGCGCTGCTGAAAACGGGCAAAGGCGTGATGCCGTCGTTCGCGTTCCTCAGCGAGAAGCAGCAGACGATGGTCGTCGATCATCTCTTCGGCACCGCGCCCGCTGCCACGCCGGCGACCACCGCCAGCGGTCGCGAAGAACTCGGCGGAGCGGATGTGCTCGGCGCGATTCCTTATACCACCACCGGCTACAACCGCTGGCTCGACGCCAATGGTTATCCCGCAATCAAACCGCCGTGGGGCACGCTCAACGCCATCGACCTGAACACCGGCGAATACCGCTGGCGCGTGCCGCTCGGCGAATGGCCCGAGTTGACCGCCAAGGGCATCCCGAAGACGGGCACGGAAAACTACGGGGGTCCGGTCGTGACTGCCGGCGGCCTCATCTTCATCGCCGCGAGCCGCGACGAACACCTCCGCGCCTTCGATCGGCAGACCGGCAAGGAGCTGTGGAAAGCGAAGCTGCCCGCGGCAGGCTACGCGACCCCGGCGACCTACTCCGTCGGCGGCCGGCAGTACCTCGTCATCGCCTGCGGCGGCGGCAAGATCGGCACGAAGAGCGGCGACGCCTACGTGGCCTTTGCGCTGCCGAAGTAGTTTGAGATACTTTGAGAAAACGCTGTCATCCTGAGCGGAGCGGAGGCGGGCCAGCGGGCGGAGTGCAATCAAAGGATCTCTCACCATTTCCGCCTCACCGGCGATCGATGTCAGAAATAGCGAGAGATCCTTCGACTCCGCGCCGCACCGCCTTCGCCCCGCGGCGCTCCGCTCAGGATGACAGCGTTTTTTTCCAACCCTCCCGAATTACCAAACCTCACCAAGCCAACATTATGAAACGTCTCCTCCCCACACTCACCGTCCTACTGCTCCCGCTCGCGTCCCTTCACGCCGCCGATCCCGCGCCGCCGAAAGGCTTCCGCGCGATCTTCAACGGCCAGGACCTGACCGGCTGGCATGGACTGAATCCGCACACGGTCGCGAAGCTCGAAGGCGAAAAACGCGAGGCCAATCTCAAGCAGCAGCGCGAAGAATTCCCACAGCATTGGCGCGTGGAAAATGGCGAGTTGGTCAATGTCGGCACCGGGCCTTACGCCACGACCGACGAGGAGTTCGGCGACATCGAATTGATGATCGAATACAAGACGGTGGCGAAGGCCGATAGCGGCGTTTATTTGCGCGGCAATCCGCAGGTGCAGATCTGGGACATGAATCAGGTCTTCGATCCGAAGAAACCAGATCGTCGCCCGCACCTCGGCTCAGGCGGTCTCTTCAACAACACGCCAAAGACGCTCGGCCGCGATCCCCTCATGGTGGTCGATAAGCCCTTCGGCCAATGGAACACGATGCTCATCCGGCAGATCGCGGCTCGCACCTGGGTCACGCTCAACACCCGCCTCGTCGTCGATGGCGCGGCGATGGAAAACTACTGGGACAAAACGCAGCGGCTGCCCGCGAAGGGACCGATCATGCTCCAGACTCACGGCGGCGAAATCCGCTGGCGGAATATCTTCGTCCGCGAGATCCCCGCCGCCGAAGCCGCGAAGTCCCTCGCCGCGAATCCGCCGCTCCCCAACCCGACCTTCTACGACGTCGCGTACGGCCCGCATCCCAAGCAGGTGCTGCATTTTTGGAAAGCGGAGTCCGACAAGCCGACGCCGGTGCTCCTCTTCATCCACGGCGGCGGCTGGCAGGCCGGCGGGCGTCTGAGCGGCGTCACCGGGATGCTGCCCGCGATGCTCAAGGCCGGCATCTCCATGGCTTCGGTGGAATATCGCTTTATCCCCGAGGCCACCGCCGACGGCGTGGTGCCGCCGGTGAAAGGTCCGCTGCACGATGCCGCGCGCGCGCTGCAACTCGTCCGCAGCAAAGCCGCCGAGTGGAACATCGACAAGGCGCGCATCGGCGCGAGCGGCGGCTCAGCCGGCGCATGCACCTCGCTCTGGCTCGCCTTTCACCCCGACCTCGCCGACCCAAAGAGCGCCGACCCGATCGCCCGCGAATCCACGCGCCTCTGGTGCGCCGCGGTCACCGGCGCGCAGACCACGCTCGATCCGCAGCAGATGAGGGAATGGACGCCGAACAGCCGCTACGGCGGCCACGCGTTTGGCTTCAAGGGCGACGCTGCCACGAAGCTCTCGCAGTTCGACGAATTCCTCGCCAAGCGCGACACCATCCTGCCGTGGATCGCGGAGTATTCGCCCTACGCGCTCGTCACCTCCGACGACCCGCCGATCTATCTCCTCTACAGCGTGCCGCCCGCGATCGGCCAGGAGCAGAAAGACCCGACGCACACCTCAAACTTCGGCGTGAAGTTGCAGGAGCATTGCAAGGCGGCGGGCGTCGAGTGCGCGCTCGTTTATCCCGGCGCACCCGACGTGAAGCACGCGAGCATTCAGGATTACCTCCTCGACCGCCTCACCGCACCGGCTCCGGGTAAGTAGAAAACGCTTCGACGCCGCTCGCGCCTGCTACCGAAAAATCGCGACGAGATACTTTCCGAAGACCAATGCGGCATAGATCGCCACCACCAGGAACGCGATCGAACATTCACCCCGAACGGCCTGCCACTCGAATCCCGCGGCGATCCGCCCCGGCCAGGGGCGCAAGCGGGGAACCAACCGCGGGACCGCATCTCGATAGATCTGATATTCGGCCCCAAATTGTCTCGCGAGGAAGTCCTCCTCCGCTGGGACGATTCCAAAATAGAGAACCATGAACGCGAGACCAGTGAGGAGAAAAGCCAGCGGGTCGCCGATGACCGCGGACATTCCCACCCCCAGGACAATGGTACCGACATAAATGGGATTGCGCACGTGGGCGAACGGCCCGGCGGTCACCAATCTCGGGGCGGCGATCGCGGCTGAACGGGTGTGTCTTCCCGCGTAGCCGCTGCCCCATCCGCGAATGACGAGGCCCGCGACGACCATCAAGATCCCTGCGGTCTGGCTCCACGAATACCGCTCATGAAAAAGTGGCAGGGGTCGGAGCGCGACCAGGCCCACGAGCACAAACGCAAGGCCGACAAACAGACGTTTGCCGAAAATCATTCGGCCGAACTGTGCCAAGCATTGACGAAACATGTTCCACTTTGGGTAAGGGTATGTGCTCGTGCAAGCGATGGCTGCACGTGAACCTGCCGGCGCCGGTGCGGAAGCGGGCGCCGATTCGAAAAGCTGTTCCAGTCTGTTCGCATGTGGTTCCGTGGCGGCGGGCGAACGGTCTTCGAACACCGCGCTCCTCCCAACTCCACCCAACCCATGAAACGACTCCTTTCCTTCCTCTTCGTGCTGCTGGCTCCGTCCGCCGCCCTCCGCGCCGCGGATTCTGTATTCGCGGTCAAACAGGATGCCCACGGCGTGAGCGTCACGGTGAACGGCCAGCCCTTTGCCAGCTACGTCATCGACCATGCGAACAAACCCTACCTCTGGCCGGTCTTCGGGCCGACCGGCAAGGCGATGACTCGCGCGTTTCCCATGCAGGAGATCGCCAGCGAATCGAAGGTGCAGCGCGATCATCCGCATCATCGCGGCATCCTCTTCGGCCACGAGAGCAGCGGCACGAGTGCGTGGAGTTTTCCGGAGAAATGGGACGGCATCACCGGCGAGGAGAAGGTGACCGGCGGCGGCGA
>JANOAZ010000358.1:0-23470 GCA_031411395.1 Chthoniobacteraceae bacterium
CGATCAGCTCAACGCGTTCGCCTCCGAGGTCAGCCGCGTGGCGCGCGAAGTCGGCACGGAAGGCAAACTCGGCGGCCAGGCGCAGGTCGCGGGCGTGGCGGGCACTTGGAAGGATTTGACCGACAACGTGAACTCGATGGCGTCGAACCTCACCGGTCAGGTCCGCAATATCGCGGAGGTCACCACTGCGGTGGCCCGCGGCGATCTTAGCCGCAAGATCACCGTCGATGTCCGCGGAGAAATCCTCGAGCTGAAGAACACGATCAACACCATGGTCGATCAGCTCAATGGCTTCTCTTCAGAAGTGACGCGGGTCGCCCGCGAAGTCGGCACCGAGGGCAAACTTGGCGGGCAGGCTGCGGTGGAAGGCGTGGCGGGGACTTGGAAGGATCTCACGGACAACGTGAATTCGATGGCCTCCAACCTCACCTCGCAGGTGCGCAACATCGCGGAGGTGACGATCGCGGTGGCAAACGGGGACCTTTCTAAAAAGATCACCGTCGATGTGCGCGGAGAGATTTTGGAGTTAAAAGAAACGATCAACACCATGGTCGATCAACTTCGCTCCTTCGCGGCGGAAGTGACCCGCGTCGCGCGCGAGGTCGGCACCGATGGCAAGCTGGGCGGACAGGCCGCCGTGCCCGGTGTGGCGGGCACCTGGAAAGACCTCACGGACAACGTGAACTCAATGGCGTCGAACCTGACCGGACAGGTCCGCAACATCGCCGACGTGGCGACGGCCATCGCGCGCGGCGATCTCTCGCGCAAGATCACGGTCGATGTGAAGGGCGAGATTTTGCAGCTCAAGGAAACGATGAATACCATGGTCGAGCAGCTCGGCGCGTTTGCTTCAGAGGTGACCCGGGTCGCCCGCGAAGTGGGCACCGAAGGCAAGCTCGGCGGACAGGCGCAGGTGCTGGGCGTGGCCGGGACCTGGAAGGATTTGACGGACAACGTGAACTCGATGGCGTCGAACCTCACCGGACAGGTGCGCAATATCGCGGAGGTGACCATCGCGGTCGCCAACGGCGACCTCTCCAAAAAAATCACCGTCGATGTGCGCGGCGAGATTTTGCAGCTCAAGGAGACGATCAACACGATGGTCGAGCAGCTTCGTTCGTTCGCCTCAGAAGTGACCCGCGTGGCGCGCGAGGTCGGCACGGAAGGCCGGCTCGGCGTGCAGGCCGTGGTGCCCGGCGTCGCGGGGACGTGGAAGGATTTGACCGACTCGGTGAACACCATGGGCGCGAACCTCACCGCGCAGGTGCGCAACATCGCGGAGGTGACGACGGCGGTCGCGCGCGGGGATCTCAGCCGCAAAATCACGGTCGATGTGAAGGGCGAAATTCTCGAACTGAAGAACACCGTCAACACGATGGTCGATCAACTCAACGCCTTCGCGTCCGAGGTCACGCGCGTGGCCCGCGAAGTCGGCACGGAAGGCAAACTCGGCGGGCAGGCGCAAGTCTCCGGCGTCGGCGGCACTTGGAAGGATTTGACCGACAATGTGAACTTCATGGCGTCGAACCTCACCGACCAGGTCCGCGGCATCGTCAAAGTCGTCACCGCCGTCGCCGACGGCAACCTGCGCCAGAAGCTGACGGTGCAGGCGAAAGGCGAAGTGGCCGCGCTCGCCGAGACGATCAACAACATGACCGACACGCTCGCGACTTTCGCGGATCAAGTCACCAACGTCGCCCGCGAGGTCGGCGTCGATGGGCGGCTGGGAGGCCAGGCGAACGTGCCCGGCGCGGCGGGCATGTGGAAAGATCTGACCGGCAACGTCAATCTGCTCGCGGCGAACCTCACAACGCAGGTGCGCGCCATCGCGGAGGTCGCGACGGCGGTAACGCAGGGCGATCTCACGCGCTCGATCCAGGTCGATGCGAAAGGCGAAGTTTCCGAGTTGAAGGACAACCTCAACACGATGATCGCGAACCTCCGCGAGACCACGGAACGCAACCGCGAGCAGGACTGGCTGAAGACGAACATCGCGCGTTTCACGAGCATGCTGCAGGGGCAGCGCGATCTTTTCACTGTGGCAAAAACCTTGCTCGCGGACCTCGTCCCGCTCGTGCAAGCGCAGCAAGGGACCATTTACCAGATGGCCAGTGGCGCCGACGGAGCGCCCACGCTGCAGCTCCTCGCGGGTTACGCGCAACGCCCCGGACAACCGGAGCGCATCCCGCTCGGCGAAGGAATCGTCGGTCAATGCGCCGTGGAAAAGCAGCGCATCCTCATCAGCGATGTGCCGTCGGATTACACGCGCGTCAGCTCCAGTCTCGGGGATGCTTCACCGTCGAGCATCGTCGTTCTCCCGCTGCTTTTTGAAGGTCACACGAAAGCTGTGATCGAGCTGGCGTCGTTGCGGCCTTTTACTTCCACGAACCTCATCTTCCTCGATCAACTCACGACGAGCATCGGTGTCGTGCTGAACACGATCGAGGCGACGATGCGCACGGAAGGCCTGTTGAAGCAGTCGCAGCAGTTGACGGTCGAGCTTCAGTCGCGGCAGAGCGAACTTCAGGAAACCAACGAGCAGCTGGGAACGAAAGCAAAGCTGCTCGCCGAACAAAATGCGGAGGTCGAGCGCAAGAATCGCGAAGTGGAGCAGGCGCGCGGCGCTCTCGAGGAAAAGGCCGCCGAGCTGGCGCTGACTTCCAAATACAAGTCCGAGTTCCTCGCCAACATGTCGCACGAGCTGCGCACGCCGTTGAATTCCATCCTGATCCTCAGCCAGCAACTCGCCGACAACGCGGCGGGCAACCTCGTGCCCAAGCAGGTGGACTTTGCCCGAAACGTCCACTCCTCCGGCTCGGATTTGCTCAATCTGATCAACGACATTCTCGACCTCTCAAAAATCGAATCCGGGACGGTGTCGGTCGAGGCTGAGGAGATTTCCTTCAACGGCTTGCGCGACAACATCGACCGCAATTTTCGGCACGTGGCCGAAAACAAAAACCTTCCGTTCAACGTCGAGTTTGCGCCCGAACTGCCGCGCGCGCTGACGACCGATCCGAAACGACTGCAGCAGATTCTGAAAAACCTTCTGTCCAACGCAGTCAAATTTACCTCGCAAGGCCATGTGGACGTGCGCGTGAATTTTGCCACGGCGGGGTGGAGCATTGAACATCCAGTTTTGAGCAAGGCGCAACAGGTCATCTCGTTTGCGGTCGAGGACACCGGCATCGGCGTGGCCCCGGAGAAGCAACGGCTGATCTTCGAAGCCTTCCAGCAAGCCGATGCGGGCACTTCCCGAAAATATGGCGGCACCGGCCTCGGTCTGGCCATCAGCCGCGAATTGGCGGCGCTTCTCGGTGGTGAAATCCGGCTCACCAGCGTCCATGGACAGGGCAGTACCTTCACGCTTTATCTCCCGCTGCATTACACCGGGCCGAGCACAGCGCGGACCGCGCCGGTGACGAGCAGCGGCTACGATATGATGAGAAACCAGGCGCTCAATGTTCTGCCCATCGCGCAGGAGGAGCATATCGATGACGACCGCGAGAGCATCGTGGAGGGAGACTCCGTGATGTTGATCATCGAGGACGACGCTCACTACGCCCGCATCCTTTTGGGGCTCGCGCGCGATCACGGTTTCCGCGGCCTGGTCGCGGCGAAGGGAGCCACCGGTCTCGCTCTCGCGCGGCAGTATCGTCCCGCAGCCATCTCGCTGGATATCTTTCTGCCGGATATGCTCGGCTGGACCGTGCTGAACCAGCTCAAGCTCGATCCCGCCACGCGGCACATCCCGGTCCAGATCCTCACGCTCGAAGAGGAGCGGCAGCACGGCCTCGCGCACGGCGCATTTTCTTACATCGTCAAATCGCCGACGACCGACGGGCTGGAAGCTGCGTTCGACAAAATCAAGGACTTCACCGCGCCGCGCACGAAGCGCCTGCTCGTGGTCGAGGACAACGACATCGAGCGGCAATCCATCATCGAATTGCTCGGCCACGAGGACATCGATCTGAAAGCCGTGGCGACGGGCGGTGAAGCGATGGAAGCCATGCTCGATGAACCTTTCGACTGTGTGGTGCTCGACCTGCGCCTGCCGGACATGACGGGTTTTGAACTGTTGGAGAGAATCCAGGCGGAGCCCGCTTTGAACGAAGTCCCCGTGGTGGTCTTCACGGGGAAAGATCTGTCCAGCGATGAGGAGGAGCGAATCAAGGCGATGGCGAAGAGCATCGTGCTGAAGGACGTCCAATCGCCCGAGCGGCTGCTCGACGAGACGGCTCTCTTTCTTCACCGCGTGGTCACCGACCTCCCGGAGGAGAAGCAAGCCATGCTCGAGCGATTGCACGGCTCGACGGAAGTTTTGCAGGGCCGAAAGGTTCTCGTTGTGGACGACGATGCGCGCAACATTTTCGCGCTGACTTCCCTGCTTGAGAGTCAGGAAGTGGAAGTGATTAGCGCGACCAATGGTCGCCAGGCGATCGAGCTGATCCAGACCACGCCCGACCTGAGCATGGTGCTGATGGATATCATGATGCCCGAAATGGATGGGTACGAAACGATGCGCGAGATTCGCAAACATCAGGAGTTTCGCACCCTGCCCATGCTCGCCCTCACCGCGAAAGCGATGAAAGGCGACCGGGAAAAATGTTTGGATGCGGGCGCCTCCGACTACATTGCGAAGCCGGTAAATACGGACCAACTCCTGTCGCTCATGCGCGTCTGGCTATTTCGGTGAATAGGCTGACCGTCCTCTCCCCGATGAACTCTGACCCACTCGGCGCGCTCTCCAGCGGCGCCACCCCAGCCAAGGCTGCGGCCTCCCAGTCGCCGGTCGAGTCCCAAAAGCCGGAGAAAATGATCAACATCCTGCTCGTGGACGACGAGCCGAAAAATCTGACGGCGCTCGAAACCGTCCTCGACGATCCGAGGTATCGGCTCGTGTGCGCGGGGTCCGCCAATGACGCCCTGCTGGCGCTCGTTGCCGAGGAGTTTGCCTTGCTCGTGCTCGATATTCAGATGCCAGGGATGAACGGCTTCGAGCTGGCCCAGATGATCAAGCAGCGGAAAAAAACCGCGACGGTGCCGATCATTTTTCTGACAGCCTATTTCAGCGAAGACGAGCACGTCCTTGAGGGATACAGCACCGGCGCGGTGGACTATCTGCACAAGCCGATCAACGCGACCGTCCTCCGCTCGAAGGTTGCCGTCTTCGCGGAACTGCACCGCAAGACCCGCGAGAGTGTGCTCGCGAATGACGCCCTCCTCGCGGAAGTGGCAGCCCGCCGGCAGGCGCAGGAACAATTGCGTGAGTTCAACAATGAACTTGAACGGCGCGTCGCGGCGCGCACGGCAGAATTAAACGAAAGCGAAGCGCGCTTGCGCGAGGCGGACAAACGCAAGGATGAGTTCCTCGCCATGCTCGGCCACGAGCTGCGCAATCCGCTCGCCGCGATCCGGCACGCGGTGCGGCTCGGCAGCGATTCGGCATCCGATCCTGGGGCACAACAGTGGGCGGGCGAAGTCATCGACCGGCAAAGCGCCCAGCTCGCGCGCATGGTGGACGATCTCCTCGATGTCGAGCGCATCAATCGCGGCCGGATCGAACTGCGAATGGAGCTGCTCGATGTCGGGTCCGTGATCCTCAGCGCGGTCGAAGCCGTGCGCCCCCTCATGGACGAGAAGCAGCACACCCTGCAATGCGATACCGAGCCCGGGCTGCAGATCCGAGGCGACGCCGCGCGTCTCCAGCAGGTCTTCGTGAATATCCTGACCAACGCCGCCAAATACACGAGTCCCGGGGGGCGCGTTCACATCGGTGCCCGCCGGCGTGAAAATGACGCGGTAATCTCCGTCTCAGACAACGGGATGGGTCTGCCTCCCGACGTTTTGCCCCGAGTCTTCGATCTTTTCACGCAAGTGCATACCTCGCTCGATCGCGCCCAAGGCGGGCTGGGCATCGGGCTCACCGTCGTGAAATCATTGATCGAGATGCATGGCGGCACGATCGCGGTTCGCAGCGAGGGAGAAAATAAAGGCAGCACATTCACCGTGCGCCTTCCTCTGACGAAAGAACCCGCGGCCACCGTTCTTCCTGCTGCTTCCCGTCCCGCTCCCCCCTCTCTTTCAGCGACCCGTGTGCTTGTCGTGGACGATCATCAAGACGCGGGTGACGCTCTCTCCCGCCTGCTTGTGCGTCGTGGTTGCGAAGTGCGCGTCGCTCGCGATGGCTTGGAGGCGCTCACGGCCGCGCGCGAATTCGTACCCACGGTCCTGCTTCTTGATCTCGGTCTTCCCGGCATTGATGGGTACGAACTTTGCCGCACACTGCGCGCCGAATCGGCCTTCGCGAACGCGCATTTCATTGCGACTTCCGGCTACGCGCAAACTGCGGATGTGGAGCGTTCACTCGCTGCAGGCTTCGATCAGCATTTCGCCAAGCCGGTGGATTTTTCTGAGCTTGTCGCTGCGCTTCAGGCCGGGGGGAAATAGAACGCCGGTTCGATTGGCTCGTTTTCCGGCCCGCCGCATTTGCACTTCTGCACGCGCGCAAGGTCGTTCGCTTGCGAATTCAGAAGTAAGATGAAAATCGATCCCAATACGTCACGGAGCGGAAAGATCGGCTGGATTTTGCTTTGGCTGATCGGGATTCCGGTTCCGATCCTGCTGATCCTCTTTCTCCTCCGCGGCTGCACCTGAGCCAACTTGCCATGAGAGCTATCTGGAAAGGGGCGATCAGCTTTGGGCTGGTGAACATCCCGATCGCGCTCTACCCGGCGACGCGCACGGAGGAGTTGAAGTTTCGCCTACTGCGCACAAGCGATCATAGCCCGGTGACCTACAAGCGTGTGGCGGAGGCGGATGGCAAGGAGGTGCCTTGGGACCAGATCGTGAAAGGCTACGAGCACGAAAAAGGGAAGTTCGTCATTTTGAAAGAGGAGGACTTTCAGCGAGTCGATATCGAGGCCACGCAGACGGTGGAGATCACTCGCTTTGTGAAGCTCGAA
Source organism: Chthoniobacteraceae bacterium (assembly GCA_031411395.1). Classification (GTDB taxonomy): domain Bacteria; phylum Verrucomicrobiota; class Verrucomicrobiia; order Chthoniobacterales; family Chthoniobacteraceae; genus Chthoniobacter. The sequence continues at coordinate 6,966 of JANOAZ010000358.1, forward strand.
GAGGTCAATCCGATCTACTTTCACAAGCCCTACTACATGGAGCCGCAGAAAGGCGGCGACAAAGCCTACGTGCTCTTACGCGAAGCGTTGCGCGCCAGCGGCAAGATCGCCATCGCCAAGGTCGTCATCAAAACGCGGCAGCATCTCGCGGCGGTGAAGCCGCAGGAGAAAGGGCTGATGCTCGAGTTGATGCACTTTGCGACCGAGCTGCGCGACGTGGATGAATTCAAACTCCCGGCGACCGAGAACATCGGGAAGAAGGAATTGCAAATGGCGACGGCATTGATCGACTCGATGTCCGATGACTGGAAGCCGGAGGAGTATGTGGATGAGTATCGCGAGGCGTTGGAAAAGGTGATCGAGGAGAAGATCGAGAAGGGCGACAAGGCTCTCCCGAAGCCGGTCCGGCGGTCAAAGCCGACGAACGTCATCGACCTCGTGTCGGTGTTGCAGAAGAGCCTCCATCAAAGCGGCGGCGGCGCGAAGCGAAGGAAGCGTGCTGCCCCAGCTGTGAAGAAACCGCGGCGCAAGGCCGCGTGAATGCTGGGCCATGTCGTTGCGCGCTTACGTTGGCAAACGCGACTTCACTCGCACGGCGGAACCGCGCGGGACGAGGCCGGCGGCTAAAGCGCAAAAGGCGCGGCGCTTTGTCATCCAGAAGCATGATGCGTCGCGGCTCCACTACGACTTCCGCCTGGAACTCGGCGGCACGCTGAAATCGTGGGCGGTGCCGAAAGGCGTGCCTTTTAAAAAAGGCGAGAAGCGGCTGGCAATGCAGGTCGAGGATCATCCGCTCGAATACGCCGGCTTCGAGGGCATCATCCCGAAAGGCCAGTATGGCGGCGGCACGGTGATGGTCTGGGACAGCGGCACCTACGAACCGCTCGGCCCGCATCCGCAAAAGGATCTCGACGCGGGCAAGCTGCACTTCGCGTTGCACGGCGGGAAGGTCGAGGGCGAGTGGACGCTCGTGCGCATCAAGCACGCGGGCGACAACGAGTGGCTGCTCGTCAAGAGCGGCGAGGATGCACGCGCGGTTTCGCGGGGGAAGGACGACGAGTCGGCGCTCACGGGTCGGAGCATGGCGCGCATCGCGCGGGAACGGACGGCGGAGTGGCGATCGGGACGCGAAGAGTCGGCGGCAAAGTTGGAGTTCATCGCGCCGATGAAAGCGACGCTCGTGGCGAAGCCGCCGGCGGAGGGCGAGTGGCTTTACGAGCTGAAGTTCGATGGTTATCGCGCGCTGGCTTTCAAGAGCGGCAGCGGCGTCCAGCTTCTCTCCCGGAATGCGAAGGACTTCTCCGCGCGATTCCCGGAAATCGCCGACGCGGTGGCCGCGCTGCCGTCGCGCACGGCGATCTTCGACGGCGAGATCGTGGCGCTCGATGAGGAAGGCCGATCGTCGTTTCAAATGCTTCAAGCCCTCGAAACCGGCGGGGAGCGCCCGCCGCTGGCCTATTACATTTTCGATCTGTTGCATCACGACGGCGCGGACTTACTCGACCAACCTTTGCACGAACGCCGCCAGCAATTGAGCGCGCTGCTCAAACGCGCCGCGGAACCGCTGCGCTACTCCGCCGAAATCCGCGGCGATCCTGCGCGGCTGCTGGACGAAGTGCGGCAGCGCGGTCTCGAAGGCATCATCGGCAAGGAAAGCAATTCACGCTACGAAGCGGGCCGCCGCAGCCGCTCCTGGGTCAAACTGAAGTGCGTGGCCGAGCAGGAGATGGTTATCGGCGGCTACACGCCGCCGGAAGGCACGCGGAAACATTTCGGCGCGCTGCTCGTCGGCTACTTTCACGGCAAGGATTTGCAGTTCGCGGGGAAAGTCGGCACCGGCTTCGACGAGGCGTTGTTGCAGTCGCTGCATCGGAAAATGCGCACGCTCCATCGGGCGGGCTGCCCATTCTCCAACCTCCCGGAAAAACAGCAGGGCCGCTGGCTGCAAAACATCACGCCGCGCGAGATGAAGCGGTGCCACTGGATCAAACCCGCGCTCGTCTGCCAGGTGCGTTTCAGCGAATGGACGCGCGACGGCAAGTTGCGGCACCCCGTGTTCCTCGGCTTGCGCGAAGACAAGGAGGCGCGCGAAGTCGTGCGCGAAACTCCCCGATGAGCAAGAAGACCGAGCTGCATGTCGCCGGGCGCACGCTTCTCGTTTCGAATCTGGACAAGGTGCTGTATCCGGAGGTCGGCTTCACCAAGGCCCAGGTCATCGACTACTACATCCGCATCGCGCCGGTGCTGCTGCCGCATCTCAAGAACCGGCCGATCACGCTCAAGCGGTATCCCGACGGCGTGGACGGTTTCTTTTTCTACGAAAAGCAATGCCCTTCCCACCGGCCGAAGTGGGTAAAAACCGCGACCGTGCCGAGCGAGCGGCGCGAGGAAAAGCGCATCGACTATTGCGTGATGAACGATCTGCCCGCGCTCGTCTGGGCGGCGAACCTCGCCGACCTCGAATTGCACACCTTCCTTCACCGGGCGCCCGCGATCACCCGGCCCAACGCACTCGCGTTCGACCTCGATCCCGGCCCGCCCGCGGACATCGTGCTCTGCTGCCAGGTCGGGCTTTGGTTGAAAGCGATCTTCGACGAACTGAAGCTCGCATCTTTCGCCAAAACCTCGGGCTCGAAAGGACTGCAAATCTTCGTGCCGCTCAATACCGCGACCAGTTACGCAAAGACGAAGCCTTTCGCGCACGCGCTCGCGCAGCGCCTCGAGCGCGAGCACCCGGACGTGATCGTCTCGGACATGAAAAAGTCGCTGCGCAAAGGCAAAGTGCTCATCGACTGGAGCCAGAACGACGATCACAAAACGACGGTGAGCGTTTATTCGCTGCGCGCAAAATCGCGGCCCACCGTCTCGACGCCCGTGACGTGGGAGGAAGTGGAAAAATGCTGGAAACGCAAAGCCCCCGACCGGCTCACCTTCGAGAGCGAAGCGGCGATCAAGCGCGTCGAGAAGCATGGTGATCTCTTCGCGCCGGTGCTCACCCTCAAGCAGCGTCTGCCGCCGCTGAAAGCAATCTGACGATTATCACTTGCGGCGCTTGGAACCATTCGCGCTCGCCTTGCGCAGCCGGCTTTCCAACAGCAGGAGCACGGCGGCCTCCTCGGGTTTGAGCTTGGAGAGAGAGCCGGCGATTCGGCCGCGAACGCGCTGGCGGATCGTCGCAATCGTGTCGCCCGCGAGGTAGGAATCGAGGACGCCGGGATGCACGTAACATTTCCGGCAGACTGTCGGCGTATTGCCGAGCATCCGCGCTACGGCTTCGATGGCGGTCACGACGTTCTTCTTCGCCTGCGTCTGATGGGTGGCGGCTTCAAACTCCCGCAGCGCGATGGCGGCGAGCACGGTGCCCGCCCAGGTGCGGAAATCCTTCGCGGTGAAGTCCGCGCCGGCGATCGAGCGCAAGTATTCGTTCACGTCCTGCGAACCGACATCGCGCGGCTGGCCGTTTTCGTCTTCGTAGGCAAAGAGTTCCTGGCCGGGAATGTCCTGGCAACGGCGGATGATGCGCGCGAGCTGCGGGTCGTGGAGGCTGATTTCATGCTGCTTCGCGCTCTTGCCGCGAAAGGTGAAATGCACCTTCCCTCCCGTCACGCGCGCGTGGCGGTTGTGCATCGTGGTGAGTCCGTAGGAGGCGTTCTGCCGGGCGTATTCGTCGTTGCCCACCCGGATCAGCGTGGCCTCCAGCAGGCGCACCACGGTACCGAGCACCTTCGCTCGCGACATGCCGAGGCGAGCCACATCGCGCTTCGCGCGGCGGCGGATGCGGGGGAGCGCGTGGGCGAAGGCCACCATGCGGTCGAACTTGTTTTCATCGCGCTGCTTCCGCCAAGCCTCGTGGTAGCGGTATTGCTTGCGACCGCGCGCATCGCGGCCTGTGGCCTGGATGTGGCCATTGTCGTGCGGGCAGATCCACACCTCCGTCCACGCCGGTGGGATCGCCAGACGCTTGATGCGCGCGAGCGTCGCCTTGTCCTTCACACGCGCGCCGTCCGCCGCAAGATAACTGAAACTCTTCCCGCGCCGCTGGCGACGGATACCCGGCCGGCTGTCGGTGGAATAGCGCAAGCCGGCTTCGCGGGCCTCCGCGACCATCGCGGCCGCGAAGGGATTCGGCAGCTCAGCCGTTGACGATCTCGCCGCCATTGGGATGCAGCACCTGGCCGGTCATGTAGGAAGAGTCATCGCTGGCGAGAAAGACGTAGCATGGCGCGACTTCATTGGGCTGGCCCGTTCGCCCGAGCGGCACATCGGAACCGAACGTCTCGACCTTCTCGCCGGGAAAGGTCGCAGGAATCAGCGGAGTCCAGATCGGGCCGGGCGCGACACCGTTTACGCGAATGCCGCGCTTCACCAAAGCGTGCGCCAGCGAGCGGGTGAAGGAAACGATCGCCCCTTTCGTCGATGAATAGTCGATCAACGACGCGCTCCCGCGATAGGCTGTGACGGAGGTCGTGTTGATGATCGTGCAGCCCTTTTTGAGATGCGGAAGCGCAGCTTTGGTCAGGAAAAAGTAGGAGAAGATGTTCGTGCGAAAAGTGCGTTCGAGCTGCCTCGCGGTGATCTTCTCCAGCGCGTGCTGCGGATGCTGCTCAGCGGCATTATTCACTACGATGTCCAGACGGCCAAACTCCTTCACCACCCGCCCGATCGCCCGCTGGCAAAACCGCTCATCCCCAATATCGCCCGCCATCGCGAGCGCGTGACGCCCAGTGCTTTCCACCCCACGCACCGTGTCCTTCGCATCCCGATGCTCATTGAGGTAAAGAATCGCCACATCCGCTCCTTCGCTGGCGAACGCCAGCGCGACCGCGCGCCCAATCCCGCTATCGCCGCCTGAGATAATCGCAACCCGACCGGCGAGCTTCGGCTCTCGCGGCGCGACCTTCACCCACGCCTCGGGCCGAGGCTTCATCTTCGTCTCCAGACCGGGCTGGCGCAGCTGCTTCTGCCGCGGTCGCACCGCCTTCTTTTTGCTCTGCATCTGAGGCATCGGAGTGGATAAAACGCGCCCGCATTCCAAGGATGCGGGCGCGGGGTTTTCGAATCGGGCGATTTAGAACTCTTCGATCTCGCGGCGAAGCTCTTCCTTGTTCTTGCCGAGCCGCTGTTGCAGCCGGCCGAACAGCTCCTCCTCCTTGCCCTCGACGAACTTCAAGTCGTCGTCGGTGAGTTGAGCATATTTCTGTTTGAGCTTCCCTTTGATCTCGTTCCAGTTGCCCTTCATTTCTAGTGTAGTCATACCCTTACTTCGCGGACGGGACGGCGCGCGGATGTCTGAGAGGATGTACCAAAAGTTCGAAAAACGAGCCGCAGATGAACGCGGATGAAACGCAGATTCAGAGAAAGGCGAATCCTTCATCTGCGGGAATCCGCGTCCATCTGTGGATAGATCGAATCCCGCTCCGCACCGCCTTCGCCCCGCAGAGATCAGTGGTTCCTCGTTCCTCAGAATGACGGAGTTTTGGTTTGCGCTGCGCGCGGACGGACTTCCGCTACACCCGTCTCAGAGGAGGCACCGAAAGTGAGAAAAACGAGCCGCAGATGAACGCGGATGAAACGCTTGCGCGACGCTATTCCTCGATCGTGATCGTCCGGCGGATCTCTTCGGTCTTGAACCCGAGAGCACTCGGCATCTGCACTCCGGGCAGGATGACCACGTCGTAGAGTTCGCGCACGATCCCGCTGATGGTGAGCGAATGCACGACATCGCCGCTGCGCAGATCGACGACGAGCAGACCGCAGCGCGGGGCGACGTTCTTCACCGCGAGTGCGTCATCCAGCGGCAGGCCGCTGAAGGTGCGATTCTCGCGGCAGGTGGAGAGGCCGATCACCGCGAAGTGTCCGTGGATCGCCAGACCACGCGCATAACCTGGGCAAAAGCAGATCGGCTCGAACTTGCCGCTCGCGAGATCGACGCTGCCGAACTCGCCCGCGCCGCTGTTCAGCACGTAAAGTTCTCCCCCATGCAGCCGCGGCGAGTGTGGCATCGAGAGCCCGCGCGCGACGGTCTCGCCGCTCGGGACATCAATCACCACGCCGCCGTCCCGCCGGTGTTCGCGCCAGCCTTCGTGGACATCACTCGTGCTCACCGCGGTGACATACGCGGGCGCGCCATCGCGCATGGCGAGGCCGTTGAGATGGCAACGATCTTCGGCCGCCAGCTTCGAGATAAAGGGCGGCTTCCAGACGACGCGGAAGCTGTGCGTTTCGCTCGGCGCAGCGATGCAGGAGAAGAGGGTGTTGACGAAGAGAGGGGTCAGGAGCGGGGCTGCGTCGCGCATCTCTGCCGACGCCTGATCCCTGACTCCTGTCTCCAGTCTTGCGAGCGCGATGTCGTGCGCGTCCACGTCGCCGGTGGTGAATCCGCACTGCGGCACGTAGAGCCGGTCGTATCCATCCGGCGCGGCCTGACCTGCGGGCAGCGCATTTTCAAAACGCCAGAGCTGGAAGACTGACGACATCCAGAGCGTGTGCCCGTCGGCGCTCGCGCACAGACCCATGCAGCGCTCAAACGTTCTCTCGAAGACCGACAGCTTTCCATCCGGCTTCGCGCCGATGAGGAAGAGCTTGCCCGTCTGGTAGGTGGAAAACGCGAGGCTTACCCGCTGCTCGCGCAGCCACGAGGTGAAGTTGCGCGAGCCGCTGATCTCGAGTTGGGGCTGCGCCGTGGCCGGTGTGCTCATGCCCGCCAAAAACACGAACCGTGGCCCTGCAGCAAGGTCATTCTCAGCCGGCCTCTTGCGCGACCCAGTCGATGGCAAAGCGGACCATCTCCCCGGCGTCCTTGAAGCCGAGCTTCTCCTTGATGTGGGCGCGATGCGTTTCGATCGTCTTCACGCTGAGGTGCAACTCGCCGGCGACCTCCCGCGTGCCGAAGCCGCGACCGAGCAATTGGAGAACTTCGAGTTCGCGATCGGAGAGATTGTCCACGGGCGATCCCATCCCGCCCTCGATCGACTGGATGGCCTTGAAAACCAGCCGCTCACTGAACCGCGGGCTGACATAGATATCCCCGCCGAGCACCTTCCTAATCGCGGCGATCACGTAGGTCATGGCTTCCGCTTTCATCACGTAGCCTTTCGCACCCGCCCGCAAGGCGCGAAGCGCATAAAGGGATTCGTCGTGCATCGAGACGATGAGGATGGCCAGCTTCGGGTGCTCGGACAGCATCAGCTTGATCAGTTCGATCCCATTGGTCCCGGGCATCGAGATATCGAGGAGCGCGAGATCGGGCTTGAGCCGGCGCATCGCATCGAGCGCGCTGCGCGCGTCTTCCGCCTCTCCGCACACGGCGAGATCGCTCTGTTCTCCGATCATCGCGGCGATCCCTCGCCGGAATACGGGATGATCATCCACAATCAGGATTCGCTTTTGCGCGGAGGCAGTCGGGGTTGCAGAGCCGGGGGCGGGGATGGGGTTCATGGTTTTCCGAGGGTTTTGAGCTCCCGCGTGCTGAATCGCGGAGGTGCGGATGACTGGCCGTTGTGCGGTGGATCGAGTGCTTTCAGCGACACATCATTCTCCGTTGGATCTCGGTCATGAGCAGACGCCCGCGGGCTTGACTTCGGCAAGTGATTTCTGCGCGAAACGCGCGAGGCCGGCGGAGCGGGCGATGCTCGCTTCCGGATCGGGGCACGCGGTATTTTCCAGGAATGCCCACTTCACTCTACTCCCAGGATATGCTTAACCGTTTGGAAAAGGAAATCCTGCCCGCTTACCTCCCGACATGCCGATGGTTTGGAGGAAAGGGACGCTTCGTTCGTGGTTTCCGGGTCGCGCATTCGGTGCCGTTGGGCGCGCTCACCGCGGCCTGGTTCTTCGTCGTCGAGGTCACTTTTATGGAAGGTTCACCCGAGAGCTACTCGCTGCCGCTCAGCTTCGTCGATGAGGCGATCGGCGAGTCGCTCGCCGCGGAAATGCCGAACGCGGTCCTTGCTCGCGACCCGAATGGGCGGGTGCTCTGCGACGCGATCCACCTCCCGGAGGCGCGGGCGGAAATCCTGCGCATCATCGCGCGCCGGATGCGCGGCGACGGAGCCGCCCACCTTACCGGCACCTCGCGCGATGCCCTCGATGAAGGACTGCTGGAGCGGGCGCTCGCGGATTCGCGGGTGGCCGGCGCGGACCAATCGAACACCTCGGTGATCTATGCCGGCCGGTGGTTTCTCAAACTCTTTCGCAAGTTTGAACACGGGCCGAATCCCGATGTGGACCTGACGCGTTTCCTGAGTGAAACGACCGGCTTCCCGAACGTGCCGGAGTATGTCGGCGCGTTGCAGTTTACCGATCCGGCGGGCGAGGCAGTGCTCGCCCTCCTCACCGGATTCACTCCGAACCAAGGCGACGGCTGGACGTTCACACTCGGTGCCGTGGCGGATTTTTTCGATGCGGTGCCGGGCTCGCGGAGCGCGCCGCCGCCGCTGGAGGAAATGATCGGCGCGGCATATCTCGACCGCGCACGGCAACTCGGGCGACGCACCGCGGAGATGCATCTCGCGCTCGCGTCTGCCGACGACCGTCCCGAGTTTGCGGCCGAGCAATTCACGATGCCGGATCAACAAGCCCTTCACGGTGCGATGAGCGAATCGGCCGGTCGCGTGCTTGAGCAGTTGCGCCTCCAGGAAGCGCGTCTGCCCGAATCCATCCGGCCCGCTGCCGCCGAAATCGGCCGCAGCCAAAGCCGGATCGACGCGAACTTTGCCCAACTGCTCTCGCATCCGATCGCTGCGGCAAAGATCCGCGTGCATGGGGACTACCACCTCGGCCAAGTGCTCAACGCCGGGACGGATTTCGTGATCCTGGATTTCGAAGGCGAGCCGCGGCGCCCGCTGCGGGAGCGGCTGCTGAAGCGCTCGCCGCTCGTCGATGTCGCCGGGATGCTGCGGTCGTTTGACTACGCGGGAGCCGCCGCGCTGCACCTGCGGAATCCGGCGGAGGCGGAGCAACTCAGCCCATGGGCGCGCCGGTGGGTCGATGCCGTCAGCGAGCAGTTCCTCGGAACGTACCTGCAGCTCACCGCCGGCGCTGCATTCCTCCCTCCGGAGAGGGCCGATGTCGATTTGCTGCTCCGGGTTTTCATCCTCGACAAAGCAATCTACGAGATCGGTTACGAACTGAGTTACCGCCCCGACTTTCTCCCCATCCCGCTCGGCGCGGTCGGCCGCCTGCTCGCGACCGGCCTTTAGAGCAAGGGCGCGAACGGACGCAGCGCGGCTTCGAGCAGTCGCCGCCGCAGAGGCCGATGGAGAAAGTCGAAAAGCTGGATTTCCCGGCTCGCGCCGAAGTCTTCCGCGAGCATTCTTTCCAGTTCGTGCGCGGCCTTGGGCGCCCCGACCAGCACGTTGAGTTCGAAGTTCAAACGCATCGAGCGATTGTCCGAATTCGCCGAGCCCACCATCAGCCAGTCGTCGTCGAGCAGGATCGCCTTCGTGTGATTGATCCCCCGCGAGTACTCGAAAACACGCACGCCGAAGCGAAGCAATTCCTCATAGTACGAGCGGCCCACTTCGACGAGCAGCGGGTGATCGGACTTCTCTGAAACAAGGACCCGCACCTCGACGCCGCGCGCGGCGCAGAGCTGGAGCGCCGCGAGCAGGAGCAGGTCCGGCGCGAAATACCCGGTCGCGATCCACACCCGCCGCTCCGCCGCGTTGAGCAGGGCGACGAGCGACTTCGGGATCGGTTCGCGCGGGAGATCGGGGCCACCGGCGATGACCTGGCAGAGGTGGCCGCCTTCGGTGGCGTGCTCCGGGTAATACTCCGACGCGACGATCCTTTCCTCCGTGGCAAAAAGCCAGTCGGTCGCGAAGGCATCCTGCAAGTGAGTGAGCACGCCTCCACGCAACTCGAGCTGAGCGTCGTGCCAATACCTCTCATCCCCGAGAGGGCGCGCGTAATCTTCGCCGATGTTCATTCCTCCGACGAAGGCGACGACGCCATCGATGATCTGGAGCTTGCGATGATTGCGCAGATTCACAAACCGCAAATGGCGCCAAAACGGCAGGGCGTAGAACCAGGAAAAATGCCCGCCGGCCTCGATCAGCGGCTGAAAGAAACGGCGGCTCGTGCCGAGGCAGCCGATCTGATCGAGCAGCAGGCGGACCGTCACCCCGCGTCGTGCCGCCGCGCTCAGCAACTCGACAAACTCGCGTCCCTGCCGGTCATCGCGCCAGATGAAAAATTCGATGTGGATATGATGTCGGGCGCCTTGAATCGCTGCCTTCAGCCGGGGGTAAAACGCCGCCGCATCGATCAGGAGGTCCACGTGATCGGCGGTGGAATGTGGAATGCGGTTGATGTTCGCCAGCCCTCTGAGGAGTGCCTGGGCCGCGGGCGGCGCCGCTTCGAGTCCGGCCTTGGCCCTGGGCGACTCGCCGTGCGTCGGCAGGCCCTTTTTCACCGCGCGGCGCAGGCGGCGGCGCTTGATGCGATCCGCCCCCAGCGCGAAATAGACAAGCGGGCCGAAATACGGAAAGAGCAGGATCGACCAGACCCACGCGAGCGTGGACGCGGGACGCTTGCCCGCGAGCAGGACGTGCGGAATGGCCAGCCACGTCAGCAGGTAACCCACGATGGCGATCGTCCACTCCATGCGGCTCGTCACGTGCCGTCCCGGGGTTTGTGCGGTTCCTCGTCGCGGAGGATTTCGCTCGCTTCACATTGGGCGGTGTCCACGGAGTTGATGGCGCGTTCTTTCAAGGGCGTTTGTCCCTGGCGGGCAACACCGATCGAAGCAGAGTGAACGGGAGGAGGAAAGCCGCGATGGCGCCATTCCGGGAGCGGCCGATCCCCGCTCGATCTCGCGCTGCGATGGCGCGGAGCTAGAAAATCTCCGCGCGTGAAACGGCGAGCACGCTCAAGAGTTTTCGCAACCCGAGCTTGATCCGCGTCTTCACGGTTCCGAGCGGAATGTGCATGTTCGCCGCGATCTCGCGCTGACTCAGGCCATCGAAAAAGACCCGCGTGACGACATCCCTTTGTTTCGATGGCAGGCGGAGCATCGCGCCATGCACCAGTGCGCGCCGATCTTCTTCACAGGCCGCCAGTTCCCCCGTCCGGCTGTCGTCCATACCAATCGTGGGGTGCTGCATTTCCGTTTCGAGCCGGTCCGTGGCGCGCCGGTATGCGGATCGCTGGCGGAGCCGATCGATCGCACGCCGGCGGGCCAGCGTGATCATCCAGCCCAGCGGTTTTCCCTTCTCGGATGAATAGGATTTCGCCTGCGTCCAGAGATGCACGAAGACTTCCTGGAGCACGTCGTCCGCCTCGCATTCGTCATTCACGACCCGCAAAACGACGCCGCGCAAAACCGACCGATGGCGCCAGAACAATTTCTCGAACGCCTGGGCATCATGCCGGAGGAGCTCATCCATGAGCGCTTCGTCGCCGAAGCCGGCATCGTTTTCGAGAGTTGGGTTCTTCATTTGGGGGCTCGTGAAACGGCTGCCAATCCGGGCTTCAGGGCGGCTCGCTCTCACTGCGCCCGAGACTAGAGACTCTCCAACCCATGCAAATCAGGCGCCCACCATGAGCCTGCCATCGGAGAAAGCCCCCAGAGCGCGGCCTCGATTCGGCTCCATTCCCTCGGCGCACGGAATACTCGTGGCGCGCCTTGTGCCCTGCCGCTAAAGGTAGCCGCGCGGACAAATGGAGAATTTTCTCACCCAGTATGGCCTCCTCGCGGTGCTTTGCTGTGCGCTGATCGAGAACGACGCCACGTTCATCCTCACTGGGGTGATCAGCCACCACGGGTTCGTGCACCCCGTGCTCGGGGTGGTCTATTGCGTCGCTGGCGCGCTCGGGCACGATCTGCTCTGGTTCTGGCTTGGGCGTTCAAAGTCCGATCCCATTCGCCAAAGCCGCGTCTATCGACGCGTCGGCCCGCTCGTCGAGCGTCTCGCCGCGCGCTTCGGAGCGTGGGAGCTTTTCTTCTGCCGATTCATCTATGGCACTCGGAATCCGAGTCTTGTCTTCTGGGGCGCGCACCGCTTGCCGCTGTGGAAATTCCTCGCCGTCGAATCGATCGCGCTCGGCATCTGGGGCAGCTTTCTCACCCTCCTCGGATATTTCCTCAGCGATCGTGCGACATTCGTGATCGGCAAGGTCAAGAGCTTCGAGCACCTGCTGCTCGGCTTCGCGATCGTCGTGGTGATCGTGATCGTCGGCCTCCGCATGTTTGCCCGATACGAAATCCGCAAGCGCCTGCCACCGCCGCCGGAGGAGGTGTAAGTGGGTGTGCCGGAATTCGTTTCGGTTGAGTGGATGACCGCCATGGCGCGCAGCGCCCATCGAAAAAACCGTCATCCTGAGCTTGCGAAGGATCACTGACTTCCGTGGGCAGCGGCGGTGCGGAGCTTTTCCCGCCACCCTCGCTCCGCACCGCCGCTTTCTCGCCCACCCGCCTTCCTCCGCGATTCCCTTCCGCCTCCTCGGCCCACGGAGATCAGAGGTTCTTCGCAAGCTCAGAATGACGGGGTTTTGGGTCGCGCTGCGCGCGGCGGGACTTCCGGCACACCCTCCAAGTCATGAAGGCCGCAAGCGCGGCCTTCGCCTTAAATCAGCCGGAACCGCGCGAGATCCTGGGAATCGACCACCCCGATGGGACGCTGCGCTTCGTCCACCACCACGAGATCGTCGATGCGATGCTTCTCGAGGATTTGCAGCACTTCCGCCGCGAGGCGCTCGCCTGGGATCGTGATCGGCCGGCGGGTCATGAAATCGCCCACACTCAGCTCCAGCAGTTCGCTGTGCCTTTGAAAATGTCGTCCGAAATCGCCGTGCGTGAAGATCCCCTCCAGCACTCCATCTTCATCCGTCACGACCGCCGCCCCGGCCCGCACGCGGGCCATCGCGATGAGTGCCTCGCGCACCGTCGCGCCCGGCGCGATCAGCGCCATCTGATCCCGGCCGCGCATGATCTGATGCACCTTCAGGAGCAGCGTCCGGCCCAGGCGCCCGCCGGGATGGAAGCGCGCGAAGTCCTCCTTGGTAAAGCCGCGCGCTTCGAGCAGCACCATCGCGAGCGCATCGCCGAGCACGAGCATGACGGTGGTGCTCGAGGTCGGCGCCAGCGCGAGCGGGCAGGCCTCGCGCTCCACCTGCACATCGAGATGCACGTGGCAGTTCTTCGCGAGGAAGGAATTCGGGTTGCCCGTCAGCGCGATGATCTTCACGTCGAACCGCGCGAGGGCGGGCAGAATGTTGATCAACTCATCGGTCTCGCCGCTGTAGCTGAGCGCGAGGACGACATCCCCATCGGCCACGAGCCCGAGGTCGCCATGCACGGCGTTGAGGGAATTCAGCACCACGGCGGGCGCCCCGGTGCTGGTCAGCGTCGCGGCGATTTTTTCGCCGATGTGGCCCGACTTCCCCACGCCGACGACCACGATCTTGCCGCGATTCTCCACGCAGGCGCGGATGGTCTCGACCGCGTGCGAAAACGACTGGTCGAGGCGTCCCATGAGGCGCTGCACTTCGGCGAGTTCGAGTTCAATGACGCGCCGGGCTTTGTCGAGATAGTCCATCGCCAGCGATAGTACGCACCGCGGCAGCGCTGGAAAGATGACAGTTCGCGGAGCGTCCGCGGCTATTTCAGCTCCCGCAGCTCCTGCTCCCGAAACTCCCCGAGCAGGGCCTCCAGATGATCGAGCGCCTTCTCGGCATCGGGGCCGATCGCCTCGATGGTCATCTTCGAACCGCAATCCAGATTCGCGCTGAGCACTTCGAGAATGCTGGCGGCCGAAAATGGTTCATCGCCTTTCCGGATGGTGATCTCGCTCCGGAATTTCTGCACCGCCCGGACAAACTCCGCCGCGGGCCGCGCGTGCAGCCCCAGTTCGTTTAAGATTTCGACTTCTCGCCGCATGGAGGATGGGAAGATAAGGTCACAGCTGCGGCTGTCGAGTGACGACTGCATTACAACCATCAAATGATCCAAAATGAGGCGCCGGTCGCGGCGCAATATGTCGTCACTTTTCTAAAGCCTGAGATGCAGCATATTTATCGGCAGGTCACGGCGCTGCGAGCGTATCGGCCGGTGGTTTTTTGCCAGAAGCGGGAAAACGCCGCTCAGTTTCCCTTCGAGCCGGTGGTGGTGCTGCCCAAGCCGCGGACCCATCAGCTCCGGCGCCTGGTGCAAAAGACTCTCTTCGATCAACCGATCACGATCTATCGCCGGGAGGCCCGCCGCATCCTTGCCGCACTGCACGAATCGGACGCTCGCGTGCTTCATGTGTACTTCGGCCATATCGGCGTGCATCTGCTGCCGCTCCTCGAGATTTGCGATCTGCCGGTGGTGGTCAGCTTTCACGGCGCCGACGCGCAGGTCGATCTCGACAAGCCCGCACACCTCGAACGCACCCGCCGCATGCTCGAGCTCGCCACGCTGCTGCTCGTGCGCTCGCAATCGCTCGCGGACCGGCTCCTCGCCCGCGGCGCCGACCCGGCAAAGGTCCGGCTCCATCGCACCGGCCTGCCGCTCGGGGAGATCCCATTCGCGCAGCAGCGCGCCCCTCCCGACGGCGCCTGGCACTGCGTCCAGGCCTGCCGGCTGATTGCCAAAAAGGGCCTCGCAACGAGTCTCCGGGCCTTCGCGGAATTTGCCCACGCATGCCCGCGGGCGACCTTCACGATCGCCGGCGAAGGCCCGCTCCTGCAGGAGTTGCAAGGCCTCTGCACCGGGCTCGGCATCGCCGATCGCGTCACCTTCCCGGGTTTCCTGCCGCAGGCGAAGCTGCACGCGCTCTTCGCCGCCTCGCATCTGTTCCTCCACCCGAGCGAGCTAGGCCCCGACGGCGATCAGGAAGGTGTCCCCAACTCCATGCTCGAAGCGATGGCCACCGGTCTCCCGCCGCTCGCCACGCATCACGGAGGCATCCCCGAAGCGGTCGAAGATACAGTCAGTGGCCGGCTCGTGGCGGAAGGCGATCACGCCGCGCTCGCGGCCGCGATGCTCGCGCTCGCGACCGATCCCGCCCGGTACGAAGCGATGAGCGCCGCGGCCTCTGCGAGCGTCCGCACCCGCTTCGATCTCGACGACCAGGCGCGCGTCCTCGGCGACCTGTATGCGGAAGCCATCGCACGCTTTTCCAAACCCTCGCAGCAATCCTGAGAGCCCAAACACGCTGTCATCCTGAGCGGAGCGCCGCGGGGGCGAAGGTGGGGCGGCGCGCAGTCGAAGGATCTCTCACTATTTCCCGCCCCGTTGCGCCTCTGTGGGGAAATAGTTGGAGATCCTTCGACTGCGCTCAGCCGTATCCATGCAGTTGGCATGAGCCGCAGATGAACGCAGATGAGCGCAGATGCGGAGGCGGATAGGAATAGCGGGGGGAAATGAGATCACCTTTTCGAGTATCGCGCTCACGCATGCCGATTGCCCTACGCCCCCTGTTTCCCATCTGCGTTTCATCTGCGTCCATCTGCGGCTCAACTGCATTGTTCCGGCTCAGGATGACCGCGATTGGAAGGAAGGTTCATTGCCGCCTGCATCGGAACGCCGGGAATCTTTCTCATCCCGGACGCAAATTTTCTGATCCACCCGCGGAATGGAGCCGCTAGCATTCGCACCATGATGAATGTCCCTCCCCGCCTCATTCTCGCTCTCGCGGCCGCCAGCTCGATCGCGGTCGCCGCGGATTACAATCCGCTCGACGACAAGAAACGACCCATCGCCGGGACCGCGTCGCTCCCGCCCGCGGAGGCGATCAAAAAGATGGCCGTGCCGCCCGGCTTCAGCGTGCAGGTCGTCGCCGCGGAGCCAGACGTGGTGCAGCCGGTGGCTTATACGATCGACGATCGCGGCCGGCTTTGGGTGGTGGAAAATACGAACTACCCGGATTGCCCCGGCACGCCCAAGGACAAGATCCTCATCTTCGAAGACGCCGATGGCGATGGCCGCGCGGAGAAGCGCACGGTCTTCCATGACAAAATGACTTTCGCCACCGGGATCAACGTGGGCTTTGGCGGAGTGTGGGTCGGGGCGCCGCCGCATCTCCTCTTCATCGCCGACAAGAACGGCGACGACGTGCCGGACGGCGAGCCGGAGAAGGTGCTCGATGGTTGGGGAAATGAGGACACGCACGAGACGCTCAATGACTTCATCTGGGGCCTCGATGGCTGGCTCTACGGAACGCAGGGCGTCTATACCAACTCCCTCGTGGGCGCGCCGGGCACGCCGAAAGAAAAGCGCGTGCCGATCAACGCCGGCGTGTGGCGGTATCATCCGGTGAAGAAACAGTTCGAGCTGTATGCCGAGGGCGCGAGCAATCAGTGGGGCGTGGATTGGAACGACTGGGGCCAGGGATTCTTCGAGGCCTGCGTGATCCCGCACATGTGGCAGTGCATCCAAGGCGCGCGTTACCAGCGCCAGTCCGGTTCGCACTTCAACAAGTTCACCTACGAGGACATCAAGACGATCGCGGATTTCGAATACGAGAAGCGCGCGTATTGCGGGGCGATGGTCTATCTCGGCGGCCAGTGGCCGGCGGAGTTTC
>JANOAZ010000359.1:0-36538 GCA_031411395.1 Chthoniobacteraceae bacterium
TTTCTTTTTCCCCGAGTCGCGCCGCTCGTTCTCGTCGCCGTAGGTGGAGTAGTAATACGGCGTGTAAGCCTCGAACTCGGCCGCGCAGGTGTCCACGAGGCGGTAGGTGGGAATGATGCCGGCGGCTTTGCGCTGCGCGCGAATGTCCTGCGGCGTGGTGTTGTTCGCGATGGCGAGTTGGACGTCGGAGAAGCCTAGTTTTTTGGCGCGACGCAGCGCATCGACATGGGGAGCGCACGCGCCCTCGCGTGTCGTCTTCGGCGCCCCCGCCGAAGACTCGTCGCCCGCCCGCGCAGCGGCATTCTGAATGGCGGTTTCGCCGGTTGCGGGATGGTTCCCGGCGGGGGCGCCGGAAACAACACGCGAGGGCGCGTGTGCTCCCCTCTCTCCCCCGAGGATCTGCGCTTCAGTGACGATCTGTGCGATGTTTTCGAGGAACCACGGGTCAATCTTCGTCATCTCGAAAACCTCCTCGACCGTCCATCCCCGCTGGAAGGCGAGCCCGAGGAAGAAGATGCGCTCCGCGTTCGGCACCGTCAGCTTCGTGCGCAGCGTGTCGTCATCGACCACCACATCCTTCCCGTCGCCGATCAAACCGAAGCGCTTGATTTCAAGCGAGCGCAGCGCCTTTTGCAGCGCCTCCTTGAACGTCCGGCCGATCGCCATCGCCTCACCCACGCTCTTCATCTGCGTGGTCAGCACCGGGTCGGCTTGCGGGAATTTCTCGAAGGTGAAGCGCGGGCATTTCACCACCACGTAGTCGATGGTCGGCTCGAAGCTCGCGGGCGTCTCGCGGGTGATGTCGTTGCGCACCTCGTCGAGCGTGTAGCCCACGGCCAGCTTCGCGGCGATCTTCGCGATCGGGAAACCCGTGGCCTTGCTCGCCAGCGCCGACGAACGCGAGACGCGCGGGTTCATCTCGATGACGATCATCCGGCCCGTCTCCGGGTTCACTGCGAACTGGATATTGCTCCCGCCCGTCTCCACGCCGATCTCGCGGATGATCGCGAAGGACGCATCGCGCATCAGTTGGAATTCGCGATCCGTAAGCGTCTGGATCGGCGCCACGGTGATGCTGTCGCCCGTGTGCACGCCCATCGGGTCCAGGTTTTCGATCGAGCAAATGATCACGCAATTGTCCGCGCAGTCGCGCATCACCTCCATCTCGAACTCCTTCCAGCCGAGCAGCGACTCCTCGATCAGCACCTCGCTCACCGGCGACAGATCGAGCCCGCGCGTGATGATTTCCTCGAACTCCTCCTTGTTGTAAGCGATGCCGCCGCCGCTCCCGCCGAGCGTGAACGCGGGCCGGATGATCAGGGGAAACGCACCGATACCCTGCGCCACGTTCCGCGCCTCGTGCTTCGTATGCGCCGTGCCTGAGCGCGGCATATCGAGGCCGATCTTGATCATCGCGTCTTTGAACGCCTGCCGATCCTCGCCCTTGTGAATCGCCGCGGCATTCGCGCCGATCATCTTCACCCCGTGCTTCTCCAGCACGCCGCTCTCGAAAAGTTTCATCGCGCAATTCAGTGCCGTCTGCCCGCCGAGCGTCGGCAGCAGCGCATCCGGCTTCTCGCGCTCGATGATCTTCTCCACCACCTCCGGCGTGATCGGCTCGATGTAAGTGCGATGCGCAAACTCCGGGTCGGTCATGATCGTGGCCGGATTCGAGTTCACCAGCACCACCTCGTAACCTTCTTCCTTCAAGGCTTTGCACGCCTGCACGCCGCTGTAATCAAACTCGCATCCCTGCCCGATGACGATGGGGCCGGAGCCGATAAGCAGGATTTTGTGAAGGGAAGGATCTTTGGGCATGGCGAAAGTAGGCGGCTCTTCCCAGAGCCGCGGAGCGGGAAGTGCGGCTCTGGGAAGAGCCACCTACGCTGGCATCGGGCGAAAAGCGCCGAGGTTCTAGCAGCGCCTCGGCGCGGGAGCAAATGGGGAATGCGGTGGATCGTCACCCCGCACTCCCGGTTGCGCGGGAGTGACCCCATTCGCTCATCGCCCGGCGAGTTCCCTCGCACGAGCGCGGGCGAGTTCGAGGAAGCTGGCGGCGGGCGCGGGCAGGCGTCCACTGTGGAGCGCACCAAAAGTCAGCTGTGAAAACCCACGGAGCGGGATGACGCGAAGGCCGGGCGGTGGCACGCGACCGGGCACGTCGAGCGACAGACCGATGCCGAAGCCGTGGCCGACGTAAGCGTCGATCAGCTCGAGGCTGCTCGCTTCGATGCGCGTCGGCCAGGTGATCTCTCGGCGAGTGAGTTCCTTTTGAAAAATGAGCGAGAGATGTTCGCGCGGCGGCAGGGCGATGAGCGAGAGCGGATCGCGCTTCACCGCGCGCAGGATCTCCGCCGTGCTGCGCCACTGCGACGCAGCCTCGACGAGCAGGATCATCGGGATTTTCAAGAGCGGCTCGCAGCGGATGCCGGAGGCGGGTTTGGTCTCCAGGAGCGCGACCGCAAGATCGATCTCGTGCTCGCGCAGCATGCGTTCCGCGACGGGTTGGGTCGCTTCGCGCAAAGTGACGCGGAGACCGGGTGTTTGGCTCGCGATGGTCTTGAGGAGCGCGGGAAGATGCTCGCGCAAGACGCTGGCACTGGCGGCGAGACGCAGGTGCTGCGCCGCCTCCTGCCGCACGCGCACGGCAAGCTGACCGAGGTGGCTGAAGAACGGCGCGATGTGCTCGAAGACTTCGTGTCCGGCCGGGGTGAGGGAGAAAGGGCGGCGCTGGAAAAGCTTGGTGCCAATGGATTCTTCGAGGCGTGTGAGCTGCGAACTCACCGCCGGCTGCTGGATGCCGTAGGGAATGAGCCGCAGCCCCGGCGTGATGCCGCCGGCCCGCGCGACGTAGTAGAAGAGTTCGAGATGATGGACGTTGAGCACGCGGCGACGCTGGCGCGCTGAATTGACGAAATCAATCCTGCGGTTGGAAATATCAATTAACGCTCGCCATCGAAAGCTGGCAGGATTGCCCCATGCCGCAGCCATCATCCCACTCGCGCCCACTCGTCAGGATCGTCATCGCGCTTTTCCTCCTACTCGTCACCGGCTTCTGCGTGTTCGGATTTCTGGCCGCGGGCGAACTCGCGCAAGCGGCGGAACGACTGCCGTGGCAGGTCGGTTACGCCATTTTCGGCCTCGCCAGTCTGTCCGGCGTTGCCGCCGTCTTGCGCCTACGATCCGCTTCGACCTCCCGCATTCACGAATAACCCACCTCTTCACCATGATCACACCCACAGACAGTCTCGCCCTCGAAGGCATACGCCACGATCAGGCCCGGTTGCGCGAACTCGTCGGCCAGCTCGATCAACGCATCGATGTTCTCTCCCACCGATTTGAGGAGCCCGAACCCGCGACGACACCACCGCCACTCATGCCGCGCCAGCCTTCGTGGCATGAAGAACCGGCGCCGCAAGGAACACCCCCGAAACCCATCGCGGAACCACCGCCGCTTCCCGCCGTTCTGGGAGTGGGACACTCGGAACCGCCGGCTCCGACGCCGCTCCCGGAATCTGGCGACGGACGCGCGGGAGCGCGTCCCTCCGAGGTGGATGAGCCGCTGGAACTGCGCGTGGGCACTTACTGGATGGCGCGGATCGGCATCGTTATCCTGCTCACGGGCCTCGTTTTTCTCGGGAACTACGCCTACCACCGCATCATCCCGCTGCTGGGCGCATGGGGGAAACTCGGGCTGCTCGCGCTGGCCGGAGTGGCGCTCGGCGGGGTCGGTGCGTGGCTGGAGCGTTCGCTGGAAAGCATGCGCAACTACGGGCGCGTGCTGTTCGCGGGCGGGGCGGCGACGATTTACTACACGGTGTATGCGGCGCATTTCGTGGACGCGCTGCGGGTGATCCAGAGCCCGGTGCTCGGGGGCGCGCTGCTGCTGGCGCTCGCGGGCGGATTCCTCTGGCACGCGGAGCGGAAGCGCTCCGAGGCGCTCGCCCTGCCGGCGGTGCTGCTCGCGTATTACACTTCGTCGATCAACTCGATCGGTGGCTTCACGCTTTTCTCGAATCTGCTCCTGACCGCGGCGGCGGTGTACTTTCTCTTGAGGCATCGCTGGACGCGGCTGACCTACGCCAGCCTCGTGGCGACGTACGGGAGCTACGCGTTCTGGCGCTTCCACCAGGTCATGGAGACGGGGGACGCGGGCAGTCAGTTCGGCATGGGCGTGACCTTCCTCGCAGGATACTGGGTGCTCTTCACGGCGGCGGTCTTCTTCGCGGCGCGCGAGACAATGCGCGGGCCGGAACGTGTCGCCTTCCTCTCGGCGAACAACGCGGCCTTCTTTGCGTTCGCGGCGCATCACTTTGCGATGCATCGGCCGGATTCGTTTTGGATTTTCGCGCTCGGCTACGGCGCGGTGCTGCTGGGGCTCGCGGCGCTGGCTGCGCGGATGCGGTCGAATGAGCGGGAACTCGACGGCGCATATCTCGCGCAAGGCTTGGGGGTGATTACGATCGGCCTCGCGGCGAAGCTCACCGGGCCGCGGCTCGCGGTGGTGCTCGCGGTGGAAAGCACGGCGCTGCTCGCGGGGGTGCGGCGCCGCCACGGGTTGATTTACGAGATCGCGGGGGGACTGTGCGCACTCGGGGCGTGCGGGCTCACGCTGATGGAACTCGGCTATCGCACGGCCTCGCCGGTCGCGCTCGGGGCGCCGGTCGCCGCGCTGCTTTGCTTCAACGCGTGGTGGATCAAACGCCAGCGCGGGGGATCGGCCGACGGGCGCTTCAGCGAGCGCGCGTTTGCGTTCGCCGCGCTGGGACTCGTGGTGGTGACGGCCGTGCTTTGGCGGAAGGTCGACGAAGCGTGGCAGCCCACGGCTTTCGCGCTCGCCGCGGTGCTGAGCCTCGCGGCGCTGCGCATCCACCTCCGCGAAGTCGCGCTGCCGGCGCAGGGTTGGCTCTTCCTCGGCGTGGCGCTCTTTATCACGCGGACGGCGGAGACGGCGCCGGCGCCGTGGTGGAGTCCGCTGCCGGTGGTGATCGTCGCGCTCGGGCTGCTGCACTGGTGGCAGCGGCAGCACGTGGTGAAGCTCAATGAGGAACAGCGCACGATCGTCGAACTGGCCTTTGCCGGTGCGGCGGTGGCGACAGGCATCTGGTGGATGCAGGCCTTTTGCCACGGGGACACATGGCTCTGGGCGGCGAGCGCGGCGGCGTTCGGGACGCTGCTCTACGGTTGGTTCGCGGGCTCCGGAGCGCTGGCGATGGCCGGGCAGGTCTTCTCCGCGCTCGCGAGCATTTCCTTTGCGGGCGCGCTCGTCGCCCGCCATCCCGCCTGGTATGCCGCCTTCGCGCCGGTCCTCAATCTCGCGCTGACCAGCCTGCTTCTCTCCCGGGTCCCCGCGGCACGCTCCGGGATGCTTGAGGCCTGGAGCTTTCCGCGCATCGCGCAAGGCTATCGCATCGCCGCCATGGCGCTGCTCAGCGCATGGGCGTGGGAATACGTGGGCGCGGACAAGCGCGTGGCGTTCTTCGCGGGAGTCGGCGCGGCGCAGATGCTCTTCGGCACGCTCTCGGCCAATCGCGAGCGCGCGATCACCGGGGCGGTGTACGCCGCGGCAGGACTCGCGCTTTACTGGACCCGGTCGAGCGTCAGCGCGCACTGGCTGGACCTCTTCGCGATCCTCGCGGTGCCCGCGAGCCTGCGGGTCGGCCGCTGGATGTCGGGCGAAGCCCCCCTGCCCTCCGAACTCCGCAACGGCCTGGTGATCGCGGCGATGGCGAGCGTCTGGCTGTGGGTGACACGCTGGGTGAACGTGCACGGGCACGGCGAGCAGACCACCACCGCGTGGGCCGTGCTCGCGCTGCTCATTTTCGCGGCCGGACTCGGGTTGCGGGAGCGAATTTACCGCATCGGCGGATTCGGGGTGCTCGGCCTCGCAGTCGGGCGGCTGTTCGTCGTGGACGTGTGGCGTTTCGACACTCTCCCGCGCATCGTCAGTTTCCTCGTCCTCGGCGCCGTATTGCTCTTCCTGAGTTTCGTTTACAACCGTTTCGCCGAGGCGATGCGCCGCTGGCTCTGAGCTGGTCCTGGAAAATTACAGCGATCCGAAATACTCGTTGCCAACCTTCGCGAGCGGGCGATACCGTTGACTCTGTCATTACAAAGCAATCTACTTATGCTCGAAATTGAGGTTTACGCCGCCGGCGTCCGCAATGTGGACAAAATTCTCGCACTCGATCACGAGTTGGAGGCGGTCGCCGGGCTTCGTTACAAAGTCGATAGCAACCACGACATCGTGTACCTCGATTTTGACGAGCCAACGCTGACCATTCAGGAGATTCGCGGCATCTTCCGCCGGCTGGGACTCGAGGCGCGGATCGTCGGTGCGGTGCCGCCGGAACTGAATCCGAAGAGCAAGACGCAGCCGCTCCGGATCGGCCGGTAGCGGGAACTGATCACGGGTCCAAAATCGGACGCCGTGGTTCGACGACTGATCCCTCTCCGCTGCGGGTGGACAATCCGGCGAGCCCCCCCTACTCTCTGCGCTCCGCATGGTTACCACGCTCGGACGCATCGTCCTCTCGCTGATCAAGTATCTCGGTGAACTGGCCTTGCTTGCTCAGGATACCGTCGTTTCGGTTTTCGTCGCAAAGCTGCGGGTCAAGCTGTTGCTGCGGCAGATGTTCGAAGTGGGATGGCGCTCGCAGCTCGTGGTGATCGTCACCGGGATGTTCACCGGAGCCGTGCTCACCGCGCAGACATACTTCCAGTTTTCCAAGCTGGGGATGAAGTCGGCGGTCGGATCGGTGGTCGTCGTCGCGCTCTTCCGCGAACTCGGTCCGGTGCTCACCGGGCTCATGGTCGCCGGGCGGGTCGGCGCATCGATCGCCGCGGAAATCGGCACGATGAAGGTCACCGAACAAATCGACGCCTTGCGTTCGATCGGCGTGCATCCCACGGATTATCTCGTGGTGCCGCGCGTGATCGCACTGCTCATTTCGATGCCGCTGCTGGTCGCGGAGGCCGTCGGGCTCGGGATCATCGCCAGCTACGTCGTGGGCACGCAGGTGCTCGGCATTTCGGCACCCTATTATATTCAGAACATGCTGAAGTACGCCGGCATGCGCGATATCAAGATGGCCCTCGTCAAAGGCTTCTGTTTCGCGGTGATCATCGCCTTTGTGAGCTGCCATCAGGGGCTCAATGCGAAGGAAGGCGCCGTGGGAGTCGGCCGCGCGCCCACGGAGGCGGTGGTGATTTGTTCGCTCGCGATCCTGGTCAGCAATTTCTTCCTGACCTTCGCCTTGCAGGTGATCTTCCCGTACGGCGGGTAGCAGGATGATTTCGGTGCGCAAACTCCACAAGACACTCGGCACGCAGGAGGTGCTCCGAGGCGTCGATCTGGAGATCAAGCGGGGCGATACGTGCGTCATCCTCGGCCGCTCGGGCTGCGGGAAAAGCGTATTGCTCAAGCACCTCATCGGCCTCTTCAAGCCCACGTCCGGAGAAGTCTGGGTGGACGGCGAGGAGATCACCGCACTCGCGGAACGGAAGCTCGGCCCGGTCCGCAAAAAGGTCGGCATTCTTTTCCAAAGCGCGGCGCTCTTCGACTCCATGAACGTGGAGGAAAATCTCGCCTTTCCGCTGCGCGAAACCGGGGTGAAGGACCCGAAGGAAATCCGCGACCGCGTGGCGGAGGCGCTGGAGATGGTGGATCTCGCCGGGGAGCAAAAGAAGATGCCGGAGAACCTCTCCGGCGGCATGCGCAAGCGCGTCGGCCTCGCGCGCACCATCGTTTCCCGGCCGGCCTGCATCCTTTACGACGAGCCGACGACCGGGCTCGATCCGATCGCCAGCGACTCGATCAACCACCTGATTCGCCGCTTGCAAAAGCGCCTCTCGGTGACTTCCGTGGTTGTCACCCACGACATGAAGACTGCCTTCCACACCGGCGACCAGATCACCTATCTATACGAGGGACGGCTCTATTTCGACGGCACCGCGGCCCAGCTCCGAAACTCCACGGACCCCACCATTCAGGACTTCATCGTGGGGCGCTCCGGCGACTCCGATTAGCCGCCGCCGCATCGCCCGCATGACCACCGAACACAAAGGGATCGAGTTTTTCGTCGGCCTGTTTCTCCTCCTCGGCTTCATCGCTCTCGCTGTCATGGTCGTCGTCATCGGGCGTGTGGGCCAGGGAATGCAGAGCACTTATCCCATCATCGTGCAGTTTCCGAACGCCAGCGGGCTCATCAAAGGCAGCGACGTGCTGCTCTCCGGCGCGCTCGTGGGATCGGTCGCCGAGGCGCCACGTCTGACGGGCGCAAATTACGCGGTGGTCGTGCAGTTGGACATCAAGGAGCAGATCGCGGTGCCGCGCACCTCGGTGTTCCAGGTCCGCATCAGCGGGCTGCTCGGAGATGCCTACGTCGATATCGTGCCTCCAGCGAAATACACCGCGGCCGATTTCGCGAAGCCGGGCGAAATGATCGTCGGCGCGAAGGTGGGTGGGTTCGATGAACTCAGCGCCAAGGGCGGCGAACTCGTGGACAAACTCAACAACGAAATCCTCGACAAGCTGAGCCTGAATCTCGACGAACTCAAAATCGCCACGAGCAACCTCAACACCAAATTCCTGACCGAAAAGAACAAGAAAAACGTCGAGGACACATTCGAGAATTTGAAGGAAGTCAGCAGTGGTTTCGCAAAGACTTCCAGGGACCTCGAAGACGTGATGACGAAGGCGAAGGAGGCGATCGACTCCGTGAAGATCACGATGAAAACGGCGGACTCTTCAGCAGCCGAGCTCAAGCTTGCCCTGGGTGATCTCCGGAAGATGGCCGACTCCGCGACGAAGACCGTGGATTCAACCAAGCTCTTGATCAATAAAGCTTCCAGCGGGGAAGGCACGTTGGGAGTGCTCATGTCCGACAAACAGATGGCCGCCGACCTGAAGGCGCTGATCGCCAACATGAAGCGGTCCGGGCCGGTCTTCTACAAGGACCGCGCCCTCGCGCAGCCGACGCCGGTGCCGGTGCCGGAAGCGCCGAGGAAGCGGCGCTGAGGGGAAGAAGTCAGGAGTCAGGGGAGTCAGGAGTCAGCGCAGAACGCTGCGCGTATTTTCCGACTCCTGCCTCCTGGCTCCTGTCTCCTGCCTCCTGTCTCCCTCCCCCCACATGGTTCGCCCCTTGCTTTAGAATGGGCGAAGCATGAACCCGCAGGTCACCGTCAATCTTTTGCGCGCACTTTTTGTGGCGTTCACCATCTGCGTGGGCGGCATGATCGGGAGCGAATCGCTCGACTCGGAGCTCGTTGGCGGGATGCTCGGCGCGGTCTTCGGGCTCGGCATCGTGCTCGTAGATCGGCTCCTGCACGGGATCACCCTCCGCGTTTTTTCTTCCGCGACCTTTGGCTTGCTCGTCGGCTTCGTCTTCGCGCAACTTCTCCTCGCCTCCCGTGTGCTCGCCGGGGCCAGTCTGCAGGTCCAGTGGATCACCGGGTTGATCGCCTATTCCACCTTCGGCTACCTGGGCATGATGCTCGCCATCCGCAGCAATCGCGACGAGTTCTCCCTGATCATTCCTTACGTGCGCTTCCGCCAGGCCACGGTGCAGGATGCGCCGCTGGTCGTCGATGCGGGGATCATTCTCGATGGCCGCCTCGCGGAGCTCTGCGCGAGTGGGTTTCTGAGCACTTCCATTGTCGTTCCGCGTTTCATCCTCGATGAACTTCAAGCCCTCGCCGACGGGCCCGAGGGCGCTGGCCGCGAGCGTGGGCGCGCCGCTCTGGAGCGCCTCCAGCAGTTGCAGCGCAATCCCGCCCTGAGCGTCACCATCCACGAAATCGATGCGGACCCGAAAACACCGGCGGACACCCGGCTCACCAAGCTCACCGCCCTACTCGATGGCCGATTGCTCACCACCGACCCCAAGCTCTGCGCGATCGCCCGCCTGCAAAACGTCCCGGCACTCAACATTCTCGACCTCGCGCGCTCCATGCGGCTCGTGCTCGGCGTGGGCGACGAAGCGGAATTGCCGCTGATCAAGGAGGGCCGTGACGCACATCAAGCCGTGGGCTATTTGCCCGACGGCACCATGATCATCGTCAATCACGCGCGGGCCTATCTCGGGAAAACGATGCGCGTGGTAATCGGAAGCGCGCTGCAAACGTCCGCGGGCCGGTTGTTTTTTGCGGAACTGAAGCCGGCTGGATAACACCGGTCCGGCGTTGGAAAACCGTGCCTCTCGCGCCTCATCCCATCCGCAAAAGAGCTCCAACGATTTTGCCGGGGAATGTTCCGGGATTCGCTGGAGCCGCTGGGAACATCGGCCCGCGAACCATGATGTCAAGCGGTCGAGCCGCGGACCGATCTTTTCTCCGTCGCAAAAACATCTGCCTGTAATTGGGGCACTTCGTGACCGTGACCCCTGTCGTGGTCCGCGTGCGCGCTCTGGGGTTCGATGAACTCCTCCTGCGGTTGATCCATGTTTGCTTTGTTTCTCGGCCTCCGGTGGCCAGATGCTTTCGTTTCGGCTTTCTGTCTCATATCCGCTTAATCGGAGCCGGTCGGCCGGCCGCGCGCGCCTGACTCCTCGGCGATCGTTACAATCTTCGATTACCGCAGGCAGGGATGCCGACACCCGGTGGTGTCAACCTGAGGAAGGTGGAGGCAGATCTCCTGAATCGAGCGGATGTCTGTTGCATCTGGAAGTTTAAGGCACACCGTAGTGCGAGCGCGCATCGAGTTTATCCGACCCCAGAACTGTGCCGGTCATGCAGCTCATGAGTATGGAAAAATCCAACACCCGAAGAATCATCATTTTCGAGCCCGATGCCGCCGAGTTGAAGAACGCCCTGGTGGGCAGAAGTCTTTCCCCGGGGCTCACCGAGTTTCTTAAGAATCTGCTGAAGAGCAAAAAGTGGACACGGAAAATCAATATCCCGTCCGGCCACGATGACCTGGCGGCGGTGCTCGTCTTCACCACCGCGCTCAAAGAAGGGGGGCTGGAAATCTTCAGCGAGCTTCACGTTCATTTCGCTGGCAAGACGATCGTGGAAAAGTGGCAGGTCGTCGGAGAGGGCGACCAAATATCTCGCCTTCCGAAGGAAGCTTTCGACGCCATCGACGTTCACAAGGTGCGTGTCCAGGATGGCGATGTCACCGTCGAATTCAGCGTATCCACCCCCGATGGACTGAATGTCACGCTCGTAAAAACCTTCGACTTTTTGGCCGACAATCCTGGCGTTCGATTTGTTCCGCACCCCCTCCTCGATCGCGAATCCACAGTCGCCGGGCCCGCAAGCTGATCGTCGATTTCGGGCGGACGGGAATCGGGCGACTTAAAGCAAGCCGATGAAGTAGGAGGTCGCGGACTGAATGGAAGGCTCAATTCGTCCGATCTCCCGAAGAGCGCCTGCCGCATGAAATCGCCAATTCCTCGGCCTCCGAATGGCACAGGCCGCATGCAGCAGGATGAATTTCGCGGAGGCTTTCATTTATGTTCTCGTCACGGAGATGCATAACGGGTGCCACAAATTTATTGCAAGCAGCCGCTGTGCGGGATTGTCCGCCTTCGATACACCCTGTCACCCCCCGTGACGCTCACTCGTTGCCGCCTCGCTGGGTCCATTTACCCGCCGCGCATGTGGCGTTGCCATTCCGCTGAATCCTGATCGTATCGGCGCAGCCAACGAACCAGCCATGTCCGCACCGCTTCCCAGAGACGACGTCGCCGCGATCGATGAACTGCGTGAAGTGTATGGCCGGCTCAATCGGGAATTGGGCAAGATCATCGTCGGCCAGCAGAAAGTTATCGAACAACTCGCCATCTGCCTTTTCGCTCGCGGCCACGCGTTGCTCATGGGCGTTCCCGGGCTCGCGAAGACGCTCCTCATCAGCCGGCTCGCCGAGACGATGTCGCTGAGTTTCAACCGCATTCAATTCACCCCGGACCTGATGCCGATGGACATCACCGGCACCGACATCCTGCAGGAATTGCCCGGTGGCAAACGCGCGTTCGAGTTCGCGAAAGGCCCCGTCTTCGCGAACATCGTGCTCGCCGATGAAATCAACCGCGCACCCTCGAAGACGCAGGCGGCCATGCTCGAGGCGATGCAGGAACACCGCGTCACCGTGGCAGGCCGGACCTATCCGCTCGACTCGCCGTTCTTCGTGCTCGCCACGCAGAATCCCATCGAGCAGGAGGGCACCTATCCGCTGCCCGAGGCGCAGCTCGATCGCTTCATGTTTATGATCGGCGTGGATTATCCCTCGCGCGCCGAGGAGGTCGCGATCGCGCGCACGACCACGGGCGTGGCGCTGCCCGCGCTCGATCACGTGCTCGATGGGGCAAAGGTCCTGGGCTTCCAGGATCTCGTGCG
This sequence comes from Chthoniobacteraceae bacterium, assembly GCA_031411395.1. Taxonomy (GTDB): domain Bacteria; phylum Verrucomicrobiota; class Verrucomicrobiia; order Chthoniobacterales; family Chthoniobacteraceae; genus Chthoniobacter. The sequence continues at coordinate 12,337 of JANOAZ010000359.1, forward strand.
CCGCGTGCCGGTGCCGGATCACCTTTATGAATTTGCCGTGGACCTCGCGCGGCGGACGCGGCCGGGGAGCAGCGAGTCGCCGGCGTGGCTGAAGCCGCTCGTGAGCTGGGGCGCCGGGCCGCGGGCCGTCCAGTATCTCATCCTCGGGGCGAAGGCGCGCGCGGCATTGCATGGCAGCTACATGGTGCGGATGGAGGATGTGATCGAGGTCGCCGATCCAGTCCTGCGGCATCGGGTGATGACCACCTTCACCGCGGAAAGCGAAGGCGTGACGAGCCGCGATCTGACGAAGCGTCTGGTCGAGGAACTCAGCAAGGCGGCGTAACCAAATCGGCAAGCCATGGCGGAGGACAAGCGGTCGTTTCTAGAGCCGGCGGTGTTGGGGAAACTGATGGCGCTCCCGCTCCACGCGCGCCACGCGATGCTCGGCAGCGTGTCGGGAAAACACCGCAGTCCCGTGCGCGGTTCATCGCTCGAGTTCGCGCAGTATCGAAAGTATGTCCCCGGCGATGACACGCGGCGGCTCGACTGGCGGACTTGGGGCCGCACCGATCGCTTCTACATCAAGGAATTCGAGGCGGACACGAACCTGCGCCTCTGCCTGCTCATCGACGCGAGTGGCTCCATGGATTTCGGGCCGAAGGGCGCGACCCGGCTGGATTACGCGCGCCGCCTCGCGGGAACGCTCGGCTACCTCGCAGCGCAGCAGGGCGACGCCGTGGGCCTGTGGAGTCTCGCGCAGAAGTCGGTGGAGATTCCGCCAAAGCGCGGGGCCTCGCACCTCGGCGTCGTGCTCGATCAGATGAGCGGCATCCAGCCCGTCGGCGGCACCACGCTGGTCGCCGCGCTCCACGATGCGGCGGAGAAGATTCGCCAGCGCGCGCTGGTCGTCATTCTTTCGGATTTCTTTGTGCCTCCGGCGGAATTGAAATCCGCTATCCAGCACCTGCGTTTTCGCAAACACGACGTCGCCGCGTTCCATCTCCTCGACCAGAAGGAACTCGATTTCGACTTCGACCGGCCCGCGCGTTTCATCGATCTCGAAGGCGGCGAAGCAGTCCTCGCCGATCCCTCGCTCATCGCCCGGAACTATCGCGAAGCGGTGCGGCTCTATCTCGTGGAGATGGATGAATTGGTGCGCACCACCGGCATGGATTATCACCGCGTGAAGCTGCACGAGCCTTACGACTCCGTGCTCGTGCGCTTCCTTTTGGGCAGGACTCCGAAGCGCGGCGCGCGATGACCTTTCTCGCTCCAACGCTGCTCCTCGCGCTGCCGTTGGCGGCGCTGCCGGTCATCATCCATCTCATCCATCTCTATCGCCGGAGGCAGGTGAAGTGGGCGGCGATGATGTTCCTCCTCGCGGCTCAGCGGATGAATAAAGGGCTCTCGCGGCTGCGGCAGATTCTAATCCTCGCGCTGCGCGTGCTCGCGATCGCGGCGATCCTCTTCGTCATCACCCGGCCGCTCGCGGGCGGCTGGCTGGGGCTCACCGGCGGCGCGCCGGATTCCGTGCTTATCCTCCTCGATCGCTCCGCGAGCATGGAGCAGCAAAACCTCGCGACCGGCGTGAGCAAACGCGTCGCCGGCCTGCGCAATCTCAGCAAGGCAATCAACGACGCGGTCGGCACACGCTCGCGGCTCGTGCTGATCGACAGCGCGCTCGGCAAGGCCGATACGATCGAGAAAGCGGACGCGCTCCTCGATCTCCCGCAAACCGAGGCGACCGACACCGCGGCGGACATTCCCGCGCTGCTTCGAGGCGCGCTCGATTACATCACCACGAACAAAACGGGCCGCACCGACGTGTGGCTGCTCAGCGATCTTCAGCAAAGCGACTGGGATGCCTCCGGTGGACGATGGGAGACGTTGCGCAGCGCGTTTGCGACTTTGAAAGGCGTGCGCTTTCACCTGCTCTGCTATCCGCAAATCGCCCCGGACGATCTCGCGATCAACGTCGATCGCGTGGTGCGGCGGGAGACGAGCGAGAAGGCGGAACTGCTGCTCGACCTCCGCGTCGTACGCCACGCCGATCGTCCGCAGCCAACGGAACTGCCGCTGCGTTTTGTGATCAATGGCGCCGCGACGACGATGAAAGTGACGCTCGCGGAAAACCAACTCGTCCTGCAAGCCGTCGCCATCCCGATTGACAAGGCGTTGAAGCGGGGCTGGGGGCGCGTGGAACTGCCCGCCGATGCGAGCGCGGCGAACAACACCTTCCACTTCGTCTTCGACGAACCGCCCGCGCTTCGCTCCGTGATCGTCTCCGACGATGAAGCCGAGGCCGGGCCGTTGCAGGCCGCGCTTTCCGCCGCGGCTGAGCCTTCGCGCAAATACATCGCCAGCGTGATCAGCGTCCGTCGCTCGGCAGAAATTCCGTGGGACGACGCCGCGCTCATCATCTGGCACGCCCCAATTCCGAAGGCGGACGATGTCCTTGCGCGGCAATTGCAAAACCACGTCGCGGCGGGACGCGCGGTCATTTTCCTCCCGTCGGAAGCGCCCGACGACACGGAGATTTTCGGCCTTCGGTGGGAACGCTGGTCGGGCGCCGACAAACCGGAATCCGTGGAATGGTGGCGCAACGACGCGGACCTCCTCGCCAACACCCGCGATGGCGCGGCGCTGCCGGTCGGCACGCTGGAAGTGCTGCGGCACTGCGGGATCGCGGGCGAGGGCGTCCCGCTGGCACGCGTTGCCGACCGCCAGCCACTGCTCATGCGCTCAACGCTCGTGCAGGACGGGAGCGTTTACTTTCTCGGCACGCTGCCGGGACCGTCGGCTTCGAGCCTCGCCCGCGATGGGGTCGTCATGTTTGCGCTGCTCCACCGCGCGCTGGCCGATGGCGGACGCACGCTCGGCAAGGCGCAGCAACGCATCGCCTCGGCCTCGGCGCTCGGCTCCGATCCTGCGAAGTGGCGGCCGGTGGAGCAGAAAAGCGAGGCCGTGATTTCCACGACGCTGCCGCTGCGCGCGGGAGTGCTCGTCGCCGGCGAGCAGATCACCGCATTGAATCGTCCGCCCGGCGAAGATCAGCCGGGCGTTATCTCCACTCCCGCGCTCAACGAATTGTTTGCCGGGCTCGACTTCCGCGTGCTCACCGATTCGCTCGAAGATGGCCGCAATCTTACCAACGAAGTCTGGCGCACATTTCTGATCGCGATGGCGATGGCGCTCCTCGGCGAGGCGCTTCTCTGCATGCCCGGCCGCCGCGAAGTGAAACCGGCAATGGCAGGCAGATGAAACCGGCCAGCCAATCCCTCGTCTTCACGCACACGACGCTCTCGGTCGCGGTCGCGGCGGCGTTCGTGGTCGTGGTCGGCGCGCTCGCGTGGATCGCGTGGCGGCGCAGCGGGTTTCGCACTTCGACCGGATTGCTCGAAGCTCTGCGTGTGATGATCGCGCTCGGGATTGCGATCACGCTGAACCAGCCGGAATGGCGCGAGATTTTCAAACCGGAGAACAAACCGACGCTGGCCATCCTCGCCGATGTCTCGCGCTCGATGGAAACGTGCGACGTGCTCAGCAATCCCGCCGCGGAACTCCAGTCCCGCGCCGACGTGGCCAGGCCGCTCGCGGACCCGGCGGCGTGGCGGGAGATCGCGCAGCGAATGGACGTGGTCATCGAACCTTTTTCCTCCGATCTGCAACCCGCGGAGGAAGGCTCGGATCTCAACGCCGCGCTGCTCAGCGCGGCGGAAAAACATCCCCGCCTGCACGCGGTGGTCTTGCTGACCGACGGCGATTGGAACACCGGCGAGCCGCCCGCCCAGGCCGCCACCCGCTTGCGCATGCGCGAGGTGCCGGTCTTTGCCGTGGCGCTCGGAGCGGAGACACGCCTGCCGGATGTCGAACTGACGAGCTTCGACGTGCCGACCTTTGCCATCGCGGGCAAGCCGCTGCGCGTGCCTTTCACGATCGTCAGCTCACTGCCGCGCGATGAGGCGGCGACGATCGAGATGAAATCCTCGACGGGCGAAGTGGTGACCAAATCCGTGGTCATTCCCGCGATGAGCCGCCTCCAGGAGGTGATGACGTGGAAGCCCGAAAAACCGGGGGAGATGAAGCTCACGCTTTCCGTGCCGAAGACGGGCGGCGAACGTCTGCTGGAAAACAACGCGATCGCGGCACCGCTGGCGATCCGCAAGGAGCAACTGCGCGTGCTCATCATCGAATCCTTTCCCCGGTGGGAGTTTCGCTACCTGCGCAACGCGCTGGAACGCGATCCGGGTGTGGCGGTGAACTGCCTGCTCTTTCAACCCGATGTCGGCAAAGTGGGCGCGGGCCGCGGCTACCTCGCGGCAATGCCGAAGGATGAGGAGCTGACCAAATATGATGTGGTCTTCATCGGCGACGTGGGCACCGAGAAGGGCCAGCTCACGCTCGAACAATGCGCCGCATTGCAAAAGCTCGTGCGCGATCAGGCTGCCGGCCTCGTCTTCCTGCCGGGCTTGCGCGGCCACGAGGGCTCGCTGCAAAGCACCGCGCTGGGCGAGCTCGTGCCGATCGTGTGGGACGACACGCAGCCGCGCGGCTGGGGCACTTCGGCGCCGGGAAATTTCGTGCTCACCGAAGCGGGCACACGCAGCCTGCTCACGAAGCTGGAGGACACCGATGAAGCCAGCGCGCGAGTCTGGCAGACGCTCCCCGGCTTCCAGTGGTATGCCCCCGCCGTGCGCGCCAAGGCCGGGAGCGAAATCCTCGCGACCCACGGCACGGAGACAAATCGCTTTGGCCGCGTGCCGCTGATCGTGACGAAGACGTACGGCGCGGGAAAAATTCTCTTCATGGGCACGGACGGCGCGTGGCGCTGGCGCAAGGGCGTGGAGGACAAATACCACTACCGTTTCTGGGGCCAGGTTGTGCGCTGGATGGCGTATCAGCGCAACATGTCGCAGGGCGAAAAGATGCGGCTCTTCTACTCGCCGGATCGCCCGACCGCCGGCGCCGTGCTGACGCTCAATGCCAACGTGACGAGCCTCGGCGGCGACCCGCTGCGCGAGGGCGCGGTGATCGCGCAAATCACCGCGCCATCCGGCAAGATCGCCAGCGTGCGACTGCCGTCGGCGGGCGAAGATGCCTGGGGACTTTTCACCGGCACGTTTACTCCCGCAGAACCCGGCGAGCATCACGTAAAGCTCTCCTGCGCCGAAGCGGGCACCGCGCTGGACGCCGAGATTTCCGTGCAGGGCACGAGCCGGGAAAAGCACGGCCAGCCCGCGCGGATCGAAGTGCTGCGGGAAATCGCGCAGCTCACCCGCGGACGCCTGATCGAGAGCACCGACCCGGCGGCCGTGATCGCCGCCATCGCCGCGCTGCCGCAGCCCGCGCCGCAGGAACGCCGCGTCCAGCTCTGGGCGCATCCGCTGTGGGCGGGATTTCTGATCACGCTGCTCGGCGTATTTTGGGCGGGAAGAAAAGCTGCGGGATCGTTTTAATGAGGCATCCTATGACGCACGCGCTGACAGGGAATGGAGGACGAAACTGAAGCCACAACCCAACGAGTTATGAACACGACACTGCCGCCCATTCTCGAAACCAAGCTGGCTGATTTCCGCCGACGCGTGTGGGTCGTGAAGCTCGCGGAAGGTTTGCTCGCCGCGCTCTTCGGCATCGCACTTTCCTACCTGCTCGTCTTTGCGCTCGATCGTTTCATGGAGACGCCGGGGTGGTTGCGGCTGTCCTTGCTCGTGGCGGGCGCTGCGACGCTCGGGCTGGGCTTGCCCTGGAAGTGGCATCGGTGGGTCTGGCGGCAGCGGCGATTGGAAGATGCGGCGCGGCTCCTGCGCCGGACGTTCCCGCGGCTGGGCGATCAATTGCTCGGCATCGTGGAACTCGCACGTCTCGATCACGCCGCCGAGGGCCGGAGCGAGCGGCTGGTGCAGGCGGCCATGGAGCAGGCTGCGGACGCGGTGAAGGATCAGGATTTCACCCATGCCGTGCCGGATGCGCGGCATCGGGAGTGGGGCTGGGCCTCGGCGGGAGGTCTGGCGATTGCGCTCCTCGCTTTCGCGCTGGTGAATGAAGCGGCGCGCAACGCGATGGCGCGCTGGATCACGCCGTGGCGCGCCGTCGAACGCTTCACCTTCGCGAAAGTCGAGCCGCTGCCCTCGCGCCTCGTGGTGCCCTATGCGGAATCGTTTGAGTTGCCAGTGCGACTGGCGGCGACCACCCGGCGGTCGCCCGATCAAGTCACCGGCAGGATCGGGAGTCAGCCCGCGGTCCGCGCCACACTCGACGCCGGCAGTTATGCGCTCGCATTTCCTCCGCAAAAGCAGGACGCATCCCTCGCGGTGTCGCTCGGCGATCTGCGGAAATCCATCGAACTGCAACCGCGCCCGCGGCCCGAGTTGACGAACCTCGCGGTGCGGCTGCGCCTGCCGGAATATCTCGGCTACAAATCCGAGCAGAGACTCGAAGTACGCGGCGGCTCGATGAGCCTGGTCACGGGTTCGAGCGCGGCGTTCGAAGCGAAGGCGAGCCGCGCGCTCGCCACGGCGGAACTGGACGGCGAGGCGCAGAAAGTGGAGGGCGAAAAGTTCGCCACCGGTTACCTGCCGGTCAGTGCCGACGCGGAGCGGAAATTCACCTGGAAGGATCAGGACGGGCTGACGCCGCGCGATCCGCTCGTGCTCAAAGTCCGCGCGGTGGAAGACGAGGCGCCGCGGATCGTCGCGCGGCGCGAATCGCTCGATCAGGTCGTGCTCGACTCCGAGGTCGTCACCTTCGATCTCAGCGCGAGCGATGACTTCGGCGTGAAACGCGTGGGCCTCGAGTGGACGGGTTCGCAGACCGGCGAAGATGCCAAGGCGCCGCTCACCGGCGAGAAGCTGGCCGCCGCGGGCGAGGCGGAGAAAAAGGATCTCGCAGTGCGCGCGACGTTTTGCGCGACGCGCGAAGGGGTGGCGCCGCAGACGATCGAAGTGCGCGGATGGACCGACGACTATCTGCCCGGCAGAAAGCGCGTGCGCTCGGCCACGTTTGTCCTGCACGTGCTCGACAAAACAGATCACGCACTGTGGCTGACGGAGCAGTTCGGCAAATGGCTGGAGGTCGCGCGAGAGAGCTACGAGCGCGAACAGCAACTCCACCAGACGAACAAGGAAATCCGCGCACTCGATGCCGCCGAACTCGATCGCCCGGAGAATCGCCGCCGTGTCTCGCAACAAGCCGCGGCGGAAAACGCCAATGCCGCGCGCCTCGACAATCTCACACACTCCGGCCGCAGCCTGGTCGAGCAGGCCACGAAGAATCCGGAGTTCGACGCGAGGCGACTGGAGTCGTGGGCGACGATGTTGAAGTCGCTCAAGGACATCGCCGCGAACCGGATGCCGAGTGTGTCGGACCTCCTCAAACAGACCGCGAGCGCCGCGGGCGGAAAGCCGTCCAGCGCGAATCCGAACAACGTCCCGTCGCCCTCGCAGCAGGCGAAAGCAGCGCCGCCGTCGGAGGCGAAGGACGGAAAAAGCGCGCCGAGCATTGCCCAAGGCTCGCCGCCGCAGGGCGCGCCGTCGCCAGCGGCACCGACGGACCCGAACGCCCTCCCGAAGCCCGCAGCGCCCAGCCTCGCGGACCGCGAAGCCGGCTTCAGCAAACCGGACGAAGCCCAGCCCGGCGATCCCAATGCCGCGCCGCAACCGCCGGGCGGCGGCAAACTCAAGCTGCCGACGACGACCCTCGCCGCGGCTCCAAAAAAAGAAGACGACGCGCCCAAGCCGCCGGAATCCCCGGCGCAGGAAAAACTCGAAACCGCGATCACCGAGCAGAAGGATTTGCTCGCCGAGTTCGCCAAGGTTTCCGATCAGCTCAGCGAAATCCTGGCGAGCCTCGAGGCCAGTACTTTTGTGAAACGCTTCAAGGCCGCATCGCGCCAGCAGATGGCGATCGCCACGAACATCAGCCAGAAAACCCTCGACGCATTCGGCATCGAACGCACGGCGGTGAAGGCCGCGGCCCCAATCGCGAAGCACGCGAAGAGCGAGAGCGAAGTGGTGCGGGTGATCCAGGGCGATCTCGAAGGCTACTTCCAGCGCAAGCAGAGCAGCCACTTCAAGAACATCCTCGACCAGATGAAGAAGACCGAGATCGTGCGGGCGCTCGCGCGCGATGGGGAGAAGGTGGCGGTTAATCTCAGCGGCCAGTCGCTCATGGGTTCCGAGTATTGGGCCGATACGCTCGATCGCTGGTCGGAGGAGTTGGTGGCGGCGAGCGAATGCAAAGCCTGCTCGAGTTGCAGCGGCGACAGCCTGCCGCCGGAGGTCGTGTTGAAAGTCATGCAGGCTCTGCGCGATGAGATGAAACTGCGCGATGAAACGCGCGAGATGGAGTCCGCGCGCGCCGGACTCGCGGAGGAAAAGTTCACCGCCGACGCGAAGGCGCTCGGCGGAAAACAGGAAGGGATCAGCAGGCACACCGAAAGCGCCATCGCCGATATTCGCGCGCTGCCGGACGGTGCGGCGAAGTTTGGAAAGGAGCTGCAACTGCTCGGCGCGGTGATCGACGTGATGGACGAAGCGAAAGGCATCCTCGTGACTCCCGAGACCGGTCCGACCGCCATCGCCGCGGAGACGGAAGCCATCGAACTCCTGCTCCAGGCGAAACGTTCGAGCCCCAAGGGCGGCGGCGGTGGCGGGTCGAATCCCGGGGGCGGTGGCCGCGCGGCGGCGGCGTCCTCCGCGGCGCTCGCCGATCTCGGGCCGGGTTCGGATGCGGAGAGCATCGTGGCGGCGCGCCCCGTGGGACAGGCGACAGGCCGGGCCGGCAAGGAATTTCCCGTGGAGTTCAAGCCGGGGCTCGACGCCTATTTCAGCCTGCTCGAAGGGCATGCTGCCAAAAAGTGATCGGCGACCCGGCCATGAATTCGTTTCGCGCGCGGGCGCGCCCGGCGCTGATCGCACTCGCGCTGCTGATCGCGAATGCGGGCGCGCTGCCGGCCGCAGACGCACCGAAGCCCAAGGTGACCCTTTCTCCCGAAAAGGAAGCCAGGCTCGCTGAAGCGCTCAAGAAAGCCGGCGAGTCAAAACGCAAATTCTGGACGGAGCGGATGAAGAGAGAGATCGAGCGCGTCACCAAAGCCACGGGGCTCGACGCGAATGGCGGGAATGCATTGGAAGACGCCGCAGGACAGGCCACGGACGCCTGTCTCGGTGGCTGGAGCACCGCGGTCGGCGAGAGCTGGCGTCAATATGCAGGCATGCTGGACGACGACGGGCTGGTACTGGACCAGCTCGCCGACCAGTCCGTGCAGGCGGACTGGTCCGGCGACTATCTCCGCCCATTTGAGCACGCGCTCTGGGAGGGTGCATTGCGGCGGACGCTGAGCGCAGACCAGTTTGCCGCGTGGGAAAAAATTGAGAAAGCGCGCAGGGAAGCCGTCGCCAAGGAGACGGCCGAGTTGCTCAAGGCCGCGGTCGATCGAGCGTGCGACGAGCAGCGAAGGTTGCTGATCGCAAAAGGCGCCGCCATCAAGTCCTCGCTGGCCCTCTCCAAGGAGCGGGCCGCGAAACTCGACGAGCTCGCCACGACCGCCACGGCAACCGCCGGAGACGGCCTGCGCAGCCGTGCGGGGGTGATGTTCCTCAGGCTGGAGGACGATCAACGCAAGGCGATGCTCAAGAGCCGGCAGTTTTATCTCGGCCTGGAGGTGAAGGATCTCGAAGTGCAGCACGCCACGTGGACCGAGGGGCTGGCCGCGCTGCTTTCGCCGGAGGAAAAAAAGCAATTGGAGACGGCGACGGAGCGCTACAAGACGAAGCGGGTCGCCGTCATCGCGCGGGTTCTGATCGCGGAACTCGACGACAGAATTGCTTTCAACGCGAGCCAGAGGGAGCGCTTGCAGCCCATCGCCGAGCGCCTCGTGAAGGATGATCAGCCGGCGTTGATTCCGGATAATGCGATGGAACGCATCTATCGCATCGACCCACAGGTCCTCTTCACCGCGGGAGCGAAAGCCACCGCCGTGGAAATGGAGGCGATCCTCGATGCGCGGCAGTGGCAGCGCTGGCAGGAGGCGTGTCTGGCGAAAAACCAGCGGCGAGTCCGGGTCGGCTCCGCGGTTAAAAAAAGCGGGCCTGGCGCCGCGTTGCCAAAGGCCGCGCCTGTGCCGGAACCGGAGGAGGTCGAGAACGCGTTCTCCGACTATCTCCACGAGAAGGCGAGCGGTGAACGCCAGCGCCTGCTCGCCATCCATCTTCTCAAGGCCGAAGACGCTGCGCGCGTCGCAGGCCTGGCCCCGGACGCAGCCGGCCGGCTCGCGACGGCGGCGCGCGGCGTCACGGAGGTCGCGCTCGCCGCATGGGCGGCGACGACGGAGAGTTCCGTGCGATCACAAGCGCGCGACGTCACCCCTCAAAACGTGAGGCAGCGGCTCGCGGCCATGGAGTCCTATACTTTCTCATCGCGAAGCAGCGGCGGCACAGCCACGGCGCCGATCTGGGAAAAGGCGATGAAGGCCGAACTGACCGAGGCGGGACGGGCAGCTTGGGAAAAGGAGCTGGCTGCGCGGATCGCCTATCGGGACAGCGCCATCGCTGCCGTGATCATGTCGGAGTTCGATCGCAAGATTCCGCTCGAGGCCGAAGAGTGGACAAAACTGGAGCCGCTCATCGCCCGCGCGGTGAAGGATTACGCGCCGGATATCGCGATGATGTTTTCCTCCACCACGCCCTGGTATCTGCAAAGTTACAGCATGTTCATCCCCTTCGCTGCGGTGCCCGAAAAGGAACTCAAGGGCATCCTCAAGAAGGACCAATGGGATCGCTGGGTGACGAGCGAGGAGAACGGCAACACGGCGAACTACTGGGAGAATGTGCAGCGTTACCACACCCAACGGGTGAAGGAGAAAAAGTAGGATGACTCGTCTCTTCACTCTCCCGTCGAGATGGGGCGCGATCCTGTGTGCGGCTTGCTTGTTCGCCGCTGGCTCGTCGCCCGGCCAGGATTCCACCCTGCGCTTCGGCGGACAGATTCCTCCGGAGGTGGACTTGATCTATCAACGTGGACTCACCTGGCTGGCGGCGGCGCAAACGCCGGAAGGAACGTGGAAAGGCGGCAATCAAGGATGCGGCGTGGATGGCATTTGCCTGATGGCATTCCTCGCCAGTGGGGAAGATCCAAATTACGGGCGTCACGCGGCGACCGTGCGGCGGGCCATTCGGTCGATGATCCAGCGGCAGGACGAGAAAACCGGTTACTTCCCGGACAGCATGTATCATCACGGCTTCGCCCTGCTGGCGCTGTGCGAGGCTTACGGCGCGGTGGATGAGGTGTTGCTCTGGGAGGGTGAAAAACCCACGCGCAGCATCGGGCAGACGCTGGAACTCGCGGTCCGCTGCGCGGCCACTGCGCAGAAGAAAAACCGGTGGGGCGGCTGGCGATATTCGCCGGATGCCACGGATGCCGACACGTCGGTGACCGGAGCGGTCCTGATGGGATTGCTCGCGGCGCGCAATGCGGGCCTCGAGGTGGACGACAAGACCGTGAACGCGGCGCTGGAATACATGCGGCGGAGCACCGGGAAGGATGGGTCGGTGGCTTACTCGGGCGGCTTCGGCGGGATGGGTGGCTCGATGAATCTCACCGCCATTTCCGCGCTGGTCGGCGCGATCTCCAGGACGAAGGAAACCGAGCAATTCAAGGCGAGCCTGAAGCGGCTCCTCGAGAATCTCGAACAACGCGAGACCAGTTACCCGGAGTACAATCGCTATTACATGGCGCAGGCTTTGTATCAGGGGGATTCCGCGGCCTGGCAGAAATGGAATGCGGCCAAAGTGAGGGAACTGCGCGAGCTGCAAAAGGACGATGGATCGATCGGGAACGGCGCTTATCCCACGGGCATGACGCTCCTCGCGCTGGCCCTCAACTACCGCTTCCTACCCATCTACGAGCGATGAACATTGGAAGGTGTAATGGAATTCGTTTGGACGTGCGGGACGGAGCAATCTGGCGCGCAGCGCCGCATCCAAACACTGTCATCCTGAGCTTGCCGAAGGATCTCATTCTTCCGAGGGCGGAGGTGGTGCGGAGCAAACACCGCGGGGTGCCTGCTCCGCACCGCCGCTGCCCGCGGAAGTCAGAGGTCCTTCGGCAAGCTCAGGATGACATTTTCCGATGGGGCGCTGCGCGCCGTATCCCGCCCACCGCTCGCCTCCTCGGGATGCTGATCGTGTCGTTCACGCTCGCCACCTTCGGCAACGCAGCGGCCGACAAGCTCGGCCTCAGCGCGGAAGAGGCTGCCGCGGTGAACCGCATCGTGCTCGGCGATGCGGCCCCGCCGGATCCCGCCATCCTCCGCTGGCGCAACGGCGAAACGCTCACGGGCGAACTCGCGGGAGCCACCGCGAGTGAAGTGCGCTGGAAATCTCCGCTCTTCGAGGGGCCGCTCAGGCTGGCGTGGACGGCCTTGCGCCGGATCGATCGGACGCTGGCGCCCGTGGCCGTCGCCGATCCGTTCGGCGTGGTCCTGCGGGATGGCAGTCACCTCTACGGCGACCTTCTCGCCGTGACGAATGAATCGATCTCCATCCGGAGCACCCGCTGTGGAGCGCTGGCGCTGAAGCGTTCCGAGGTGCTCGCCGTACACCGTCTGCGCGGAGGAAATTTGATTGCCGCCGGCCCGAGTGGCGATGCCGGATGGCGTGTCGTGACCGGTCCGAAAAGATCCGACACACCGGCCCCGACTTCGGTGGCGGCCTCGGCGGTCCCGGTGCTGAAGGCGGGGCCGGGAGGCGCGCTTCTTCTGCCTTATTGGAATCGCGGGGCGGTGCTCGACCTCGAAATTCCCGAACGGGTCGATCTCGAATTCCGCGTGCGCTCTTCGATGCGTCCGGATTTCCAACTCTCCCTCGCCGCCAGCCCGAAAGACCGGCTGCGCGTCGAGACCTGGGATGAGGAACTCGTGCTGGTCGCCGGCGAGGGATTCAAAGCGATTCGAAAAATTGCCGGGACCGAACGGGAAGTCGCGCTGCGAGTGTGCTGGGATCGGAAAACGCGGAAGTGCTCCATCTTCACACCCGCGGGAGAATGGATCACCGATTGGGAGGTGCCGGAAGATGACCGTGGCGAGAAAGGCCAGTTCGTGCTTCAAAACAAGGGTCGCGATCTCGCGCTGGAATCGCTGCGGGTGCGGACGTGGGATGGCCAGCCGCCGCCGAAGCTCGCCGGAAATTTGCCCCGCGTGGAATTCGCCGACGGGCGCATCGTGGAAGGGGCGATCGGCAGCGGCGCCGCGGGCTCCATCACCGTGGGAAGCAAGCCGGCCTCAACGCCTCCCATGAGCACCGTGGACGCTCTGGTATTCTCCACCGACCTGCCGCGACTCCGTGACGGCGACACCTCGCTCACCTTTGCCGACGGGACTCTGATCCGCGGGCGGATCGCGTCGATCACGGGCGAACAGATCGCGCTGATTTCCACTTTCACCACGGAACCGATCACCGTCCAGACGCGGGGACTCCGCCAGGTCCTCCTGGACATCTCGCTCCCGGATGGCGCCACGCCGGAGCTTCCGCTCGCCGAATGGGACACGCTCTCAATCGAGCGCGCGACCTTGCACGGCAGGCTCGCGTCCGCGGGAGACGAACGCCCGCGGTGGCTGCCGGTGGGCGGCGTCGCACCGGCCTTGCTCGCGAAGGAAGCGACCTGCGAAATCACACGCGCCCTGCCCGCAAATGCAAAGCAGGCGAATCCGGCGACGCTCGTTTTCACGACCGGCGGGGACGTGCTGCCGGGCATCCTGCGCGGACTCGATCGCTCCGGGGTGGACCTCGATGCCGGCGTCTTCGAGCAGATGCGACTGCCGGTCGAAAATCTCGACGCCATCGTTTTTAACGCGGCGACTACCGCGGGCATGAAGGGGTTTGGCCATGCGGACTGGCGCATTCTAAGAGGCAACGAAACCTCAGTCCGCAAGACAGACGACTCGGTGCGGATGCAGCCGGAAACCGCGCTCGGTCATCCGTCGATCATGCAGAGCAGCGAGATCCAGTTTTCGCTGGCGACCGACGGCAGCTTCGGCGGGGTGCGTCTGCGGCTGTTCAGCGGTGGCGACGACCGGACGGACACCGCGAACCTCGTGCTGGCGAACATGGGCAGTCGTTTGTACTACGGCATGGAAGCCGCCGAGGGGCAGATGGACAGCGGGCTCCAGCAAACCTCTCTCATTTCATCGGGAGACGCGGTCGTGCGGTTGCTCATCGACGAGAAACGGGTGGAATTGCACGTGAATGGCGTCACGCTCCGCAGTTTTCCAATCCCTGCCGCCAAGCGCAAAGGACTCGGGATCGTGATCAAGCCGGCAAACGTCTTCGGAAATGAAGAACGCCCGATCACTCTTTCAAATTTCTCCGCCAAGGTGATCCCGGGCCGCATCTGGATGCCCGATGTCAGCGCCGAGACCCGGACCCAGGCGCTGACGGTGCCGCGCTTTCGCAAGGACGATCCACCCCGCCACGCGCTCCTCGGCGGAAATGGCGACGTGCTCCGCGGCGAAATCGAAGCCATGACCGCGACTCATTTCGGATTCCGCTCGGGGCTCGAAAATCTCCGCGTGCCGCGCGAACGAGTGAAGGCGGCGATCTGGCTCAAGCCACCTGAGAAAGACGCGGCGGCGCCTGAAGCACCCAATCCCGCGCGCAAGATCCTCGATCAAAAACTCACCCGGCAGGTCAGATACAGCATCGCGAGCTTGAGCAGCTTGACCGGCGTCCTGCAACGCGAGGCCGCCGGATTGAAATTCAAACTCCCGGCGCAGAGCGAATCCCGCAAGGTTTCGATGCAGTTCGGTGAACAGACCATCGGCGAAGCGCTCGATGAAATTTGCGAACTATTCAGCCTGCGATATCGGGTCGAGGAGGACGGGACGATCGTGCTCGAAGGAGCGCCTCCGCCCTCGAAGGATCTGTTGAAGAAAGTGTACTGGCTCAAGCCCGGAGCCTTCTCAGGCGACGGCTCCGCACAGGCGATCCTCGCCACCAGAGGCGTGTCATTCTCGCCAAAGTCCGGCGCGCTCTGGCAACCGAAGACCGGGCAGCTCACGATGACGAATACCCCGGCCAATCACGAAAAACTTTCCGCGGTGCTCGACGCGGAATTTGGCGGCAGCCTCGGATCGCCGACCCACTGGCTGCTGCTCGCGAGCGGCGCGCGCTTCGGACTCGCGGTGGACAAGTTCGAACCCGAATTCATCCGCGGGCGCCATCCCGCATACGGGGAGTGCCGCGTGCCGGTCTCGGATGTGCACATCATCCGCACGTCCCCGCCGGAGACCACCGCCGCGATGAAATCGCTCGAAGACTGGCGCCTGACCTATGCCCCGGAGCCGGTGCTGCCGGAGTCGGGAGGCGAGAGTTCGCCGGCCGTCGGGAAGACGGCGAAGACGTTCAAGCTGCCGCTGCTCGGTGGCGGCGACTTCGATCTCGCGGGGAAAAAGGGCAAGGTCGTCGTGCTCGACTTCTGGGCCACGTGGTGCGGGCCGTGCATCAAGTCGCTGCCGGCGCTGATCGAGGCGATGGCGGCTTTCCCGTCCGACCAGGTGATGCTGTTGGGCGTGAACCAAAGCGAACCGGCGGAACGCGTGAAACAGTTCCTCGAAACGCGCGGCTGGAAATTTTCCGTGGCGATGGATGCGGGGCAGAATGTGGCGCGCCAATACGGAGTCGAAGGCATCCCGCACACGGTGATCGTGGGCCCCGATGGGAATGTCGCATGGGTCAAGACGGGCTACAGTCCCGACGGCGCGACGGAAGCGGCGACTGCGGTGAAGCAGTTGCTGGCCGCGCCCGCCGCGGCGCCGAAGTGACCGCTGGAGTTCGCGTCAAATCGTGAATGACGCGGACAAATGGGCCGATACATTGGCGCCGTGTTTTCCCGCCGACATTTCCTCCACTCACTGACCGCGCTCGCGGTCGCTCCACTCTGCGCCACCGATTCCGTCTGGCGGCTGAATTACATGCTGGCGTCCGCCATGTATGGGAATCTCCCGCTCGCCGAGATCCTCCCCGAGGTGAAAAAGGGAGGCGCGACGAGCATCGACCTGTGGCCGAAAAAGCACGGCACCCAGCGCGAGGAGATCGACGCGATGGGGCACGATCGCTTCGCGGCGATGCTCGCGGAGCACGGAGTCAAACTCGGCGGCACCACGCGCTACGACCTCGGCCCTTTCGGGCTCGATGAGGAAATCGCCACGGTGAAAAAACTCGGCGGCTCGATCATCGTCACGGGTGGCGCGGGGAACTACAAATTGCCGGCGGACGCATTGAAGGCGGAGGTGAAAAGCTTTGTCGAAAAGCTCAAACCGTCCGCGGCCAAGGCGGCGGAACTCGGCGTGACCATCGCGATCGAAAACCACGGCAACAATCTCATCGACTCGCCGGATTCCCTGCGCTGGCTCGCGGAGTTCGCCGTCCCCGGGGTCGGCATCGCGCTCGCGCCGTATCACCTTCCGCAGGACACCGCGCTGCTCGCCGGGCTGATCCGCGATCTCGGGCCGAAGCTCTCTCTTTTTTATGCATGGGAACACGGTCTCGGCTGCATGAAGCCGATGCCCAAGAACGAGGAACTCCAGCAGATGCCCGGACGCGGCCCGCTCGACTGGAAGCCGCTCCTCACCGCGCTCAAGGCGGTCAACTTCACTGGCCCCACGGAGATCTTCATGCACCCCACGCCGCGCGGCATCCCGATCCTCGAGACGGCGGAGAAGGTCACCGTTGAAATCAACCGCGCCCGCGCGCATCTCGATGGACTGCGCGCGTGAACATCGACCCCGTCATCCTGAGCTTGCGAAGGACCTCTGACTTCCGCGGGCGGAGGCGGTGCGGAGCGCGGTGGCAGTTGCTCCGCACCGCCGCTGCCCACGGATGCGAGAGATCCTTCGGCAAGCTCAGGATGACGGCGTTGTTTTTTTGATGCGGCGCTTCGCGCCAGTTGCCTCAGCCACGCGCGCTCAAACGACTTTCATTTTCCTCTCGCACGTAACCACCCCACCTCATGCCCGCACCCAAAGTCCTCCTCATCATCGGCGATGCCACGGAAACCGTGGACACGCTTTACCCTTACTACCGCCTGATCGAGGGCGGTTATCTGCCGGTCATCGCCGCGCCGGAAAAGCGCCGCTACCAGATGGTGCTGCACGAAGTGAAGCCCGGCTGGACGATCACGAAGGAATGGGAAGGCTACAGCATCGAGGCCGATGTCGCCTTCAAGGACATCCAGCCCGAGGAGTATGCGGGCATCTTCTTCAGCGGCGGACGTGCACCGGAATACATCCGCGAGGATGAGGATTTGCTGCGCATCACGCGGTGGTTTTGGGAGCAGGAAAAACCGTGCGCGAGCGTCTGCCACGGCGTCGAGATTCCCGCCCGGGCGGGGATCGTGAAAGGCCTGCGCATGGCGACGGTGGCGAAGTGCAAATTCGATCTCGAAATCTGCGGCGGCATTTACGTGAACGAGCCGTGCGTGATCGACCGGCACATGTTCAGCGGGCGCACGTATCACGATAGCGGGCAGTTCATCGGCCCGTGGATCAAGGCGCTGGATGCGGAGCGGGCGAAAATGGGCGTGTAGCGGAACAACGCTCGCGCATGATCGAAGTGACTTCGCGTTCCCGCCGTCCGTCCGCGCTCGTCGCGACGCTCCTCCTCGCGGTGCTGCTCGCGCCCGGATTGCAGGCCGAGCCTTTCGTTCCCGGCTTCGATCGTTTTCACGCGACCCAGCCGACGGAGGAAGGGGGACGCCTGCTCTACAACGAACTCGGCTGCGCCAACTGCCACCGCAGCGAGACCGGCCTGCCGGCGCGGCGCGGTCCGAATCTCACCGGTGTCGCGCAACGCGCATCGGCCGAGTGGCTGCGCGCGTTTATCAGCGATCCATCCGCGGGGCGCGAAGGGACGACGATGCCGCACCTGCTCCCCGAGGCGAGCACGGGAGACCTCGATGCGGTGGTGCATTACCTCGGCTCGCTGAAACAAAAGGCGACGAAGACCAAGGCTCCGAAATATGTGAATCCCGCGAGCGGTCAGGAGCTGTTTCACACCCGCGGCTGCGTCGCCTGTCACGCCCCGGACGGAAAATACCAGGCCCCCGATGGCAATCCTCCGCCCGGCGATTTCTCGCATCGGTCAGTCGCGCTCCCGAAGCTCGGCGAGAAATACGGAATCATTTCCCTGATCGATTTCCTCCGGGACCCGGTGTCGGTGCGGCCGGATGGTCGCATGCCGCGGATCGAGATGACCGACGACGACGCGAACGATCTCGCGGCCTATCTCGTCGGCCTCGAAGGCAGCGACGGCAGCAATGCGCCGAAACTGAAATCCTTTGCCGCCGATCCCGCGCTCGCGAGCCGCGGGCGCGAAGTGGTGGCCGCACTGCGCTGCGCCGCGTGCCATGAACTGCCCGCGGAGGTGGCCGCGAAACCAGTCGCGCTGCGCCGCACTGACGGCGGCTGTCTGGCGCCGGGCGGGACCGCAGGCGTTCCGGATTTCCATCTCAGCGAAACGCAGCGGGCCGCGTTGCAGAAATTCCTCGCGAAGCGCGATCAACCCGCGCCCGCCCCACAGCTTGCGACGCTCACGATGGAGGCGTTGAACTGCGCCGCCTGCCACGAACGTGACGGTCGCGGCGGACCGGACGCGGCGCGCAAAGCGTTCTTCCAGGGCGATCACAATCTCGGCGACACCGGACGATATCCGCCGCCGCTCACCGGCGTGGGGCGCAAGTTGCAAACCGAATGGCTGGCAGATGTGCTCGCGGGAAAAGCGCGCGTGCGTCCCTACCTTAAAACCCAGATGCCGATCTACGGGGGTGCGGTCGCGACGCTCCCGGCACTTCTCGCGAAGACGGATCAGAAACCGGAGCAGGCGCTGCCCGGCGGCGATGACACCGCCGGGCGCAAGCTGCTCGGCACTCTCGGCGGCGTCGGGTGCATCACCTGTCACCGCTGGGGCGACCACCCCGCCCTTGGGATTCAAGCGCTCGACCTGAGCAACCTCGGGCAGCGCATCCAGCCCGGCTGGCTGGCGGAGTATCTCGTGAATCCCGCGGGCTACCGGCCGGGCACGCTGATGCCGTCGTTCTGGCCGGCGGGAAAGGCGGCAAATCAGGAGATCCTTGGCGGCGACACGGCGAAGCAAATCGCATCGATCCATTCCTTCGCGAAGAGTGGCAACGGCGAACCGGAAGGATTTCCCGCCCTCGCTTCCGGCGAGTTCGAGCTCATCCCGAAAGGCCATCCGATCGTGCAGCGCACCTTCATGGAAGGGGTCGGGACGCACGCGATTCTGGTCGGTTTCCCGGAGGGGGTGAACCTGGCCTACGATGGACAAAACGCGCGGCCGGCGCGGGCGTGGAAGGGTAAGTTTTTCGACGCCTACCACACGTGGTTTTCACGGTTCGCACCGTTTGAAAAACCGCCGGGCACCCTGGTGGTGAAATGGCCCGCGCCTTCCGCGAATCGCACGGACGTTCGCTTCAACGGCTATCGCCTCGACAAGTTGAAGGTGCCCACCTTCCTGTTTTCGGTCGGCAATGTGGATGTCGAGGAACGTTTTGAAGCGTTGCCGAACGGATTGCGCCGCCATCTCCGGTGGAACGCCGCGGCCTTACTTTCGCTCGACCTCACGCATCCGGAAGGCATGACCGTCGCCGAAGATCCCGGCAGCGCGCCCGGCCAGCTCAGCTTCACCTATCTCTGGAAATGAAACGCTGTCTCTTCACGCGGATGTTCAGCGCCGTGTCCAAAAAAGCGGGTCATCCTGAAGCGTTCACAAAACGGAGTTTTGCCGGCGGTGGCAATGATGTCCGGCGGCGCAACGCCGGGGGGCGCGGAGCTTCCAAAAAAACGGGTCATCCTGAGCGGAGCGGAGGCGGGCCAGCGGGCGGAGCGCAGTCGAAGGACCTCTGACTTCTCGCGGGCAGCGGTGGTGCGGAGCAGGCGCGCGCTCCGCGCCACCGCTGCCCGCGGATGCGAGA
This sequence comes from Chthoniobacteraceae bacterium, assembly GCA_031411395.1. Classification (GTDB taxonomy): domain Bacteria; phylum Verrucomicrobiota; class Verrucomicrobiia; order Chthoniobacterales; family Chthoniobacteraceae; genus Chthoniobacter. Next base: position 32,299 of record JANOAZ010000359.1, read on the forward strand.
GGTCCTTCGACTGCGCTCCGCCCACCTTCCCGCCTCCGCTTCGCTCAGGATGACGGGCATTGTTTTTGGAGCGCTGCGCGGTGGACCGCCGCCACGACGCGCGCGCGCTCGGCGGCGGTGATGCCGACGGAGCATGGCAGGCTGAGGCATTCGCGGCAGAGCGCGTCGGCGACTTCGCCGCCGACGGCCTCGGCGCCGGCGTGCGCCGGGGAGCGGTGCATCGGCTGCCAGAGCGGGCGGGATTGGATCTTCTCGGCTTCGAGCCGGCGCAGGAGCGCGCGGCTGTCCATGCCGAAGGCGTCCGCATCCACGCGGATGGTGAACATCCAGTCGATGCTCTCCGCCCACGGCGCGTGCGGCAACGGGGTGATGCCGGGGAGGTCGGCGAACGCGTCCGCATACACGCGCGCGGTTTCGCGTTTGCTGGCGATGTAGGCGTCGAGTTGTTCGAGCTGCGCGCAGCCCATCGCGGCCTGGAGGTTCGTGAGCCGGTAGTTGTATCCGATCTCGTGGTGCTCGTATTCGAGCGGATCGTCCTTGGCCTGCGTGGTGAGATACTTTGCCTTCTGCGCCCACTCGGCGTTTGCGGTCGTGATCATGCCGCCGCCGCCCGTGGTGATGATCTTGTTCCCATTGAAGCTGAAGCACGCGAGGTCGCCGAGCGCACCCACGGTCTGCCCGCGATAACGTGCGCCGAGGCTTTCGGTCGCGTCTTCGATGACGGTCAGATCGAACTCCCGCGCCAGCGCGAGGATCGGGTCCATGTCCACGGGATGACCGAGAATGTGCACGGGCACGATCGCCTTCACCCGCCGGCCGGTCCGCCGATTACGCAGCACGCCGTCGCGGCGCTCGCAGCGTTCGCGGAGAAACTCGGCGACGCGCGCGGGGGCCATCTGCCAGTAGTCCGGGTCCGCATCGATGAAGACGGGCCAGGCGTCCGCGTAACGGATCGCATTCGCCGGCGCGATGAAGGTGAGCGTGGAGACGAGCACTTCGTCATCCGGCTGCACGCCGGCGACGAGCAGCGCGATGTGCAAGGCGGACGTGCCATTCACCGTCGCGACCGCGTGCGGGGTGCCGGCGCGCTGGGCGAGTTCGCGCTCAAAGCGATCGACGTAGCTGCCGACCGACGACACCCAGCCGGTGTCGAGGCACTCCTTCACGTAGTTCCACTCATTGCCCCGGACGAGCGGGACGCAGAGCGGAACGAACCCCGCATCCGGCGGGGCTCCGGGTTCATTGCGCATAGATGCCACTGCGATACCAATGCCGGTTTTCGCGGAGCCATTCGATGGTCTGCCGCAGGCCGTCTTCGAGCGAGACGCGCGGCGTCCACCCGAGCAGCTTTTTGGCTTTCAGGTTGTCCGCGAGGAGCCGCTCGACCTCGCTGTTTGCGGGGCGGATGCGCTGGCTCTCGGATTCGATCTTCGCCTCCGTGCCGACGAGCTGGATGAGCAACTGCGCGAGGTCGCCGATGGTGATCTCGCGATTCGAGCCGAGGTTGAAAGTCTCGCCGATCGCGGCGTCGGGCTCGGCGGCGGCGATGTATCCCTCGACCGTGTTCGCGACGAAATTCAAGTCGCGCGTGGGATGCAGGCTGCCGAGCTTCACCACGCCCGCGCCTTCCAAAAGCTGGGTGATGATCGTGGGAATGACCGCGCGCGCCGACTGCCGTGGGCCGTAGGTATTGAACGGGCGAATCGTCACCACCGGCACGCCGAACGAACATTGAAAGGACTCCGCGATTTTGTCCGCGCCGATCTTGCTCGCGGAATACGGCGACTGGCCTTGCAGCGGATGCGTCTCCCTGATCGGCACCTCGCGCGCGGTGCCATAGACCTCGCTGGTGGAGGTGTGAATGAAGCGGCTGACGCCAAATCGGCGCGCGGCTTGCAGGGCGTTGAGCGTGCCTTGCACGTTGGTGCGCACATACGATTCCGGCGCGGTGTAGCTGTAGGGAATGGCGATCAGCGCCGCGAGGTGGAAGACGATCTCCGCGCCCTGCGTGGCGGTGGCGACGCTATCGGGATCGCCGATGTCGCCCGCGATGACTTCCACGTCCTTCGCCAACGGCGACTGGTCGAGCCAGCCCCACGTCCCGCGCGAATTGTAATGCACGAGCGCCCGCGTCTTCGCGCCGAGCGTGACGAGTTTTTCCACAAGGTGGCTGCCGATGAAGCCCCCACCGCCGGTGACGAGCACCGATTTTCCGTTCCAGTTCATAAGTCGAAAGTTCCCTCGCTGGCGTCGGCCTGCGCGCGCAGGTAGTCGTCGTGTTTGCCGATATCGAGCCAGTATTCGTGGATCGGGAAGCTGCTCACCACGCGCTTGGCGTCGAGCAGGCGGTGGATGAGATCCGGCATGTCGGCGCGCGCGCCGGGCTCGATGAATTGATAGACCGACGGCTCGAGCAGGTAGATGCCGGCATTGACGAGGAAATGGACATCGGGCTTCTCCCGCACCGCGGTGACGTTGCCGCCCTCCGCATCCACGACGCCATACGGCACCTGCATGATGAACTCGCGCACGCCGACGGTGAGCTCGGCGCGGTGCTCGCGATGGTAGGCGAGCATGGCGCGAAAGTTCACGCGGGTAAGGACGTCGCCGTTGATCACGAGCAGCGGTTCATTGGGCGCGGCGAGGAGTCCGAGCGCCCCGGCGGTGCCGAGCGGGGTTTCTTCGCTGACGTAATTCAACTCCACGCCAAACGCCGCGCCGTCGCCGAAGTGGTCGCTGATTTTTTCGGAGAGGTAATGCGTGGTCACGTTCACGCGGCGGATGCCGGCGCTGCGCAGTTGCTCGATGGTGCGCTCCATGAGCGGACGATCGCCGACCGGCAGCATCGGCTTGGGCAGATCTTCGGTGAGCGGGCGCAGGCGCTTGCCGAAGCCGCCGGCCATGATCACCGCCTGCATCGGCAGCGGCTCTTCGCCGAGCAGATCTTCCATGGTCGCCAGATCGACGATCCGGCCCTCGGGGTCGAGCAACGGAATCTGGAGGACAACGTGCTCGTGCATGAGGTGCAGCAAGGTCGCGTCGCTGGCGTCTGCGGGCGCGGTGACGGGATGGACGTAGCGCTCCACTTTCCGCGCGAGCAACTCGCCCACCGGCGCGTCGAGGGAAATGCTCGCGAGCATCGCGCGGCGGATGTCGCCGTCGGTGACCGTGCCGAGCAGGTGATGCCCGGCGTCGGTGAGCAGGGCGATGCCTTTGCGGTTGCGGTTGATCGTCGCGATGGCGTCGCGAATCGTGCGATCCGGGGTGAGGCAGAAGTCGGGGAAGTTCATCGTAGGACGGGGAGATCGACGAATTTCTTGGTGAGCAGCGCCGGCCCCAACTCCACCTCCTGCAATCGCGAGACGATGCGCTCGGCGGCGTGGCCGTCGCCGTAGGGATTGCGCAGGCCGGCGAGGGTCGCGCGGAATTTTGCGTCGAGTGCGCGGTGGATCGCGGCGGCGACGGACGCGCGTTCGTGCGCGCAGTCGATGACGTTCGCCGCGCGGGTGCGGCCGGCCTGGCGGTTGCCGAGGTTCACGACGGGGAGCTTGAACGAAGCGGCCTCAATGATCCCGCTCGAAGAATTGCCGACCATCGCGAGCGACCAGGACATCGCGCTGAAGTAGTCGCGCGTGCCGAGGTTCGCGACGAGGTGGGCATTCGCCCGCTGCGCGACGAATTCGCGGAGCGCGCGGATGATCGACTGATGGCCGGTGTCCACATTCGGCAGGGTGAAGAGGATCGGGACATCGAACGCGGTGAGCGCGGCGAGCAGTTCGGCGATGTGCCACTCGGTGCGGTCGTGTTCGAGTGTCACTGGGTGGAAAGTGACGAGCACGGGAGGTTGTGCGAGCGGAAGCGCGTGACGCGCGGCGAAGTCGGCGAGTGGGGCGAGTTCGATGTCGGCGAGGTTGTCGAGACCCGGCGCGCCAGAGACCGTGATGCGCCACGGCTCCTCGCCCATCTGGCGAATGCGCGCGGCGTATTCCGCGGTGGCGGCGAAGTGCAGGTGCGAGAGTTTAGTGATGGAGTGCCGCAGTGCATCGTCGATGGCGCCGAAGGTGAGTTCGCCGCCGTGGACGTGAGCAACGGGAACCCGCATTGGCAGCGCGGCGAGGGCGGCGGCGTGCATTTCAAAACGGTCGCCGATCACGAGCAGAAGGTCGGGTTGGTGTTTGGCGTAAGCCTCGGCGAAGGCGGTGACGGCGGCTCCCATCGACGCAGCGACGGACTCGGGCCG